>RQOU01000043.1 GCA_008373165.1 SAR202 cluster bacterium | reverse complement strand
CAATCCGGCGAGGTCTGTAAGTATGGAAACTTCCGCGTATGAGAATTTGGCTTGAGCGGTTTTTAATGCGATATCGGCAATTGGGGGGTCGATTTCGACATAAGCGGCACTATAGCTTGGTTTAAGCTTTTTCCGAATCTCTTCTAGGAGAGGTGAGATGACTTCTGTGCCATTGGGCCCACCATCAAGGGCTATTCGCGGTTCTCTACGCACTTCTGGTTCAAGAGATTTTATTACCTGACTCTGTATGTACGGTGGATTTGAGACAATTAAGTCGAATTTTCCTTGAAGTGTGCCCATTAGATTGCCCTGAGTAAATTCAACTTCGGCACCTAGTTTGTGGGCGTTCATCTGTGCTACTTTTAAAGCTTCTGATGAAATATCAGTTGCGAAAACTTCCGCCGATGGCATCTCAAGTGCAATTGAAATTGCTATTGCACCTGAGCCGGTACCGATATCAGCGATTCGAGGATGCTCAATTCCGAGTTTTCGAACATAATTTATCGTTTGTGCAACGAGTTGTTCGCTTTCGGGACGTGGAATTAGCACTCGTTCATCAACTGAGAATTGTCGTTTAAAAAATTCAGCTTTACCTGTGATGTACGATAAGGGTTCTCGATTTTTACGTCGCTTTACAAGTGATTCTAGTAATGGCAACTGATCAGTTGGAGCACTCTTTGATAGATTGTTGAGTTGATGTGTCGCAGACCACCCAAAAGCTTGCCTGATTAAAAGCCTTGCGTTGATTGCCGGATCTTCGATTCCAACCGCACTAAGTTGTGCAGTGACCGCCTTTATAAGTGTGGAAACTGTTTTGTTGGTCATGAAAGACGCTTTTGTGTACTTAGCTGTTTGCCGTAGCTAGTTTACGCGCTTGTTCTTCCTGTAGCAGCGCATCGATGAACTCGTCGAGTTCTCCGCTGAGTACATTCTGCATTTGGTGACTTGTGTAGCCAATACGGTGATCGGTTATTCGTGATTGGGGGAAATTGTACGTACGAATCTTTTCGGAGCGATCACCAGTTCCCACCTGAGCTTTTCTGTTTGCACTGATTGCTTCATTTCTCTTGCGCAGTTCCATGTCCCATAAGCGTGATCGTAAAATTTCCATTCCTTGCAGCTTATTTTGTAATTGGGAACGTTCGTTTTGACACTGAACCACAAGTCCGGATGGTAGGTGTGTTATGCGGATTGCGGTCGCAACTTTATTGACGTTTTGACCTCCGGCACCACCTGAGTGAAAGACATCTATTTTCAAATCGTTGTCGTTGATTTGGATGTCCAGTTCCTCAGCCTTTGGTAGTACGGCAACAGTAGTTGTCGATGTATGAATACGTCCTTGAGATTCAGTTGCAGGTACCCTTTGGACACGGTGTACTCCACTTTCAAGATGTAAGCGTTGGTACGCTCGCTCACCTTGCAGTTCGAATGTAACCTCTTTCAGTCCCCCAACGCCGGTGTCGTTCTGGCTTAATATCTTGAGCTTCCATTTGCGATTTTCAGCGTATCTTTGGTACATACGGAATACTTCTGATGCAAATAAACCAGCTTCATCTCCACCAGCACCGGCTCGTATTTCGATGACAGCGTCTGCATGCTCCGTTTCATCTTTTGGGAGCAACTCAAGTTTGATATTTTCGCTGAGGGCTTCTAACCGTTGTTGCAGTTCTTGTATCTCTTCATTCGCCCATTGTCGTACTTCTGGATCTTTCTCCTCTGTGATGATATTTTCTGCGGCTTCGAGATCCGATTGGGTTCGAATGATTTGATTCCATAGATCGACGATATGTTGGAGTTGGCTATACTCACGTCCTAATCTCCGGATAGCGTTCGGGTTCGATGCGGTTTCAGGCTGCGACATTAGATGCTCAACCTCACGGTGCCGGTCAGCGATATCATTCAGCCGTGATTCCATTGTTTGTTGCATATCTAGTTTTCTCTATAAGACCGGATGTGTTCGGCAATTGTGGCAGCATCACGACGGATTTCTTGTTGAACACCGTCTGCTGCTAAATTTTTGAAACTCACAGTTCCTTGATTAACTTCTCTGTCGCCGAGGATTAGAACATTTTCCGCTGCTTGATTATTTGCGTAGCGCATCTGCGCTTTTAGTGACCTTTTAGGAGCCAGGATTGTAGAAATCCCCGCTGTTCGTAATTCTGTTGCTAATGAAGCAGATGCTTTCCCAGAGTCGCCTACGGTGATTATTATGATCTTCGGACCTTTAAGTTGAGCTACCGTTACTTTTTGTTTTTTCATTTCAAGAATCATTCGCTCAATCCCTGAACCAAAGCCAATAGCTGGTGTTTCTTGACCTCCTAAAATACCAATTAGCGGGTCATATCTTCCGCCAGCTAAAAGCGTTTGCTGTCCTGTAGCACCGATTGGTTCGTACTCAAATACTGTGCGATTGTAGTAATCCAGACCGCGCACTAATCGATGATCGATGGTATACGAAAATTCAGGATAATTAGTTTTCAAATTGTCTAGTAGCGTCAGTAAAGAAGTCCAGTGTTCTTTGGTTTCCCCTGTTATGTAATCCACAGATCTTGGTGCTGCATCAGTAAGTGACTGTGTGACAGGATGTTTTGAATCGAGCACGCGTAATGGGGCTCGTTGAAGTCGTTTTTGGTCGATTTGTGGCAACTGATTCGCTACACCTGTGAAATATTTTTCTAAATCACTTAGATAGCCAGATCTGGCCGTGGGATCTCCCAGGTTGTTCAATCGAAGTGTCACACCCTTTAATCCCAGATCATTGATGTATTTCCAGCCGAGTTCGATTATTTCAGCATCCACTTCAGGTGATGAATCTCCGATTATTTCGCATCCAAACTGATGGTGTTGACGCACTCGACCAGCTTGCGGTCTTTCGTATCGAAACATTGGCGCCATATAGAACATGCGCACTGGCTGCGGGAGATTGTGTAAGCCATTTTCGATATAAGCTCGACACACAGAAGCGGTTCCTTCGGGACGTAGCGTTATCGAATCGCCGCCGTGATCATCAAACGAATACATCTCTTTCTGAACGATGTCCGTTTCATCACCCACACCTCGTTGAAAAAGACTCGTTTCTTCAAATGTGGGGGTATCGATACGTCCGAATCCGAACTGTTCGGCAATTTTACTGGCAGTCGAGTAAACATGAGACCAATGAGGTTGGTCCTGAGGGAGTATGTCTGATGTCCCGCGTGGCCGTTTGAAATTCATATAAATGATTGTCTCTTAAAGCAAGATACGAGCACATTGGGTAGTTCGTAGCAAAATCACACACTGTTGGTCAGATGAGGGTTCAGGAACCCAAACCTGCTGCCTGATATATCTTACCTTCGGTTTTTATTGCCGGCGCGTAGACCATACGAGCTTTGTTCATTTCTCTGAGATTCTCAGCGCCTACGTATCCCATGCAAACTTGCAATGCGCCGACAAGATTCAATGTCCCGTCGGTGCGTGATGATGGGCCGTATAAAAGTTGATTTAAGCTGTATTCGGTACCCATATTAATTCGCGTTCCACGTGGGAGCGAATCATGCCAAGTAGCCATTCCCCAATGGTAACCATGGGCGGGAGCTTCTTCACATTTGGCGAACGGGCTGCCGATCATCACGGCATTTGCCCCGGCTGCAAAAGACTTACACACGTCACCTCCAGTGCGAATTCCACCGTCTGTGATTATGGGTATGTATTTACCGGTCTCCTTGAAAAAATCGTCTCGGGCAGCAGCACATTCAACAGTGGCGCTAACCTGGGGAATGCCAATTCCTAGAACTTCTCGACTTGTGCAAACAGATCCCGGCCCCACGCCAACCATCACGCCTTGAATGCCTTGTTGCATTAGCTCTTTCGTGACTTCATATGAAACTGTATTACCAACAAGCACTGGAACATTGAGATCTTCGACCAGTTCAGAAAAAATTAAGCCTTTTAGACTTTTTGATGAATGTCTGGCAGTCACAACAGTTCCTTGGACGACCACCATGTCAGCGCCGGCTTCCACAGCCACAGGTGCCATTCTCTTGGCCGTCTGCGGCACAAATGAAACAGCAGCAGATCCGCCTCCCTTTTTCACTTGTTCCACTTTTTTTGCAATTAGTTCTGGTCGTTGAGGTGCAGAGTAGATTTTCTGCATGATTTCCGTTGCCTCTTCACGAGGTGCCGCCGCTATCTCTTCATAGATTTCGGTGGTGTCTTCGTAACGGGTGTGTAGCCCGTCCATATTCATAACTGCAAGCCCACCGGATTTTGTCATTTCGATTGCAAATTTTGGATCTACTACAGCATCCATTGCTGAGGCTATAAATGGGATATCCAGTTTGATTCCGTCGAAATTCGTCGATAAATCTGCCATTTCCGGATTAATAGTGATGTCGCCTGGAGTTATTGCCACATCATCAAATCCGTATGCGGGCTTCAGTTCCTTGAAGTCACGAGGCACGTTTTGAACTCCTTATTTTTATTTGTCAGCTTTATCAGCAAGAAATTTTACTTGCGGCGTTCTGGTATTTGATGGTGGTTACGAATTTCGCTGCACGTCAATTCCAACTCAGTATACGCTCAGTTTTCGCGGTTCGTATACTCTGACATTAAGGCATCATTAAAGTTGAAATTTACGATGCAATTGCTATCCTAGCCTAACTGCTAAATTGCAGGTTTCGGCAATTGATTCGTGTTGGAATTATTGGCAGGTCAAATCATTCGGATGAATTATTCAGGAAGTATCACTGATGTATCAGGAATTACAGTCGGCCATCATACGGATCTAGAAAATGGTACGGGCTGTACTGTACTTCTATCTGAGCACAATGCCGTCGCTGGACTTGAAGTGCGAGGTGCCGCTCCTGGTAGCCGTGATACTGAGTTGCTTCACCCTGTAGCGGGTGCTAAGTGGATAAATGGAGTGACTTTGACGGGTGGGAGTGTATTTGGTTTGGATTCCTCTGGCGGGGCTATTCGATACCTAGAAGAACAAGGAATTGGGATCAAAATGGGAAGGATTCGAGTTCCACTTGTTCCATCTGCGGTGATTTATGATCTTGGATTTATCAATCATCGAGTAAGACCTGATTTCAATGATGGTTACGCAGCAGCAAAATCGGCGTCAGTTGACTTCAAAACAGGTTGTGTTGGAGCTGGAACCGGTGCTACCGCTGCCAAGGTCCTCGGTAAGAGGTTTTCGGTCAAGGGTGGAATAGGAACTGCTTCGGTAGAAGTTTCGAACGGAGCAACAGTTGGAGCCCTGATGGTTGTGAATGCTAAAGGGGACGTGGTTAACCCCGAAACTGGTGAAACGGTTGCCGGGCCCCTCACTGAGACCGGGTTTGATAATTCAGTTGAATTGATGATCAAAAGGCATTGGAAAGAGACAGGTTTTTTTAGGAACACGACTCTAGGAATTGTGGCGACGGACGCCAAGCTCGATAAGGTAGGTGCTACTCGTTTGGCGATGGCAGGACAAGACGGAATTGCGCTTGCAATTCGACCGGCTCATACTGCAAATGATGGGGATACAATATTTGGCCTTTCAACAGGAACTTATAAAGAACATACTTCAGGAGACACTCTTCATGCAGCTGCTTTAAAAGCCGTGTCAGAGGCCATCATGAATGCTATTGATTCTGCTGAAACATTGGGTGGGGTTCTTTCTGCGAAAGATGCAAAGGCAAGGTTTTTATGACTCCTCTTCCTGTATTAAACAAAGAATCTCTTGTCGCGGTTTTAGGAGCTGGTCGACTTGGTTCAAGTCTCGCAATTGCTTTGGACAAAGCTGGCTATACCGTTGCGGCCATTACGAGTAGACAACCCACCCATCGTGAATGGTTGAATTCGCATATCACAACCGGGATAGTTGTTGAAAATGTCCAGACGGCAGTCAATGTCGCCAACATCGTTTTCATAACTGGACCTGATGCGTATATAGAAAAAATTTGTTCAGGGGTTAAATGGCGATCCCATCAGGCGGTTATTCATTGCGCTGGCGCCATGTCGCTGGCTCCCCTTGATACAGCACGCGTTGCTGGAGCTCAGACCGGAGGGTTCCATCCCCTTCAAACGTTTCCGACGATTGATTCGTATGAGCGCCTGCAAGATGTGTCATTTGCAATAGAGTCGGCTAGTCCCGAGCTTTTAGGTTGGTTGCGTACCCTTGCTGAAGATTTAGGTGGATCGGCTTTTCAGATTGAGTCCTCCCAACGAGCTGCTTATCATGCTTCAGCTGTAATGGCTTGCGGACTTCTCTCAGGCCTCACTGGATTATCAGCTGAAATGTGGGAACCTCTTGGGATCGAGCGTACAGAGGCCCTGAGACGGTTAATTCCGCTTCTTAGAGCGACTGTTGATGCTTTAGACGAAAAAGGACTGCCCCATGCGATAACAGGGCCATTCGTTCGCGGTGATATCGAAACAATTACAATGCACTTAGAAGCCACTGCGAATAAATCTATAGGAATCCGCAATGCGTATGCAGCCCTCGCTTTGGCGTCATTGCACATAGCCAAAGAGCAGGGCGGATTATCTGATTCTGGGTTTGAAGGTATCAAATCGTTACTTTCTAATGAAAATTGAACTGCGGATTACCCCAAAAATCTAAAAATAGGTAATAATGATTTGCAGTAAGTGAACTAAGGCCTGGCGGTTAGCAAGTGGCAGCCGACCGGCGCGGAGGTACACAATGGCAACTCGCCGAATCACAACATACAAGATTCAACAGATGAAGCGTCGTGGCGTATCTATACCTATGGTCACCGCATACGATTACACGGCAGCCCGTATTATCGATGCGGCAGGCCTGCCTATGATTCTTGTTGGTGACAGTATGGGTCATGTTGTTCTTGGTTACGATTCAACAATTCCAGTAACCGTTGACGATATTGTTAACGCTTCTGCAGCTGTTGTTCGAGGGACAACCAAACCACTTATTGTCGCCGATATGCCGTTTCTTAGCTATCAAATTGATGCTGAAACAGCTTTGCGTAATGCTGCTCGCCTAATCCAAGAAGGTGGAGCTCAGGCAGTAAAACTGGAAGGTGGCAAATCTGTCGCTCCGATAATTCGGCGGCTTACTGAGGCTGGTCTTGCGGTAATGGGGCATATAGGACTTACACCGCAGCATGTGAACAGGCTAGGCGGCTACCGAGTACAGGGTAAGACGGAAACAACGGCTAATGAGGTTCTTGAGGATGCTTTATCACTTCAGGAGGCTGGTGCATTTTCTGTTGTTCTTGAACTAATTCCTGCTGAGCTTGCTAAGAAGATAACAAAGGTTTTAGATATTCCAACGATTGGAATCGGTGCCGGTGTTCATTGTGATGGGCAAGTTCAGGTCTTCCACGATATGTTGGGACTTGATCCCGACTTCAGGCCTCGCCACTCGGGTGAGTATGCCACTCTGGCTCCGATTATCAAGGATGCGCTTGTTCGATATGGACAGGATGTAGGTGCCGGTACATTTCCGACTGACGCACAGTCTTTTTTCTCCGATGAGTCACGTGTCATGCCGCCTATTAGAAATGCGCTAGAGCCAGACAACTAATTTATGCGCGTAATACGTACCGTTGCGGAAATGCAGGAAATTCGGCGGTGTATATCTGGTTCAGTTGGACTGGTTGCCACACTTGGTGGCATTCATCGTGGTCATACGAGGCATTTACAGGTTCTGCGCCCACAGTGTGACGTACTTATAGGGTCGTTATTTCTCAATCCAACTCAGTTTGTTGAGAATGAGGATTTTTTCGATTATCCGCGCGATGAAGCTTTTGATATTGCCAATTTTGACGATAATGGTTCGGACTTTGTTTTTGTTCCATCTGTCGAAGAGATATATCCGACTAATGGAAATCCTATTCCGTTGATTGATCCAGGTCCAATAGGAAAATTGCTCGAAGGCATCCATCGCCCTGGACATTTTGAAGGGGTTGCTACAGTTGTCACTCGATTGTTTTCTATTATTTCTCCAGATAAAGCCACTTTTGGTGAAAAAGATGCCCAGCAACTTAGGATCATCCAACATATAAACAAATCACTCAAACTTGGCGTGGAAATAATCCCCATACCTACAGTTCGTGAACTTGACGGGTTGGCTATAAGCAGCCGTAATGCGTATCTATCTCCAATAGAACGGAAAGCCGCTCCTGTCTTGTTTAGAGCTCTTACCGCGGTCAAGTTAATGTGGGATTCCGGTGAGCGATCGAGTGACGCTCTTCGATTTAAACTCAAATCAGTATTGCTTGATGAATCACTAGCTCATACAGAATATGTGGCCATAGTGGATGCTGATACTTTTCAGGAACTTAATCATTTTGTTGGATCCGCCAGAGCTCTCCTTGCGGTGAATATTGGACGGGCTAGGTTAATTGATAATTTGTTTTTGGGTAAATGTGATTGAATCTGAATAGATCTAAAATCTGGTTGTTCGAAACATGCATTTGGGTTGGGCTACCTCTACGATTTTGTACATGAATATTCTTGTTACCAATGACGATGGTTTTGAAAATCCAGGTATTTGGGCACTTGCCAAAGCTGTTAGATCGTTAGGCGAAGTGACAGTTGTTGCTCCAGTGGATAATCAGTCAGGTACAGGATGTTCTATATCTTTTCGAAAATCCGTAAATGTCGATCAGGTAACGAGTAAGCTCGATGGAGTGAACTGTTTTGCAGTGAATGGGACGCCTGCTGATTCTGTAATTTTGGGATCAAAATACATTTTCAAAGATGATGTCGACGTAGTGGTTTCGGGGATTAATCCTGGCTTTAACACGAGCAGGAATATGTTTATTTCTGGGACATTTGGGGCAGCAATAATTGCATCGGCACTTGGTATGAGGGCATGTGCTTTTTCTATGGATGCGATGGATCATGTCAATGATTTCACGGTTGCGAACGTTATAACAGCGATTACTAATGAGCTAATGTCCCCCGAAACTCCTTCGGGCTCTTTGTTCAATGTTAACTTTCCTACAATTTCGGTCAGTGGTATAAACGGCGCGGAAGGTTCTGCTCCAGCACGTTCTGATCTGAAAATGAACGTGGATTTACAGTCTGATGGAGGATATGAAATATTCTCTGGGTTAAAAGTCAATATAGATGGTTTGGAACTAACTTCAGGCAGTGATATTGAAGTCCTTGCTCGAGGTAAAGTGGCGCTCACGGCGTTAGATGGAACTAACCTTAATTATTTACGTGATGACCAGTCACTTCATCGAATGATTGATGCAGCGAATCGAGTAATAGGTTGACGGGTTATCAATAGCTATCCAGAATTTCTGTATGCAAGGTGAAATTGAGGCCGCCAAATTACTAGTGAAAGGGAAATCTCGTGCTTTATGAACTTCGCGTATATGAATGCCTGCCTGGAAGGCTTCCGAATATCAATGCTCGTTTTGCCAACCATACGATCAAGCTATTTCAAAAGCACGGTATCAAAAGCATAGGCTATTGGACTACAGACGTTGGTGAAAGTAACCACGAATTGACATATATGGTGGCATTTGAGGATGCCAACCAAAGAACGGCAGCCTGGGATAGTTTTCGCAACGATCCGGAATGGGCCAAAGTGACTGCAGATTCTCATAGAGATGGATTAATTGTTAAGAATGTTCGAAATCAACTCCTCACGCCAACGGACTATTCTCCGATGCAATAATTATTAATGACAAATCCATATGCCTCCATATTTGTGTTTAATAACGCTCGATTAACGAGAACATGCCAAATAAACAAAAACTTCAAAATCTCTCAGGACAAGCTCACATCGTAGGTGTTGCCGAATCGAATAAATTGGGCAAGGTTCCAGAAAAATCTCCACTTGTTCATCACTCTGAAGCAGCGATAAATGCCCTTGATGATGCAGGCTTGCAGTTTGCTGACGTTGATGCATTATTTACTGCTGGGTGGTCTACTTTGGATGTTGCCGAGTATCTTGGAATCCATCCCCGTTATACGGACAGTACTTCCGTTGGCGGTTCATCGTTTGTCATTCATGTTGCACACGCACTAGCTGCGATTGCAGCCGGGTATTGCGAAGTAGCGTTGATTACACACGGCCAGTCGGGTCGATCGGATCGTGCGCCAATTCCACGTAATCCCGGCACCCCAATGGCGCAATACGAGGCGCCGTATGGAATCATTGGTCCGCCTATTTCGTATGCAATGGCAGCGCGCAGGTATATGCATGAGTACGGTGAGGATCGGACTCGTCAGGCGATGGCAGAAATTGCCGTCTCGACTCGAAAATGGGCCAATATGAATCCAAAGGCATATTTCTATGATAAACCTGCGACGTTTGACGATTACCACAATTCGAAATGGGTTGCCTGGCCGTTTCATCTGCTAGATTGTTGCCTGGTAACAGATGCTGGTGCTGCGATTGTTATTACTACTCCGGAACGCGCGAGGGATGCGAAAAATGGTAGCGTGGCTATTTTGGGTGCTGGAGAAGGACATGATCATTCAGGGATTTCCCAGATGCCCAATTTAACCAAAGCGTTTGGTCGGCATACAGGACCGCAAGCATTAGAGATGGCTGGCATAACGCACTCAGACCTTGATCTTGCGATGATTTATGATTCGTTTACATACACCGTGTTGGTAAGTTTAGAAAACCTTGGATTTTGCGCCCCAGGCGAAGGTCCGGACCTGGTAGCTTCTCAAAGAGCCGCACCAGGTGGTGATTTTCCGGTGAACACCAATGGAGGTGGTCTTTCTTATACTCATCCTGGGATGTATGGGATTTTCACTGTAGTTGAGGCGGTACGCCAGTTGCGTGGTCAGGCAGGCCAACGTCAGTTGGATAATTGTGATCTAGCGGTCGCACATGGCACTGGCGGGCTCTTATCTTCTACTGGCACGGTTGTACTTGGAGTTCAATAACCACATGACTAATACAACATCCAAACCACAGCCCGTATCACAGCCTGAATCGGATCGCTATTGGGCGGGGCTTAAAAATGAAGAAATTTGGCTTCAGCGTTCGACTACAACCGGTGAATTCCAATTCTATCCGCGTAATTTTTCAATATCTGAACCAGAAAATGGTAGTGAAGGAATCGAATGGGTGAAAGTGTCAGGTCAGGCGGAACTTTTTACATACGCAATTGTTCACGCTGCTCCGCATATGGGATTCGTTGGTGAGGTGCCATACATTACAGCACTTGTGCGATTACAAGAGGGCGTGATTATTCCGACAAACATCGTTGGCGTTGACCCTGAACCCGAAGCTTTGTGTATAGGAATGTTATTGAAACCGGTATATGAGCACAGTGACGTCAGCCAAACTTTATTGAAATTTACTCCTGCGTAGTTTTGTGTGTGATGCGCGGTTAGAATAAAGGTTGGCTACGCGATCAGGTTGGCTAAGAAATAAATTCTAAATTCAATATTTGGCCAGAGAAACCTGACGCTAGAACACTGGATAAAAGCATTTTCCGTTTTAGTGAAACCGGTTGAAAGATGTTTGAGCATTTGATGGCTATTGCGTCTTTTTTCATTTCAAATTTGAGTTGAGGTCATATCAATGTCTAACAACTTTATTAAGTTCAGAGATATTGCTTCTCATGACATTCAATCCGTGCTTGATCGAGCAACTGAAATGAAAGCTGGTATGGTGAGCAATGCACTTGTTGGCAAATCGGTTGCGATTCTTTTTGAAAAGCCTTCGTTACGTACTAAACTTTCGTTTTGGATCGGGACTCAAAAATTAGCTGGCAGTCCTGTTTATTTTGGCCCTGAAGAGGTTGGCCTAGGCACTCGGGAGCCTGTAGCCGACGTAGCAAATGTTATGTCGCGGTTGTCCGACATCATCGTGATTAGGACGTTTCTGCAGTCTACTATTGAAGAATTTGCAGCAAATGCGTCAGTGCCGGTGATTAATGCTCTCACCGACCATGAACATCCGTGTCAAGCTCTTGCCGATGTACTCACTATCACTGAGGAATTGGGAACTGTCGCAGGTGGCAAAGTGGCATTTATAGGGGATGGTAATAACGTTGCATTGAGTCTTGGATATGCCGTTGCAGGCTTGGGTGGACAGTTGAAAATCGCTTCACCAGATGGGTACAAACTTTCTAGTGATTCCGTTGATGGCGCAAATGCTTATGGTGAACATGCGGGAGGTTCTGTGGATCAGGTAAGCAACCCACTGGAAGCTGTGGCTAATGCTGATATTGTTTATACCGATGTATGGACAAGCATGGGGCAGGAGACTGAATCAGCCGAACGTCTAGCGGCGTTTGAAGGCTATCAAGTCAATCCAAGAATTCTAGACGAGGCATCCCCAAATGTGAAATTTATGCATGATCTTCCAGCACACCCCGGAGAGGAAATTTCAGACGGCCTACTTTACGATCCAAGATCAATAGTATTTGATCAAGCAGAAAATCGTCTTTGGGCACAAGCTGCTCTAATGGAAAAGTTGGTCTAGTTTTCATTGGCTGCTTAGTGCACACCACAAATGTGCACTAAGCAGCCAATGAAGTAACTCTAGGATATTAAAATGGCTTTGCCAGTCGTAGCAATTATCGGAAGACCCAATGTAGGGAAGTCGACTCTGTTCAACCGCTTGGCGGGTCGGAGAATTGCTATTGTCAGTGACATTCCAGGTACAACTCGTGACCGTGTTTCTATGGATGCTGAATGGGGACAACGTCGGTATTTGATTGTGGATACGGCAGGAGTAGAAGACCGTCCTCATGATGAGTTGATGTGGAGTGACATTAAAAATCAGGTTCGAATAGCCTTAAGTCAGGCTGACGCTATCATCGTTGTGGTAGATGTTAATGATGGTGTAGTTGATGCCGACAAAGATGTGGCTGATATGGTGCGGCGAGTGGGTAAGCCAGTTGTTCTTGCCGCGAACAAGGTGGATACCCTCTCGCGTGAGGATATGATTTATGAGTTCTTTGAGCTTGGTATTGGCGAACCGCATCCCATTAGTGCGTATCACGATACTGGCATAGTTGATCTTATGGAGTCTGTTTTTGAGCAGGTGCCTTTATCTGAAAATGAACCGATCATTCATAGCACTATCAAAGTAGCGATCGCTGGGCGACCTAATGCTGGAAAGTCTGCGTTGTTTAATGCATTGACTGGTCAAGATCGCGCTATTGTTAGCCCGGTTGCCGGGACCACCCGTGACACCGTCGATTCATTATTTGATTATGAAGGCGAACGAATTACGTTTTTGGACACGGCAGGACTGCGGCGTCGCGGGAAAACTGATCCTGGGATCGAAAAATATAGTGCTATTAGAACTATTGGTGCTATAGAACGTTGTTATGTTGCGGTCTTGGTATTAGATGCTACTGAATTCGTTACTTCGCAAGATACACATATTGGTGGGTACATTGATGATGCCTCGCGTGCTGCAGTGATCGTAGTTAATAAATGGGATTTATCCAAAAAATTAAATTTAGAGAAGGTTGAGGTTCAAGCTGAAGTTCGTAACCGATTTAAGTTTATTCCTGAAGTCCCCATTGTGTTCACTTCTGCTCTCACAGGTAGCGGGGTGGAGATATTACTTCCAACGATCATGAGGGTCTACAAAGAATTTTCCAAACGTATTCCAAGATCCGAAGTGAGCCGAGCGGTTTTTGATGCAATGGGTGAGAATCCTTTGCCCGGGTTCGGCCGTAGCCGTCCGAGAATTATCCGGTGTTTACAAAGTAGGTCTTCTCCTCCAACTTTCGAATTCACAACTCGGAACCCGGAGCTAATACACTTTAGTTATCGTAGATATCTTGAGAATCAATTGCGAGATAGATTTGGATTTGTGGGTTCGCCAATTAAGATGATGTTTCAAAGTCGGCAAGATGAATGATCTCAGTGTTGCAATAGCTGCGTTAATTAGCGCCTATTTTTTCGGAGCAATACCTTCGGGCGTGATAATTGGACGCTTGTGGCGCGGCGTTGATATTCGTAGTTATGGAAGTGGGGGATCAGGGGCTACTAATGTAAATCGGACGTTGGGTCCGCGTGCAGGGGCAGTCGTTTTAGCCTCCGACATTACTAAGGGACTACTAGTTACCGGTATCGTGCGTTATCTGCTTGAAGCAGATGCTTGGTTAATCGCTTGTGCTGGGACAGTCGCGGTTTTAGGCCACATGTTCCCGGTGTATATCCAATTCAAAGGTGGCAAGGGTGTTGCTGCCGGATTGGGAGCATTAGCCATTATTTCCCCAATTTCTGCGGTGATAGCACTTAGTGGGGTGATTATCGCTTTGTTATCCAAATATGTTTCTCTTGGATCGATAATCGGAACCAGTTTGAGCTTGGGTGCTTTGATAATTTTTAGTGCTTTCGAATTGACAATTGTTGGATGGGATCATGATCATTGGTATCTTCTTTTTGCAATCCCAGTTTCTATTCTTATTATTTGGAGTCACCAGTCCAATATTGGACGACTTGTAAAAGGTGATGAATCGAAGCTAGAAAACAAGCCTGATCCGCGCAGGGCGAAATGAACCGCGTAAACTGCTTATGTGAAACACATAGGAATTGTTGGTACCGGGGCTTGGGCGACCACCCTAGGAATACTTTTAGCACGCACTGGACATGAAACCGTTTTGTGGTCTCGTACTGAAGCACGAGCCGCAGAGCTTAGTAGAGCGCGTATAAATGAAAGATCAGTACCGGGAGTCCAGTTTCCAGCTTCCATGAGCGTGTCCGCATCCATCGATGAGTGTTTTTCAGAATCTCAACTCGCAATAGTGGCTGTGCCTTCGGTAAGTGTCCGACAAAATGTGAAGGACCTTTCCGATGCGTTATCTTCCGTCACTAGCATTGTGTGTGCAACCAAAGGTATTGAAATAGCATCTGGTAAACGTATGTCAGAGGTTATTTTGGAAGAATTACCAGAGTTCGGTAAGGACAATATAGGTGTCCTTTCTGGTCCAAATCTTGCACCAGAAATTGCATCAGGTAAGATCTCTTCTGCGACTCTGGCATTCCCAAATTCTAATGTTAGTGAGTCTGTTCAATCAATCCTCAGTTCAGATGTGTTTCGTATATACCGTAGTCAAGACGTCAAGGGAGTTGAATTGGGTGGTGCTCTTAAGAATATCGTCGCCATTGGAGCCGGGTTTATCGACGGTGCGGGTCTTGGAGCAAATATTAAAGCCGCATATGTTACCCGCGGGCTTCATGAAATGACTCGATTGGGAGTTGCTATGGGTGCCAATGGGGATACTTTTGCTGGCTTGAGCGGAATGGGTGATTTGGTTGTCACTTGTTATTCTGCCTTGAGTCGTAACTATCGACTTGGATTTGGCCTTGCATCGGGTAAAGACCTGCAGTCAGTTGTTGCAGATCTTGGCCAAACAGTTGAAGGAGCCCCAACGAGCCAAGCGGCCGTTCGTTTGGCTGAGCAACTGGATATCGATATGCCAATAACTAAGGCTACACATGCAGTATTGTTTGAAGGTGCTTCGCCTCAAGATGTTGTAAATGATTTAATGGTTCGTACACTGCAACCTGAGAATGATCTTCAAGCTACCTAACCGCCTAAATCACCCATCTCATACAAAATTGCTGACATTACTGTGATAGCCGCTGTTTCGCTGCGAAGCACTCTGGGTCCTAGGCTGATGAGCTGCGCACCTGTTTCTTGGATACTGAGTGCTTCTTTTTGACTGAAACCGCCAGGTGGGCCGATCAGTGCAGTAAGGCCGTCCGGATGCTTTTTAAGAGATTTCAGGGCAGTTCTAAGAGATTTTGACTCATCAGAACTTTCTTCCCACATGCACAGGATATTCTGCTTTATCAAGGTTTGGTTGACGGCCTCCATCAACGATATGGGTTGTGCTATTAATGGAATGACGGCACGCCTACTAAGTTCGGCTGATTCGATGGCAATACGTTGCCATCGCTTAAGTCTTTGCGGAGACGGAGTTCCTGAATTGCCGCCCTGTACTCGTTCTGAAATTACGGGTATGAACTTAACTGCGCCTAGTTCACTGCACTTTTGAATAGCTAACTCAATGCGTTCTGGTCTAGCCAGGCCTAGGATCATGGTGATCTTGGTGGAAGGTTCTGGGATTGTTTTTATTGTGGAAATCAATGTTGTAGATATCTCGTTTTTGCCCACTCTAGAAATCTCTGCTTCCCATTCATCTCCC
The DNA here is from genome assembly GCA_008373165.1 of SAR202 cluster bacterium. Lineage (GTDB taxonomy): Bacteria > Chloroflexota > Dehalococcoidia > Lucifugimonadales > Lucifugimonadaceae > Lucifugimonas. Next base: position 5,548 of record RQOU01000043.1, on the reverse strand, counting down.
GTCCCATTGAACAGTTGTACTCTATCGCCAGCTTCGAGTCGTAAAACATTTTTTATCTGCTGAGCGATCGAATCTTTAAGCGTTATCACTTGGTCTGCAGTATCGATATCTTGCACGTAGAATCGATGCATTACCTGGCCCTTGAAATCAAAGTTGTAGTCCAGTCTTCTATTTGCCTAGTCGATCTAACTTCTCCTCCTGCAAATTCAAAAGCCGATACAACGTCGTTAATCCGAGTTTTCAGTACACCCGACGTGATTATGATGCCATTCTCTGCAACAGTGGCGACAAGTGTCTCAGCGAGTGTTATGAGTACGTTAGCAGCTATGTTCGCCACCACAACATCAAAATCTCCATCTGTTACTTCATCGTGCGGGAATGAACCAGAAAGGATCGTTGATTGTGATAAGAACCCAGCATCTTTTACATTTCTCATCGATGCATTTACTGCATCATTTTCGATGTCGATCCCGATAGCATGCTGAGCTCCAAGTGCTAACGCCGCGATAGAAAGTATCCCCGATCCACATCCGACGTCCAGGACCCGGTCGTTTGGTTTTATTATTTTTTCTATTTCTTCTAAACACATTCGCGTCGTCGGATGATGGCCAGTGCCAAAGGCTAATCCTGGCTCGAGTGTTATGACCACATCAGAATTTTTTCTGTTGAAATCAGCGGACTTAGGTACGACCACCAAATTTTTACCGATTCTGATGGGTTCAAATTTTTGATTTCGCCATTCTTCATCGTTGACTTCTTGTTCTTCAATTTCTGGTAGGTCAACGAAATGTCTGATCAATCGAACTCCGACGTCGATCGACGTTTTACGGCTATCAGTGGTCGCGTCAAAGGGGAGCCAGCCTTTGATAGTTATCCATTCATTAGGGTTAGAGGTTTCTCCTTCATCAGGGTTGTACCCCCCGGGATGTTCTACCGATGCTGATCCTTCACCGTGGAGATTGAATAGGTGGGTTAGAGGCTCTACATATTCTGATGGGGAAGTTATGCTGATTTGTAGCCAACGCATTTAAAAACGACCTTTGTTCGGGTTCAACCGTTATTTAATGGTTGTTTTATTCACCGTTGAAAGCGTCTTTAAATCGGCCAAAAAATCCATGCTGATTACCCGATCCCTTGCCGACCCGTTTAAGCCCAAATGATTCTGCGAGTTCTTGCATGAGTTGAGTTTGGTGTTCATCAAGTTTTCTGGGGGTGATAATCTTGAGTTCAACAAGTTGGTCTCCTCGACGTCCTGAACTCCCAATGTGTTGAATACCCGCACCTTTGATTCGTTGAATTGTTCCGGATTGAGTTCCGGGTTTTATTTCAATATCGGATGACCCATCTAGTGTTTCAACACTGATGATGCCACCAAGAGTGGCCATAGTTATGTTGAGTTCTGCGGTCATCAGTACATCGTCACCCTTACGGTCGAAAATCTTGTCTTTTTCTACTCCTATATGGACATAAAGGTCGCCGTTTTCAACGCCTCTTCCGCCCGATTCGCCTTCCCCATGTATCAAGAGTTTGGTCCCATGTTCGATTCCGGCTGGGATTTGAACTTCTATCTTGCGTGACTTTCGTTCTTTACCGCGGCCAGAACATTTTTTACAGGCGGTTTGTACGGTTTGTTTCTCACCTTGACATGTAGGGCAAGTGGTCACCTGTTCGAACTGTCCAAAGAATGTTCGCTGAGTGCGACGAACCTTGCCCTCCCCATGGCAACCAGGACATTCGATAACCTCAGTGCCCGGTTCGGCCTTATTTCCGTTACATCGTTCACAAGGCTCCATCCGATTTATTTTAAGTTCTTTTGGCACTCCAAATGCAGCATCTCGGAAAGAAACATTGATTTGAAATTCTAGATCGGCTCCTCTGTTAGGAGTTTGTCGGCTTGAGCCGCCGAAAAAGGAGTCAAATATGTCTCCAAAACCGCCAAATCCTTCGAATCCATCGAACCCTTGACCTTGCTGGCCGTTGACACCCGCGTGACCGAATTGGTCATATTGCGCTTTGCGTTGCGGGTCACTTAGAACCTGATACGCCTCGTTTACTTCTTTGAATCGTTCGCCCGCGTCAGATTCTTTATTACGATCTGGGTGAAATTTTAGAGCCTGTTTTCGAAATGCCTTTTTGAGATCTTCTTGTGTCGCATCACGCGGCACACCAAGAACCTCATAATAATCACGTTTACTGGTTGTCATAGGAACGGTGGTAACTTAGTCGGTAATAAGGGTTTCGTTTAATTTACGGCTTTGATTTCAAGTTCAGTATTAATTGTAGCCTTGATATGCCTCAAAACCGAGCGAATATTGGAATCTAAGCTAACTCAAATAGTTATGGCAAACTTACGATGAGTACTAGCCGTAGACCATCGTGGTTATTTCATTCAGCTGTTGCGCGATATAACTTACAGATGGAATCGCTGCGCCGTATCTCATTCGAGTCGGAGCGACTACTCCGATAATGCCTTCAGCTGTATTTGAAGTACCGTATCGACTGAAGACGACGGAGAAATTTTTGAGTGTCTGCTCTGTATTTTCCTCACCAATCACAACACTAGCTGTGCCATCTTCATCCGTATATTCATCCAATGTCGATATAGCTAAAGGGTCTTCGATAATCCAAGTAGCGCCTTCGGCCATGATTGGGTTAGCAATCATTTCGGGCTGTCGGAATAGCTTACCGATACCACTGAATCGATTTTCTGTAGGAGATCCATTATTGTGTCGTTTCAGAGCCTTCAGAGCTGAATCGAAAGCCAGTCTTTCCAAACCTGTTTCAACGTGTGACACTCGGGATGGCAGGCTGTTCACCGGGACATCGACTATTGCTTCACTTAATCGATTACGCGCATGCTCAATGTCAGAGTTAGTAAGAGGCGAATCAAGCTGTATGATCTGTTTGTAAATACTTGCTTCTTCTAATACTAAGATTACTACTAATAGCATTTCCTTAAGGCGGAGCAACTCAACACTTTTCACTGGCGCTGGAGCCGATTGTGGAACTGTGGTGAAAGCAAGAGTTCCCGTCAAGCCAGCTAGGATTTCAGAGGAAGAGTTTACCCATTCTTCTACGTATGTTTGGACGGTGTGGAGTTCCTCATCTATGCGTGCTGCCGTGGTCGGATGCAGTTTTGCGTCTGGATCCAGAGATGCTACGAACTGCCGATAGCCACGGTCTGACGGCACGCCGCCCGCGGAAACATGTGGGCGGTGTATGTATCCATCTTCTTCTAGCGCAACCATTTCGTTACGTATTGTCGCTGGGCTGGCTTTTAGATTCGTTGAACGAGCGACTGTGCTAGAAGCGACAGGAGACGCCGTCTGCACATGTTCTGAGACGATGAATTTTAGGATCTCTCTTTTTCGATATGACAGAGCCGGCATAGTTATTCTTGTCGAATCTAATACACGGTAAGTGATAGGTTCTCGTGAACCTAGCATGCATTTTTCCCGAGTGTCAATGGCAAATCTATCTTTGCCGGCTGAATGAACCTGATTCTCCTTAATTGGGCTCGAAAAGATTTACCGTTTATTTCGCACCGATCAGTTAGATTAAAGGCAATAGGTTATGGATTTATTGTCATCTTATTCGTCGATATTTTTGCTCTTGTTCAGCCAAACTATAGTCGAGCCAGTGCGGCTGGTATTTCTATGGTTATTGGGGTATTCGTAAAGATTTTAAAAAATGGTCATATGCTATACCTTGAATTACATCTTGATTATTGTCGCCATTAGTGCTTTTCGTTGACGCTTTTAGGGGCACATAGTTAAATTGACTATTGATCTGTCTCCAAGTACTGATAATCGCTCTGATACTTGGGCTTAAATTGACCGAATTAAGGAACGCTCGCATGGAAATACGTTGGCTCGGCAACTTTACATTTGAAGTGCGGTCTTCGGTAGGCGTTGTTATCGTGGATTATGAAGGTAAATTGCCAAATCCGACTAAGGTAAAAGATGCAAATACGGTCTTTGTATATAGCAGTGACGATGATGAAGATCATGTTTCGAATGATTTTCAAGTTTTGACAGGGCCGGGGGAGTATGAAATTGGAGGTCTTAGTATTCGGGGAGTCGCTACTCCAGCGGACGATCCTGCGATATCTAAAAAGATTAATACCGTTTATATAGTAGACGCAGATGGATTACAGGTTGCTGCGTTGGGCAATCCAGGCTCCCAGCCGTCTGCTCAGTCTGTTCAACAAATTAGTAAGGTCGATGTCCTGATAATCAATACAGAATCCCAAGGTCTTGAACCAGATGAATTATCCAACGCTATTAGGAATCTTGAGCCGAAGGTTGTTGTGCCATCTGGTTATGATTCACAATTAGGAAAGCCGAGCACGGAAATGCAGCGGTTGTTGACTGAACTCGGTGTAAAAGATTTTGAAGCGACTACACGTGTGACAGTGACAAAAAGTGGTCTTCCTGATGAGCGTACGATTATCGTTCCTAGGCAACATATCGATTGATATTGGCGATGAATAATCGTCAATCTAGTGTGATTAAATCAAGATTCTTTTGATCTCAGATGCTCCCAAGATGTTCGGCGGTTTTGTGGTGGATCAAAAAACCACTTGCATGGCCTCTGCTATTTCTTCGAGCGAGAAGGTTTTTATATGCGGATTCGATCCTGACCAAATGTAGTTGAAATGTCGGCGAAGAATCTGCGCATAAGCACTCGAAGATCCGAAATGGAACATAGGAACTAAGCCGTCTATTGAAGTGCCATCGAGGGAAGAGTCGGGTTTGCCGAAATGGTATGTTTCTATGAATGCTGATTGGGCTGTCATAACCATGTAAACCGACGGCCAGTGGTCAACAAATCTCACGTCTATTCCGAATCGGGTTCTTAGTTCCGACTGTTTTTTTAAATCGGCGATGACATTTAAGCTACGCCAACTGTCGTTATATAAAGGGCCACTTTTAAACCGCCCTTCGTCTTCGAATTGTAGCCCATCTTCTGCTACAGCCCTAGCGCGTGCAAACTCGCTAACGGGATTAACGAGAATCGCTCTAACTTGAACAGCCTGGTTATTTGAGGCCATTTGTCGGAGAATGGCTGTATAGCTTTTTTCACCAAAAAACTCTCTTAGGCCGATCCCCTGCAGAAGGATTTCACCTTCTGCTGCTTCTAGCGAGGACGCGATAGTTTTTATCGTGCTTTGATCGGAACTTCTTGGGCCTAGAACCTTATTTAATCCTTGTTCTGTAGCCCCAGATAGGATATCGACAAATTTATTTAAGGTTTCGCTTTCTGAGTAGGTTGGTTCAACTTTTAATGGATTTTTACTTAACCTGTTGAAGCGAGATGTTATTAATCGGTGCGACGCTGAACTGTTTGCATCATTTTCAGGTCTAAGGCTTGCAGGGGTACTGACGGAATGTAGCGCCTCTTCAGTTATGATCCACGTCTTGCCAATTCGCCTAGCAGGGAGAAGACCATCACGAAGCCATTTATATACGGTTTTTTCGCTGACGTTTAGTTGGTCAGCGACGTCCTTGACCCGTAAGTTCATATATTTCTTAAATATTCCTAAATA
>RQOU01000042.1 GCA_008373165.1 SAR202 cluster bacterium | reverse complement strand
TTATGAAGAGGTGTCGCGGGTCCCACTTATGATTCATGTGCCATGGCTGGGTAGTGAAGAGCGTCGTGTTGGTGGCAGTATGGGACATGTTGATCTCGTTCCGACGCTACTAGACCTGATGGGTGAGGTTGTCCCTGAATATATTCAGGGATTGAGTCGGAAAGATGTTCTTGCGGGGAACGTAGATTTGACTGATGATGTGTTCATGCAATGGCACGGTGGTGCTGCAACTGTTCCGCTTGGCAACGCCGAAATAGCGCGATTATCTGAAGTCCCTTGGCGTTGTATCGTTTCTGGTGATCGCTGGAAGTTGAATCTTTCACCAGGGGATGTTTGTGAGCTTTACGATTTGAATGATGACCCTCTTGAGTTAACAAATCTTTACGATGATCCTGCTCAGGTTGGGCGTGTGCGTGACCTCACAAACAGAATTCAGGCATGGCAGCAAAGAACAGGTGACGACCTGAAGTTGCCTGTCATATAGCGACATTTTGACGTATTAGAAGAGGGATTTTATGTACCAGCTTGATGGCAAGGTCGCGTTAGTGACAGGGGCAGGAGGCAAGCAGGGCATCGGGCGCAGCATAGCTACTCGACTTGCTACTGAAGGAGCCTCCGTTGCAGTTTGCGATCTCAAAGATGTCGGTACTCCTGATTGGGCTGGTCTTTCTGCAGTTGTAGATGAAATTAAGTGCCAGGGTGTTCGATCCGTCGGATTGACAGGGAGCGTTTCGAATTCTAAGAACGTAGCCTCATTGGTGGAAGCGACACTTTCAGAATTCGGTAAGATCGATATCCTGGTCAATAATGCTGGCGCCCCAGCAGGACCAGACAGGGTCCCAGTAGTTGATCTTGAAGAGGATGTCTGGGACCAGGTCCTCAGTGTTAACCTCAAAGGTACTTTCTTGATGTCGCAAGCGGTTTCACGCCATATGATCCAACGTGGCGGCGGCGGGAAGATCATTAACATGTCGTCGGTTTCAGGGAAGAAGGGTGCAGCCAGATTTGCAGCGTACTGCTCTTCGAAATTTGGTGTTATTGGTTTTACGCAATCGCTTGCTTTGGAAATGGCAGAGCACAACGTCACCGTTAACGCCATCTGTCCGAGCCTTATAGAGACGGAAAGAGTTTACGGTATGGCTTCTGCCTTGAAACCTGACCCGGAAACCTCCACGGAAGAATGGCGCGACGTGATGGTGGAGAGAGCTGGAGCATCCAATCCGCTGGGTCGGATTGGACAAGCACAAGACGTAGCCGACGTAGCAGCATTTTTAGCTTCATCACAGGCTGATTACCTGACGGGATTAGCAATCAATGTTGCTGGCGGATCGCATATGGACTAGAAAATCTTAGTACAGAATTCTCTGTTCGCTTATGTCAGATCCTCCCACAGACCGGGTCAGGCTGCCACCAAGGAATTCTTTAATTTCCAATTCTGCAAATGCATTCACCGCCTGATAGAAAGTTGGTAAATCTTCCCATCGGGCTGGAGTCCAGCACAATGAGCCATCGCCTACGAGATCTTCCTGTACTACAGCATTAGATTTACCAGTTGGTGTGATTACTGCGTATTGAGAATCGGCCGTGCCCCATTCACCCGTTCTCGGCATGTATTTGTAGTGAAGTTGGCCGTCTACTTTCGCAGCTGGAGAGGGTTCAGTGCGGGGCTTGAGGTTTGAAACATTAATGTCCAGAAATTTGAATCCTAACCATGATGCCTGGGACGAAGCAGAGTCGCGTAACACGCTTATTTCTGGAAGTTCACAGTATATTTTTGAGAATCCAAGTTCTTCCCGACCGGTGATGATAGGGTCTGCCAGATTCTCCCAGAGCACAGTTAGGAATGGTCCGACGGCGGTTTCTTTATCGCCGGTGAATTTTGCCGGAATCGTCACTCCAAGAACGTTGTATCCTCTTCCGGCCAGCCACTCTATTTCCTTCATATAAACACCGAACACGGTTACGACAGGGTCACCATGTAGTTTGAAACCGGGAGGCAGTAATGCTTCTAGTTGTTTTCCGTTAGATAAGAAAGAAACTTGAATTGCAGTTGACTTGGGGTTGTCTTTGCATAGAAACGTACGTCCTTCAGGGCCGCGCCTTGGACCGGTAGATGGACCGAAGTGAGTCGGCATTCTGTACATCTGACCAGGTTTGAACGTGTACGACATTATTTTTTCCTTTATTTATAGTTTTTTCGGTGTTGAGGCTAAAAGATAAAAATTTGACTTAACGCTATTTCGACCAGACTTGCCCGAAAAGGCTTAACCAGTTCTCGCCAAGCACTTTCTTTGTGTCTGATTCGGAGTAATTTCGGTTCAATAGGCCTTCTGCGACTTTTACCCAATCGGACGGGTCCGCAAAGCCTCTAAGGTGTTGGTATGGCTCTGGTGTGTAAGCTACATCAGTGGCTGGAATCGTACCTTGCGACATGAAAAGCCATTCAAAGAATGATCGTGGTTGTTCCATACAGAAATCAGTACCTATCGCTACGTGGTCGGGCCCTACCATCTGCACAAGATAATCAATAGCATCGAGATATTCTTCCAGGTCGGTGTCGAAACCTCGTTCGAAGAACATGGGAAAAGCGTTTGCACCTATCACGCCACCCCGTTCCGCCAATAACCTGATCGCTTCGTCGGTTTTATTACGCGGATGATCAATCTGTGATCTAGCGTTGGCGTGGGTTATGGCGACCGGTCCATCTGAATTTTCTATGGTATCCATGGTGGTGCGGTCTCCTACATGTGAGAGATCCATCAGTATTCCCAGTTTGTTCATTTCTTTTACCGCGGCCAAGCCAAATCTGCTTAACCCGTCGTCTACTCGTTCGTAACATCCGTTACCTAGTAGATTTCGCTCGTTATAGGTAATTTGGATGATTCTGACTCCAAGTTCGTGGAAAAGTCTCAATCTACTTAGGTCGTTACCAATCGGCGCAGCGTTTTGCCATCCGAAAATGATGCCGGTTCGATTTTCCAGTTTTGCTGAGAGGATGTCGTCGACAGTTTTCACTGGTCTTATCAAATCGTTAAATTCATCGAACCACTTTAGATATTGGGTAATCGTTTTGAGGGTAGATTCATAATCGTCCCAAATGGCTATTGTTGCATTGACCGCTGTCACGCCTCCATCGCGCAAGGTGCGATATACGTTTTCGCTGCCCCAAACACTGGTGTCCAGGCCGTCGATGACTCTTGATTCGGCGAATATTTCTTTATGGTTTGTCATTACTTGTACTCGTAGTCTTCAAGGATGTTGTTCAAAAGGCTTTGTGGCCCAGCTGCCATCAACCCGGCGTCTACAGGTAGTAAAACACCTGTTATCCATCTGGCCTCTTCACTTGCTAAAAAAGTAGCCGCCATAGCGATATCTTCTGCGCGTCCTTCGGTTCCAAGCGGGGCTAACTTGCGTCGAATCTCTCTCTTGCGATCGTCCACTGCTTCGGTCATCGACGAGTGCAACATTCCCGGGGCGATGCAGTTAACGCGGATATTTTCTCGTCCGTGATGAACTGCCATCGCTCTTGTAACCGAAATCATTCCGCCTTTGGCAGCCGCGTAAGGAATATTACGTGTCATCGCTGCCCGAATCCCATCTACAGATGAGATGTTGATGATGGACCCGCCACCGCCTCTGGCCATTTCTGGAACTGCGTATTTCGAGATGAAAACCATGCTTTTCAGGTCGACATCTAGAACGCGGTCCCAGAAATCTTCGGAGATTTCAGTTACTGTTCCAGGGCCTCCGATGGCGACACTGTTCATCAAGATGTCGAGTTTTCCATATCGTGCTACAGCCGTTTTGACGAGTTCCTTACACACGGATTCTTTGGCTACATCTCCAATGAAAATTGAAGCCTGTCCTCCCGCGTCATGAATCGCCTTTTCAGTGATTTTCGCAGCCGATTCATTCATATCTACAATGAGTACGCTTGCACCGTGGGATGCGAAGAGCTTGGCCGTTGCCATACCTACCCCGGTTACATTTGTTGACCGAGTGCCGGATCCGGTTACGATTGCGACCTTGTGGGCTAAACGATCCATGTGCGGTCTCCAAAAACAATATATGAAATTTGCAGTTGCAATTAGTCTTGTGCTTCAACTTGATCGTTCAACACTTTGACTGTAAGGCGATACCAGTGGATAATCCGCCCCGGCGGATTGTGGCACATTGTGTCTGCAATGCAAGTGTGAAAGATGCAGTATCACGGTCCTGTTGCCATGTATCAATACGTTCCATAAGTTACCAGTGATTAGGGGATATAGCACATAATGAAAGCGGCTGTTATTCGGGGGACTCAACAGATTCAAGTGGAAGATGTACCAACACCTGAACCCGGTCCGAATCAGGTTTTGGTCAAGATCAAGTACTCAGCAATATGTGGGTCGGACGTTCACAGATTTCAGTACGGAATGATGAATTCTGGTTCGATAATGGGTCATGAGTATATTGGTGAGGTTGTTCAGTTGGGTGCAGATGTGACGTTGCTCAATGAGGGAGATAGGGTTGTGAGTGGAGGGGGAGAGCCTCCTGAAGGGATATCTGCTCGGACTGCCGGGGATAGGTACAGTGCTCGTACGATGGGTCTTAAAACTCCGCCTCAAGGCGGATTTGCCGAGTACATCGTGCTGGACGAATGGCGACCACTTAAGATTCCAAACAACGTGAGCAATGAGCTTGCTGTTTTGGCTGAGCCCGCCGCTATAGCGGTGCACGCTGTTCGCAGATCGAAATTTAGCATTGGTGATAGCGTCGTTGTAATGGGTGCCGGTCCAATAGGTCTCCTGACAATGCAGGTGCTGAATGCAGGTGGAGCAGGGGCGGTATATGTTTCCGAACCAGCGACTGCGAGGGCTGAGGCCGCACGTGTGCTTGGAGCCACGGTTGTGATGAATCCGACTAATGAGGATGTAGTTTCGAAAGTTCTTGAGATTTCAGGTGGGCCTGGTGTACCGATAGCATTCGATGCAGCAGCGGCTCGGCCTACACTCCAGCAAGGTCTGGAGATGGTACGTCGGGGTGGTCAGGTGCTGGTGGTGTCAATGGCTTGGGAAGACGTGGATCTTTTGACCGTCGAGTGGATTGGTCGGGAGGTGGAAATGAAGGCATCCTACGGATCTCAGCCGATTGATTGGCGAACAGTCTTGAAGCTAATGGAGCGAGGTCTATTGTCCAAGCAGGCAATGGTGACTGATGAAAGCTTCATAGGGTTTGATGAGATGCAATCGTCGATGGAGCGGCTGATGAAACCTGAGGAGCACGTCCAATTAGTGCTGGTCCCATAGACGTTGTGATCAATATACGCTCGACGAATTTCACCTTGAGCTAGTAGTATGCCCAGACTCGTTATTATTGACTGAGTTATGGGTTCGATATACCGCCTCTTTGACTCGCTTGGAGCACATTCAATGGCATCTCGCTCTTTTACCGGAAATCCATCACAAATAATTATTGAACAACTGGTGGCTTCCGGAGTTCGTCATCTGTTCTACAATCCCGGATCCCGTGAAGCCCGTTTTTTCGACACCCTTCACAGTCGTCCTGAAATCAGCGGAGTGATTGGTCTTCACGAAGGGACTGTCACTGCGATGGCCGGAGGATTCGCTCAGGTGAATTCTGATCCAGCCGTCATGTCAGTTCACCTAGGGGCAGGACTAGCGCAGAGCCTTGGACAAATGATTAATGTATGGGCTGCAAGCCTTCCAGTGGTGATGATTACTTTTGTGGGTGATACCGGCAGCTATGCGGATCGCATTACGCTTGACCTTGGACATGATGTTGGGCCGACATCTATCGGTGCACCTTTCATGAAAGCCAATTGGACAGTAATTGATCCCGGGGGTCTGGCGACGGCAGTAGACCGCGCACTCAAGGTTGCTATGACTCCACCAATTGGACCTGTTCACATTGCCGCATACGATAGGATTTTAGGGGCCGAGCACATAACAACTTCGATTATAGAAGGACCGCCGGCTCGCCCACGCGCGGGCTACCCCGACGACAGTGACGTTGAGGAAATTGCCAGAACACTTCATGAAGCGAAGCGGCCTTTGATTTATGTCGGTGACGGCGTCAATAAGAGCGGAGCAGAAAGTCAGTTGGCTGCCATTGCTGACCATTTTGGTACTAACGTTGCTTCAATGTGGGGCGATCTGAGAGGTGTGTCAGCAGCACATCCGCTCCACTGCGGTTATTTCCGTGGACCCGTTGTAGATCTAGAACCTGATGCCATCTTGGCGATTGGCGTACGTCACGGAGCTAGCGGGAATCCAGCCGACTTTGACCTGTTCAAAACTGCTAAGAAAATCGTGGCGGTGGGTCCTGATGTTGAGATATTTGAAAACATTCCCGGATTAGATCTGGCGGTTATGGCTGACGAGTACCGCGTGATAGAAAAATTGGCGTTACTGGCGAATTCTGAATATGAAACAAAGGCTTATGATGAAAGGCGTCAGATGTCTTATAAAGCTGCGGAAAAATTCAGAAACGACAGAAGAGTAGAGTTACAGTCACCAATAGAAATCCCCGGGCATGTTCGACCGATAGCTCTTTTAGATGCTGTAGATAATGGTCTCGAAAAACTCGGTGGTGGCATCATTACGACAGAACAGTTCGCTGTCCCACTTGAGGATGTTGTTGCAAAGCCGAACGGTGGTTCTAATACGTATATACGACCCGCTGGAGGCTCCGAAGGTTACGGAATGGGGGCCCCGCTGGGCGCCAAACTGGCGGCTCCTGATACGCCGGTAGTCGGTATGGTTGGAGATGGATCTGTGTATTATTCCGACTCTGCTTTTTGGAGTGCAGCTCATCATCAAATTCCCGTTTTATATGTGGTTCCTAATAACAGTTCGTATGGAATTGTTGCCGGTGCTTTTGCTGGTGCGGATGGTGTGATGAAAGACACAGGAGAATACGCTGGAGTGGTACTGGATGGCATTGATATCGTTCAACTAGCAGGCTCTTTCGGAGTAGAAGGTCGCAAGGTGGATGATGAGTCCGAGATAGATTCGGCGGTCCAAGAGGGATTGGACACGGTTGAGCGTGAGGGTCGTCCGATGGTTCTGGATGTGAAATTGCCACTCGGTGTACCGGCCGGTGGCAGGCCAGCCAAGCCAATTAAATTTACCGATATGAACAAGTAGCTTGTGCACAAAGTTTTGTTCACAAACCGTTCATTTATTGTGAAGTTTAATTAGAGAATATTTCCACTTGAGGTATGAATTCCGTGTCCTCCTCAAGGGGATACATTGGGCGATCACAGATGGTATGTCCCAGTGTTTTAAGATTGGCGCTAGTGGCTCCTGGAGCGTCCACATTGAAGTTCGCTTCTACCCAGTCGTCGAAGAATGCTGGTTCACAGTGTGGGGATTTGACGATAGTTGAGTGGAAGTCTTTGGGATCCAGTCCGACTTTAAAAAATAGAGCGCGATCTACCAGCATAACCGTGCCCGTGGTGACTACTACCGTCAGATTACCTGACCTGAGAACTGCTGTAGGACCGATGGTTGGCTCGTATTTCCATGTTTCGCATTTCATTGTGCCGTCGGCTAGTGAAATCACAGACCAGTTGAGTTCAAGTGGGACGAATTGGTTGTCATGTGTTCCGCCAATTCCCATACGGAATGTCCCGCCGACACCCAGCTTATGTGCTGTTGCTGCGGCATCAGGATCCGCAAGCGGGGCAAGTATCGAATGCGGGTAATTGGTCCGCATCATCTCGGAAATGATGGCGTTACTGTCTCCCGAAGAGCCAGAGCTTGGGGCGTCTGCAGCGTCTGTGAAAGCTATTGGCCCGGCCATGGATGCTCCCATTGAAACGGCTTTTTCAAGCGAGACAAACTGTCCTTGCATGATCTTACGGTTTGGCCAAAAATCGTTTGCCATCTTTAACGCGCCTTGTTCCGCCAGGTCTTGGTCGTTATCGGTGAAAACGTAGGCTTGGCTGCCTAGTTCTGGTACGTCCGTGAATGGGTTGCAGATAAAGAATCCTGCTGAAAGTACAGACGGGTTTTCTTGGAGTTTTTTCGCATGGCGGATTTGTGCTCCAAAAGCTCCTGTCGCGGTGATTAGTTCATTACCACGGACTATAGCTGGAACTCTCACTCGTGCGGCTACAGGTTTGACTCCCTCTTTTAGTATTCGTGTTAGAAATTTTGCAGCCCGTTGACCAGTGTCTCCAAAATCTACGTGTGGATAAGTGTGAAAAGATGCCAGGCCATTAATGTTCTGCAACATTTTTGCTGTCAAGATTCCGTGTAAGTCCATTGAGATTACAATCGGCACGTCGTTTCCTAGGATTTTTCGTGCTTCTTCGAGCAAATACCCTTCAGGATCAAGAAGCTCAGTTGTACCCATTGCACCATGCATTGAAAAATAGACACCATCGATTTTCCCTGCATGTGGTTTCAATGATTCTAGAAATTCAGCGGCAATTCGTTCAAAAGCAGCGTGGCTAAGAGGACCAGCAGCTATTCCTTCTGCATCGAAAGTGAACACTAGTTCAAGGTCGTCTCCGAATGATGACCTGAGTTCTGCTATCGCTCCACCGATTTGTGAGTCTGTTCCCTCGTGGTTCGCCTGTATTTCATCGCCCCGCATATATTCGAAAAAATCGTACTCGCAGGGGACGGGATTAAATGATGAGATCTCTTGTTGGCAGCCGGCGATCAGAATACGCATGGACCTTGTTTTCCCCTTTTGTTAGCTAGTTGAAAGAAAATGTATCAGTACTCAATGATGAAAAGTTGGATTTATTAGGATTGTTCGCGACGTTGGCTAAGTGTAGAGTTTCTGTCGGTTTATCGCCTGCAACCTATATGAAAGCTGTTAATAGAAATTGAAAGCCGCCAGACTCGTATCACCTGCAACATTTGAATTTATAGACCTGCCAGATCCTGTTCCGTCAGATGGGCAGGCTAAGATCAGAATAGAAGCAGTTTCCGTATGTGGGAGTGATATTCATGGAACCTTTCATGCAGATTTACCAGAGGAAAGTTACCCTATGGCTCCCGGGTTGGGTTGCCATGAGATAGCTGGCACTGTCGTTGAGTCTAAGACAGGGCAAATTAAAGAGGGGCAGCGGGCGATTGTACTGCCAACGCGCGGATCTGGTGGACTTGCTGAATACATGGTTCAGACTCCTGATCGCATACTTCCGGTACCCGAATGGGGACCCATCGATGAGTGGGTGATGTGCCAACATACCGGCACCGTTCTCTACTCTGTCAAGCAGATGGGCAATATCGCTGGTACCCGTGTTGCGGTTCTGGGGCAGGGCGGTATTGGACTGTCGTTTACGATGCTGGCCGAAAAGCAGGGTGCGTTACAAATAATTGGAATCGACCCTGTAGAGGCTCGTTTGGAAAAAGCGCTTTCAGTGGGTGCGACCAACACGATAAACCCGAGTAAAGACGATATGTACGAGGCGATTGAAGAACTGACAGGTGGGGAGGGCATCGACATCGTTGTTGACGCAACTGGTGATCCTGAAGGATTTGGGCAGTGCATAAAGATTGTTAAACGCTGGGGAATGTTCGTCAGTTTTAGCCTTACGGGTCAGGGTGGGAAGGTATCTTCATTCCTGCATCAGGAATTCATGTTTAAGGCTGCAAAGATTATTCCTACTCAGGTTGCAGCCACGTCGCAACCGACAAAGGATATACGTGAGACGATTGCTCTCAAGGAACGCGGTTGGATCGACCCCGGCGTGTTGAAGAGCCACAACCTGGACTTTTCTGAGGTTCAGAAGGCTTATGATATGTATGCTGGACACGAGGACGGCGTTATCAAAGTTGCACTGTCAGTTAATGGTCTGGATTAAAGACCTAGTTTGGCATTCCATGCATCGGGATTGATGAGTTTCATGTCTTGTCGAGATAATCCCATTCAGGCTTGAGATCCCACCGAATCGTATCTGCTGGTGATGTGTTCTCCGCCCATGGGATTGTGATAGCGAGATTTTCGGTTTGTTCCCTGATTTTTTTCTCGATAGTTTTGGGTTCCCAATCTTTCAAAACTAGTTCGGTCATATCACGCACAATGTGTGCATGTTCGGTAGATCCACTTAGGTCGTTCATCTCGTCAGGGTCATGAGTCAGGTTAAACAACTGTGACGGCATATTGTGGTAGTAGTTGAGTTTCCACTCATTTTTTCTCACCATGCGGTGTTGCCAGATTTGGTCACCGTTTGAGTGTGACGGGTCTCCGGGTTCAGTGCAGTATTCCGAATAAGCAATATCTTGCCATTGGTCAGATTCAGGGTTGTCGATTACTGGTATGAGTGATCTTCCATACGATGAAGGGAGTGGAGGTGCACACGCGAGATCGAGCATTGTCGCGTTGAGGTCCAATTGGCTAGTGACTCGGTTAATGCGCAGTCCTGTCGGAAGTCGCGCCGGCCAGGAGATTATTGCAGGAACCTTTACGGAGTCTTCGTAAAAGGTTTGCTTCCACCACAGTCCTTTTTCTCCTATTTGTTCACCATGGTCGGCTGTGTATATGATCAATGTGTTTTCGAGTAGCCCATGGCGGTCAAGTGCTTCAAAAATATCTCCGAGCAAATAATCTAGCCTGGTCACTAGTCCGTAGTATGCGGTTCTGCACCGTTCGATTTCCTCCGAGCTCACATCTTCTATCCCTGTGTGAGATTTCCACCACTTTAGGTAAGGATGCGTTTCATTCGCAAATGATGTGAGGTTTTTAGGGGGAGGAACTTTGCCCTCGTAGGAATCAAAATCTTTTTTTGAAGAGACGAATGGTTGGTGCGGCAGCATCATTCCTACCGCTAGACAGAACGGATCAGGTTTATTTGATGCTGCGTGTTCGTCTATAAATGTGACTGTTCTCTTGGTCACTGCCTCATCATGCACTTGATATGCATTTTGACCGCGTCCTGAGAGTTTTAGACTGATACGATCAGGGCCTTGTGTACCTTTCAGTTCACCATGATCTATCTCACTTGCGCCTAGGTGATTCGAGTTATGGTCACCTACGAAGCGTTCGGTAAAACCGTGGAGTTGATCTGGTCCGTTGAAGTGCATTCGGCCTATTTGAACGGGCTTGTATCCTGCCGCCCCAAGTGAATGTGCAAATGTTGGTATCGCTGAATGTAGGTATTGATTGTTTGTCCAAACCTCGTTTTGGTATGGGTGACGTCCCGTCAGCATTGATGCGCGAGAGGGCACACAAATCGGTGATGCACAGTAATTGGTTTCAAATACGATGCCTCGGGCAGTCAAAGCATCCAGATTAGGGGTCTGGATAACAGGGTCACCGTTTGCACCGATTACAGCTGGGTTGTGCTGATCAGATTCGATGAATAAGATATTTGGCCGCTGGCTCATGGAGCTTATCGTGTCCTGAATTACTTTTTCCGAGGTTCAAAATTATAGTTCAGACGTCCGTTTAGGATCTTATTTCACTGTCTTTTCTGGACATTTCATATTATTTGGATCTGTATGGCTTAAGGTAGCGATAATCAAGTAGATGTCGCCGCCTCCGCTTTTTGATGGAGGTTCCTAGTGCCAGGTCGTTACATCATCCACCGCTAGTCTTTTCGCTGTCGGTGCTGCTGCTGCTGGGTATCCGATGTATAGCGCTCCAACTATGTCCCAATCTGGCTCAGCGCCTACGCTTGTTCCTACGTTCGCCAGACATGGCTTTCCGGTGCTCCATCCAACTCCCAGACCAATGGATTGTGCTGCCAGCATCAGGTTTTGGATAGCACAGGAAGTCGCTGCGTAATTTTCTTGCGTTACTTCATCGTTTTGCCCTTGGATGGAATAAACGTACATGAATGCGGGGGCATCAAGAATTTCCTGCTTTGCCGCTTTTGAGTTGGCGATGCGTCGTTCGGGGTTAGGGTTTTTGACGTTTTGGTATACCCAGTCTTTGATGATATCTGCGACTTTTTTACGCATGTCACCTTCTTTCGTGAGAACGATGAATCGCCACGGTTCGGTATTACGGTGGTTTGGTGCCCAGGTAGCTGCTTCGATGATGAGTTTAAGCGCGGATTCTGGCACGTGTTCGTTGGTGAATTCTCGAATGTTACGTCTTGTGCGAATCGTATCAAGTACCAATTTTTTCTCCGTTTGCATAAGATCTTTTGCGACTTTACATTTCAGGATTACGCAAGCCTACCTTTTTGAAGTTTAAGTTGTTAGCCGGAACTCATATCAAGATCCTCTGACCATCGGTCTTGTGGTGGCAAGTTGACAGGATTTGCCGCCCTTGCGAGGTAAAATTTGTGCATTGGCTGGTATGCGTCAATTGCTTTTTTCAATTCAGTAATAGCGTCGTCAGAATAATCGACGCGGGTATTTACCGGGAACTGTTCGCCCGGCGTGTGTACCATCAGGCATGCGGATCTCTCATCCAGATGTTTGCCGTCAGAACCTTGCTGTCCGCCTGAATTTTTCCCTGCATACAGCGCTGCGATCAATCGATCGCTGAGAGATGATCCGTTGTCTAATCCATTAAATTCTTCGGTCATTGCAATCAGTATTTGCTCGCTTTTTAGAAAATTGCCAATAGCGATGCAATTTTGCCCTTTTGAAAATCCGCTGAACGACCTGGTTTTTGATCCTGAGTGAATTGACATTTCACCTGTTGAGGTGAGTAGTGCAATCTGCCGGTATTCAGGATGAGGATCATGTTTTACTACCTGTTCCGTTGCATGCACAGGTGTATAGCCGTTTTTCACTAGGGTAATAATCTCTTTTCCAATGTTTGGGTTTGCGGCTGCTTGGGAGGTCAAAACGCTCGAATCTGGCAGGATAAATGGGCATGTTGCGCCAACTGCAAGTGAGTAGGTGGCGATTCCAATACCAATGCTTCCTGTTTCAGGATCTCTGCCAAGAATTGTGAAAGTCATACCGGCATTTTAGATTCATAGATATGTTTTGTGTTTTGTGATTCTCTGACTATTGATCCCGATATTAAGTTCTTTGAAGTACCCCGGGCGTGCGGATGGAGTCAGATGCGTTGTTTTTGGGGCTTGGTATTTCAATGATAAAACTCCAAAGATTACGCCATCAGGTGTTGATATTCGGGCGTAGAATTTCTGTGTATTTCTTACGTTATAGATGGTCTAAAGTCGATCGGATCATACCCAGCAGTGTTCTTTTCTCGAAGACGCGTTCGTTATGAATTTTTTCAGATGACTGCCCTTGTGGTAGGTGTTCTGATCATGACGTCTATCCTTGCAGGCGCGCCGATGTATCTGAAGTCGATCGAGGCACTTGGATTGCGATCAGCTCTTCAGGTGCTTTCCTCGTCGAATAGGAACGTCCAAGTCTCTGTTGATAGACTTCCGCTCACTAAGCTTTCGGTCGCGTCTGCAACTGAACAGGTTGATGTGGCATTGAGAGAACTTGGAAACCTGCCAGTTAGCGTTACACAGGAATCCCATACGCGATTACATTATTGGGGTTTAAAGTCCGACGCAATTATTCCCGGACCTGCCTCAGATAGTGCAATACTTCAGCGTTTTGAGGGTTTTTCGACACATGTTGATTATGTCGAAGGAGACGCCCCATCTGAGCTTGTTACCCAAGAGGCCGCAATCACCGTTGCACAGGTAGCAGTTCCGGTAGATCGTGCGGAATTGCTGGGCGTGACTGTCGGAGATGACATATGGATCGCATCATCTACTGAAGATCCTCCTTATTTGAAACTTCAAGTCGTTGGTTTGTTTACTCCTAGAGATTTGCAGGAGGAATTCTGGTTTGGCCTTGGGCGAGAAGTTATGGAGCCACCTAGTCCTTCGCTGGTTGCAAGGCCTCCGTTGCCTCTTTTTTTGTCAAAGGATGTCCTCTTTGACGCTGTGACCGGCGGCTCTGCCGCAATAGGGGCACATCGATGGCTGGTCCAGCTTGATTTTGAGGAATTGCAGACTCAAAGCCCTTCACATATTGCTGGAAAGGTTGATGCATTAGAACATGCATTAAGGCGCGGCTTACCGGAATCTACGGTGATATCGGCTCTCGGTAATCCGCTTCGCTCACTTGTCAGGAGAATTAGCTTTGCTCGTATTCCTACATTGATGATGGGCGGTGTTCTGTTACTCGCTGCTGGTTACTACTCGATCATGGCTGCAGCTGGCATGGTATCTCGGAGACGGGTTGATACAGCGCGTTTATGGGGGCGTGGTACTGGCCGTCGTCAAATGGCGAATTTGTTTTTCAAAGAATCGGTGTTTTTGGTGCTTATTCCTGCTGGGGTAGCGCCTTTTGTTGCGGGTGCAACGATAACGGGAATTGGTTGGCTGCCATCTTATGAGTCAGTTCTTCTAGGTTCAGGAATGCCGGTTTATCTGAGTTGGCATTCTTTTGCTTGGTCTTTCGCTGGAGCGGGGGCTATTATCGCTTATATGCAATGGTCTGTCTGGCAAGGAGGAGGACGTTCGATTCCTGCAGAAAAGATGTCGATTTTCAGGGTGGATGGCAAGCCGTTTCTACAGCGTTATTATCTTGACTTTCTCTTTTTTGTATTCGGAGGATTAGTTCTTTGGGATCTTTCCAGTGAAACCTCAGTAGTCACTGAGGGCGGGAACGAGATGGCTGGGGTCAACCCTCTGCTTGTAGTTGGACCTGCAATATTTCTTGCAGTTGCAGTGATCATATCGCTTCGAGTATTGCCTCCCATAGCCAGGCTGATAAGCAGTGGTTTTGCTAAACGAGGTCCTGTCTGGGTTCATCTGATATCGTCTTTGTTTGCTCGTGTTCCATTGACTTATGCATGGCCTGTTGCCATTTTGGGGATGGCCGCAGGCACTGTAATGTTTTCAGCAACCATAGCCGCGACCTTGGAACAAAGTTCTGTTGATCAATCAGGTTATGAAGTTGGAACCGACTTGCGAATTTTTCCCGTTGACTTGAGCCAAGGGCCGTTAACCGGTGTTTTGAATAGCGTTAGGAGCGTCGAAGGTGTACGTGGTGTTTCTTCAGGATTGCGCACTGTAGGTGCTATTCGGCTGGGTGGGGAAGGTATGCCGTTCGAGTTTATAGCGATTGAGCCTCAGTACTTTGAGGATATCGGTGTATTTCGTGACGATTATTCCTCGGTTCCGATTCGAAATTTACTTAACGATTTGGAATATTCGATTCCGCTGGCACCGCTGCTTGTATCTGAGTCAGCCAAGCGCGTTGGTTTTCGTATGCGTTCAGACGTTATTGCAAAAGATATACGTGCAAGTATGAGATTACTTGACGCAAAAGGGTTTTCACATTCAGTTGATCTTGGTCCAGTCACAACCCGCGAATGGCAGGTACGAATGGGCAAGTTACCATCGACCGCTATTTTGCCGGTTCAGGTTTTGGGTCTTACTTTTTTTGAGTTGACACCTAACGAGATAGGTACTCCTGTCGTGATTCAAATTGACGACTTGATGTTCGATTTGGATGATGGCCAGCCCGTCGTGTTTGAGTCATTCGATGATGAAAAGGAGAGTGATAATAAGACATGGTATCCACTTGCATCTGCAGCCGGAATT
>RQOU01000041.1 GCA_008373165.1 SAR202 cluster bacterium | reverse complement strand
TTGGGGGTTTCGATTATCGGATGACCATATGTTGATGAAAACTGGGCACCGTGTTCATCAGACATTATTACCAAGAAGTTGGGTTTCGAATTTGAAGTTATTATGTTGATCTTTCTGTTTGTCGTGACGGGAACGGTTTCACCGTGAAAGTTGATTATGGGGCGACCACGGCTCGAGTGACTTCGCTGCCTTCCTGGGTACCTAACCATTCTGCTGTTTCGAATGCCTTGCCGATTTGATCTAGCGGGAATTCGTGGGAAACCACGCTGGTGAGTGGATACTTGTCTGAGGTTCGCTCGAGGAAATCGATGGCGTTCGGGATTATCCACGGGTCGTAGTGTTGAATTCCGTAGAATCGCACCTGATTCTTAACCAGTTCTGAAACATCGATTGAAGCGAACGAGTTGGGTGAGATGTGTCCGACCTCAAGGTACACGCCGCGCATTCGTACCATTTTTAGTCCTTCTTCCACTACAGCGGGGAAGCCCACCACTTCGATTACCTTGTCGGCGCCGATGCCGTTTGTCAGTTCCATTACGCGCTCGATACGGGATTCAGGAGTCTCATATTCGTTCATATCGATGGTATGGGTTGCTCCGCACTGTATCGCCAGATCGAGTCGAGGTTTCTGGCCGTCGATCACGATAACTTTGGAGGCCCCAAGTTCCTTTGCGACGGCAGTTGCATTCACGCCGAGACCACCTGCTCCCTGTACGACTACGTTGTCGCCAAGTCGAACACCGCCTAGGTGCATCGCCTCGTAAACTTGTGCCAGTGCGCAATTTATCGGTGCAGCTGCGGCGTTCGTTATTGAGTCAGGCAGCTTGAATACATAGTTCGGGCTGCGCAAGTAGTAGTACTGTGCGAATCCACCGTTACAGACCGGCCATTCATCGAGCGGTTTGCGACCCATTCTGAATTTGCACGCGCCAAACTCACCGCGAAGGCAGTTATAGCATCGAGCGCAGGGGAAGAAATACGAGTAGGCAACTCTATCTCCTTCTTTGAGTGGCTGTCGCAGGGAATCAGTTGTGATCTTGTTGCCCATGGCGGCAACTTCACCCATCATTTCGTGCCCAAATACAAATGGATCTCTTGGCGGGTCATTTTTATCCAGACCATCACCACGCCATATATGTAGGTCTGAACCACAGACACTTGTTGCTCTCACTCGTATCTGAATGGCGTCCGCTTCAAGTTCAGGCAGGGGAAGGTCTCGCATCTCCCAGCTCTTATCTGCATCGTGCCAGACTGCCGATGTTCCCATTTGTGCCATTGATATCTCCTCTACTGATCGCTAAGCCCCGACCTCGTGTTATCTGCGTGAATGTGCCATGCTAAATGTGATTGCAGATAATTTATTCGTACAAAGACTTAGCCACAATATCCAGCGGAACGATTATTCCGCTTGACTTCGATGGATTTTCGCAGAATAAAATTGCTATGAACAAGACTCTGGCAGATATTTGCTTGAACGGGCTGATCAACGATGTAGGTGGACTTTTATCTCAATCCGGTGATCACAACTATCATTGAGCAGGAATTAATGACCACATCCAAATGGCGATCTCGTGCCGGTACGACATTTCAAATAGAAAAACGCGCTGCATTAGGATCTCGAGGTATGGTTGTGACTAATCATCCTCTTGGTTCGGCGGCAGGATCCGAGATGCTTCTTGCGGGTGGTAATGCTATCGACGCGGCGATAGCAGCCTTATTCGCCCTTTCCGTTGTTGAGCCGATGATGGTGGGTATATTCGGTGCGGGGCATATGAACCTGAGGCTCGCTAATGGAGAGCACCATGTTATAGACGGTTACGCCACTGCACCCGCTGCATCTACCGAAGATATGTACAAGCCAATTGCCGCCTCTGGGCCGGATTATTTGAAAAGTGTTGGCGACGCAAGTTCGTTGGGCTATCTGTCGATCGGCGTGCCTGGCAACCTCAAAGCATGGACCGAAGCGCTTGAGACTTGGGGGACACTTCCTTTGAACCAAGTGATGGAGCCTGCGATTCGGTTCGCCGCTCGTGGTTTCAAGGCAAGCGGATACCTTAGTGAAACGGTTGTTCAGGTGAAAGATGTAATCAGCAGATTTCCAGAGACTGCTTCTACTTATATGCCAGGCGGAATTGCATTGAGGCCAGGTGAACTTGTTGATCGGTCTGATTATGCGTTGACACTTCAGGCCATAGCGGAGCAAGGATCTGATTATCTTTATAACGGACCTCTTGGTGAGATCGTATGTGACTACTTGGGACGCAATGGTGGGATCATCACCTTGCAGGATCTTGAGGCCTATAAAACTATTCGTCGTAATCCTGTTAAGGCTGAGTACCGGGGATACGAGTTATTTGCTCCGCCGCCTCCTTCGGCTGCGGGTATTCACGTCGCGGAAATGCTCAACATCGTGGAAGAATTTGAAGTGGCGGGTATTCACATCGCGGAAATGCTCAACATCGTGGAAGAATTTGAAGTGGCGAAAATGGGGTTTGGCACCGCTGATTCAATCCATCTATTACTTGAGTCTATGAAAAAGGCATTTGCGGACCGTAATCGCTACACGGGTGATCCTGATTACGTCGAGGTGCCTGTCGATCGTTTGATAGCGAAACACCATGTAGAAGAATTCATAGATAACCTTGATATGGACAAAGCATCGCCCGAGATTGACCCCGGATCGAACGAACCTGATCATACGACGCATATCACGGTTGCCGATCTCGACGGGAATATTGTCGCTGCAACTCAAACGATTAATGAACTGTTTGGGTCTAAAGTAACCGTGCCAGGAACCGGCGTGTTGCTCAACAATACTCAACAGATGTTCGACCCACATCCCGGGCATGCTCTTTCTGTTCAGCCTGGCAAGCGGGTCACGAGTAGCATGTCACCAGTGATCGTAATGCGTGAAGGCCTACCAGAATTCGCAGTTGGATTGCCTGGGGGAGTTCGCATATTTACTTCCGTATTTCAGGCGATTGTGAACCTTATTGATCACGAGATGAGCGTACAGGAAGCTGTAGAAGCGCCGCGTGTTTGGACGCAAGGGCAGGAGGTTGAGCTCGAGACGGGCATTTCCGAACTTGTGATGGATCAGGTTGCTGAAAAAGGACATCGAGTTATGCCGGTCAACGCCATTGGAGGTGGGATGAGTATTGTACGGTTCGAACCGGGGGGACTGTTGTCTGGTGCTTCATGTTGGCGGGCGGATGGTCATGCAGTTGGTATTGGTGGCGGATTCGCCAGATCCGGGGTTCGGTTCCGTCCGTCTGTTGGGGAGAAAGACCCGCCCACTGTTATGTCGGAAAATATTGTCGCAAAAACTGAGGATGGAGATTTGGCTTGAACGCTTTCAATCACCTGCTTTGCTGCGTCGACTGTCACGTCGGAAAATATTGCCGCAAAAACTGAGGATGGGGATTTGGCTTGAAGGGTTTTAATCACCGGCTTTGCTGCGTTGACTGTTCGTCGACTCGTGAGCCGTCAGTCAAAGATCTGTATTGTGAAGTTTGTGGAGGCCTATTTAAGGTTGAATATTTAGACGCTCCTGATGGCATCACACCAAGATTGCCCATTGATGACCCAGCACTATCGAACTCGCTTGGTGAGGGTGACACGCCCGTTGTTTTGCTTGAGAAAACCGGAGAACTACTTGGGTTGAAATCCCTGTGGGCGAAGTTTGAATTTATGGCCCCAACGGGTTCCTTCAAAGATCGTGGCTCTGCAGTTCTCACCACGATAGGACGCGATTTAGGTGTCACCGAATTCATCGAGGATTCTTCCGGTAATGCAGGAGCTTCACTTTCGGCTTATGCAGCTGCAGCGGGCATGAAGGCTCATGTTTTCGCTCCATCCAGTGCAGCCGCTGGCAAGCTGGATCAGATACAGATATTTGGTGCGAGTCTCCATAAAATCGATGGACCAAGACAGGCGAGCACGGACGCAGCCGAAGAATTCGTCAGGGAACGAAAGCTTTGCTATTTATCTCATAACCTAAGCCCTTATTTTTCGGAAGGCATGAAAGCAGCTAGCTACGAGATCGTAGATGTTTTAGGTGATGATATTGACCATATCGTGCTGCCGGTAGGTAACGGATCTCTTCTAATCGGCATGGTTCGTGGATATCAAGAATTGTTAGTTGCTGGAATAATCGCCAAGATTCCGAAATTTCATTGTGTTCAGGCGCATGCGGTCCGACCTCTGGTCGCAGCTTTGAATGGGGAGCAGTGGTCTCACCTTGATGCTTTGCCGACTGATGCATCAGGAATAGCTGTATCGAAACCACCTCGCCTAGCTGAAATGCTTGAAGTAATTAAATTGACTGGCGGAAGTGCTATCACTATCTCAGAAGAATCCTTGAGCGTGTGGCAGAAACGACTTTCCTCGTCCGAAGGCCTGTTTTCTGAGATGACTTCTGCGGGCGCATTTGCTGGACTCGCAAGCCTGATCCAATCTGGTGAGATAGAACAAGATTCAAACGTTTGCGTGCCAGTTACTGGATCTGGGCTTAAGGAACCTTTAAACCAGATCGATGATTAATTCGGTGATACGCGATTCTTTATTCGCTAGTCTTTTGAAAAACTTTTCGGAAACCTTCGATCGATCCTTCAATAACC
>RQOU01000040.1 GCA_008373165.1 SAR202 cluster bacterium | reverse complement strand
CTATATGGATGCAGGAGCAGCCGGCGTAATGATTCCACTAATCAACAATGGACAGGACGCTAAAAAGGTTGTTGACGCAATCAAGTATCCACCAATGGGTAAACGAGGAGCTTTCGCTGGTCGCAATGCTAATTTTGGTCTTCAAGGCATGGCCGAGTACATAAAAGAATCAAATGAAGAGACCTTCATATCACTTCAGATCGAAACTATTTTGGGGATTGAAAATCAAGATGAAATAATCGCTACCGAAAACGCAGATGCAATTTTCTTAGGTCCCGGAGATCTTTCTGTAAACTTTGGCATCCCTGGTGAAACTATGCACGAGAAGGTGATTCAAACGATAGAAGATCTGACTGCCAAGATAAGTGCATCTGGTAAGCACACCGGCACACTTGGCGTGACTGCGGAACAGACCATCTTCTGGCAGCAACGCGGAATAAACTGGATCGTCAGTTCTGCGCCGAAATTTCTACAAGCAGGAGCCGCTGCTTATCTAGACGAAATCAAACCGACACTAGGAATTTAACTTTCCATGTCTAACCCACGCTTTACGCCGCGCGAAGCTGTTTACGGTCGCCTCAAAGCTCGCAATTTATCGTTCAAAGACATACGCGTCGGCACGAAGGTTTTACTTA
This sequence comes from SAR202 cluster bacterium, assembly GCA_008373165.1. GTDB lineage: Bacteria > Chloroflexota > Dehalococcoidia > Lucifugimonadales > Lucifugimonadaceae > Lucifugimonas. The sequence continues at coordinate 11,518 of RQOU01000040.1, read as the reverse complement.
CTTGGACTGAGAGCTGGGGAGAGAAGCTCGCAAATGAATTAGAAGCCACACCAGCACCAAGAACCATGTTCGCTAATACGTTTTGGCTACGAACAGTAGAGAGCAATCAAGGTGGAATTACCGTTGCCTTCGCTCCTATCGGTGCACCAGGAACAATAATGCTAATGGAAGACCTTATCGCCTGTGGAGCGGAATCATTCGTGGGTGTCGGGGCAGCAGGCAGTCTAGACGCGAAAAACACGGTAGGAACGGTTTTGATTCCCGAAACGGTCAAAGTAATCGATGAAGGTACATCAAAGCACTACCCCGGGCAACAAGCTCCTACTGTTGACACAAAATTACACAACGAACTCTGTTCTCTAATTGAAAAACATGGTGGAAAAACCGCAAGTGGAGATTGGTGGAGTACAGACGGCTTCTATCGCGAAATGAATGACGACATCGCCTCTCATACTAAAGCAGGGATAGTTGGAGTCGATATGGAAACATCGGCCATGTACCAGTTGGCCCATTATCGTAATGTCCAGATCTGCAACACATTGGTAGTCAGCGACGAGTTGTGGGCAGACTGGAACTACGGAATTAGCTTCGAGGAATTCCGAACTGGAGTTGCCGCCATGCACAAATCGGTCATCGAATGGGCGCAAAGTTAGCGCCTCGCATTATTCTTCGGACATTTTATTCTGCACCGTTTCGAGGATTTCGTTTGCTATTTCAAGAGCATGCTCTGAGTCGGTCGAATCATAAATCTCAAACGGAATTGCCCCTGCGACAGCATCAGGATTACGAGTTGCGAGCGCATGCTTATCTAGCAACGAGGCAACAGACTTCACAAAATCAAATGATGGGTCAAAAGCCATAGCATCTTCACAAAGGTCAGATAGATGCTCCCCCCAAACCATCTCTGCACCCTGCTTATATAGAAAGCTCTTTATAACTTTGACAGCCGATTCATGACATAAAAAACAAACTAAAGAGTGTCTGCCCTGCTCAAAGTTTGCTTGAGCAGCTTCCAAATCCTGTATTGCTTGTGCAAGCCAACTCACGGATAATTTTGAGGAACTCATAAAATTTACCCGTACACCCTTTCGCCCATACTGGAAGCATGTTGAAGTAACAAATCATCGTCTATATTGTTTTCGAACTCATCAGGTGTGTAAACGTAAAAATTTATTCCGATTCGCGGGCGCAAGTGAGTTGTCCAAAAATCAGCTCTGCGATGCATAAGTTCATCGGTCTGTTGGACGACCACAAGATCAAGAACCGTTCTTGGACCCACATCTCCTCTGGAGAACGGTCCCACAAGGTACATCGATTGCATCCCGAGTTGCGGCATTTCATCAACAAGACGCTGCAACTCGGATTCAAGCATTTGCCGGCGCTGAGTACCGAAACCATACATCATAGGCATTAAATCGACCAATCAGGATACGTTAATCCCGAGCTTGTACTGCTAATAATCAATGTGTTGCTCAAACCGTGTACAGAGACGGGGCGCTTGGGGCCGCGTAAATCTGTTCCTCTGTCAATTCGTAGGCTTCTTTTTTATAAATCTGGATACGATGAGAACCTGCATCAGGAATGTACATTAGATCATCGAATACACGAACAGAAGCTGGACCACGAAGAAGTTTTTCATCAACAAGATTAATCAATTCGCGTGATCGGAGTACTTTAGGATTCGCTGTGATGTAAATACGACCGCTTTTTGAAAGTCCGGCATTACCCGTGAAGACGTCGACAAAATTACCATTTTCTCCAAACATCTGTACACGGTGGTTTCCACGATCAGCTACGTAAATATCACCATGCCTATCAAGTGATATTCCTGCTGGTCGAGATAGTTGCCCTCTACCATCACCAGAGGATCCAAACTGGAAAATATATTCACCACTTTCAGAAAATTTCTGTACGCGATCATTTCTCCAATCAGAAACAATTATCGTGCCATCGTCAGGGTCTACACCCACTCCCCAAGGCATGTTGAATTGACCATCACCATTGCCATATTGCCCAAATCCTGAAATATACGTGCCATCGACTGAAAATTTTTGAATCCTATGATTCATTGTGTCAGCAACAATTAAATTACCCTGGGCGTCAAACACAATCCCTGAAGGACGGTTTAAGCTACCATCCCGATTTCCATAATCTCCCCAGGAATCTATCTTTTCACCATCTTTTGTCCAGAAGCTAATTGTGTGATCACCCTCGTCCGAGACAACTAGCGTGTCATTGGGGCCTTCTATCATCTGTACAGGCCAGATGAAACCATGCCCTATAACTCCATTATCCTCGTCTTCCCAGTTGGTACGACGGATTTCACCACCTTCTCCGTCGATACGATTCAGTACAAAAATGTCACCATCAGCACAAGCAACAATGTCTGCAGGAGAAGTAGTGACACGACGCATTCCCAGCGTCGCGTAGTAGGGAAAAGCAGCACGAAGTAGGGCATGTGGTTTTGTCATTTAGATCTCCTCCCTGTCCTAGACCATAGTCTTTTTGTAGGGATTGAACTGCTCGAAAGATCCACCGACGATATCAATAGGATCAAGTCCCATCCATTGGTTTAATATCGTGCTATAGATGCTACGAAAGTCGATGGTGAAATCCATGTCTTCCCCAAATTTCCAGTCAGCAACTGCCAAAGACGGGTATTCCGAATAAAGACCACCCTTAACATTCTCTCCAATAAGAAAAGCACCACCACCGGTACCATGGTCTGTTCCAGAACCATTGTCCTTGATCCGCCGACCAAATTCAGTAAACACTAGAATATTTACTTCATCAGCTGCATCATGTTCTCGAAGATCCTCCATGAAATCTTCGATAGCATCCGTCAATTCTGTAAGTAACCGAGCGTGTGTCGGAACTTCTTGTGCATGGTGATCATAACCGGCGTGATTGGTATAGAAGATACGTGTTCCAAGTCCAGCCGTGTGGACACGCACAACATCTCGTAGAGCTTTCGCTATCGGGTTATCTGCATACTCGACCGTTGATTTGTATTTGCGTGGAGCCTCGGCAAGCATATCCGCACCAGTAAGCACGTTATTACCTGTCTGACTCAAATAGTTCATCACCTGACCCGAACCAATCGCAGGAGTGTACATTCGTTGGAATATCTGCAGATCACGATCACGCTCTTCTTGCAGCTCTATCCCAGACATCAACCCATATTTATCAAGGTCACCAATCGAAGTTGCGACCACACCAGGTGCCGCCAGAGCCCTCGGAAGTCCACGGCCAAAATTGACAGCTGTTACAGGATTCTGACTATCCGGATCGATTTCCTTGATTACTTTTGCGAGCCAACCTTCCGTGGCAACTATTTCTGGCTCACAGGTATGCCATATATCCATAGCTCTAAAATGAGATCTACTAGCATGTTCGGTGCCAACCCCTTGGACAATTGCCATTTTGCCCTGCTCATAAATACGCTTGAACGCAGCGGCTGACGGATGCCAAGCAAGGGTGTCAGTAAATGGCAGCGATTTATCTTCCGATATGCCGACCAATGGTCGGTTGTCATAATAAATCCCTTCCGTAAATGGGATTACGGTATTCATAAAGTCGTTGCCACCAGATAATTGCACTACGACCAGTACGGGATCTTTGGTTTTGCCGTTGGCTTGAACGGTCATAATTTATATCTCTCCGTCATCCTAATTTGCAACGCATCTGTGGTTGCTATAAAAAAAGATCTGATTAAGCGAACTGAAACTCTCGTGCTGAAACAACGAGAGTCAACATTTGAACCACTCTCGCTGTACTTCTTTCCACTGCTTCTTTTGATCCCCAATCCAATGAACCTTCGGTTTCAGCATGTGCGACCAGCGCTTCCTTAGTCGCAGGTTCTACCTCCAGTGGTCCTACGAGATCCAAAACCTGATCAACAAGACCCTCTGGTGTGGTCAAATCACTTGCCGCCCTTATTCGATCAATCAATGCCTTAACACCTGGCTTAGAAGGATCGTTCAACGTGTCAACCGCATAGTTGACACGCTCAGTCAAAGTGCCACCATCAATCCACTCCTGACCTGTATGCCACCCTTCTACGCTAGGTGGGTCCATAAGTTTTTGACCCATAGCAATAGTCGTGGGCTCGAGCTTATGCAAGTCCGGTGCTGGTTCTTTATATTCCCCCGACAATTTCAACACGCCAGCTACGAATTCTGTCGGAGACTTGACGTGTTGGAATCTGGCTGCTTTGAACCACTCAGAGGTAAACAAAGTACGAAGCACCGCACGTATGTCAGCATCTGAATCCATCCAAGTTCTCACAAGGTCATCGATCGCCTTTTGATCCCCTGGAGGTTCTATACTCCAGGCAGGAACCTGCGCCTCATCCGCCACAAAGAAGTTATATAAATGTCTGCCAATAAAGCGCGCTGTAGCTTCTTGCTTAGCGATGATATCGATCACGTCATTACCATCAAAATTACCAGACTGACCTAAAAAGGTTTTCTCACCATAATCGTGATCATCGGGCCGAAAGCGATACTGCACCGACCGTTGACCGTACGGGTAAAGAGGAACGGGTTGCTCATAAGTCCATCCAGTGAATGCTCGAGCAGCACTTTTTATGTCGTCTTCTGAATAGTTGCCGATACCCATCGAAAATAACTCAAGAATTTCCCTACCGTAATTTTCGTTTATGGCAGTACCGTGGTTTTCATTATTGTCGAGCCAGAAAATCATCGCAGGATCACGAGAAATACCAAGAAGTAAAGTTCTAAAATTCTCCAAGCAATTTTCACGGAGCATCTGTATATGATCGACTATGGTCGGCGTATGCTCACTCTTGGTCCAACCAGTCGCAAATACTCCATGCCAGAAAAGGGTCATCTTTTCTTCGAGAGGTCGATCGGTGTTAACCATCCTGTAAAACCAGCGTCCATTCCACATAGCCGGGTTATCTATATTTGCGTGAAGGTGCGGATAGAATCGAGCAAGAACATCATCTTCTGGCTCTTCAAAACGATCCGGATTCAGAAGATCTTCAACAATATCCTCATAGCTGCGTTTCGCATAACGTTCTAGTTCAGCTCGATCAGAGCCAAATCCGGCACGCCGCAACAAATGAGCGGTAAGTGCAATATCAGTTGTCGATTTAGTAGTCATAATGACCCTACATTGTTTCGTTATATTCGGTCGATTTTAGCCTTCAAACGAACTTTACCGGATTTCTACTTCATTTAAGCATCAAATAGCAAAATTTCAACCGAAGAACAAAAAAGACATAGCGAGATTTTCAAGGTTCAGTTATCGTTCAAAAACGTTAATCTAACGAGTCAAGCCATCAAGTTATAACTTCAGTTGAAATTGTGAATTGAAAAATCCAGTTGAAATAGCGAAAAGTCTCGCATTCCACTACGGCCATGAATTAGAAAAGCCCATCATTTATACGCAGGGAGTGGCATTAAGTGGTCGTATACGAGTTCAAAAAGCGTTGGGTGGTACTGATAAAACGACAAAAGACATAGAACGAATTGTCTCACCTTATTTAATTCAGCCGAGTTCTACATTTGGAACAGATGATGGAACAGCGAACTATGCCGGAGTTTGCTGGGCAGACGAGTTAGCCGAAACCACAGGCGATAAAAGGTATTTGCGGCTAATAGAAACAGCTGCCCAACGGTTTGGTCCCACAATTACTGAAGGAGCACTCGATCCAGACCTCCGAGTCGAAGATATATTCTTTGCGTCTACAGTCCTCGGAAGAGCTTTCCGTAGCTCCGGCAAAACAAAACACATTGCCCTTTTAACAGAATTTTTAGAATCCTTTACCACTCTCCAGTCAAATAACTTGTGGTGGCATTGCAAGACTGCCCCGTATTTTTGGGGGCGTGGCAACGCATTTGCTGCATTAGGGCTTGCCGAAGCGATAACCTATCTCCCGATAAACCATCCTTCTCGCTCAAAGTTAATCCAAACTCACCTACGACATCTTGAAGGTCTCGCAACATACCAGGATAAATCAGGGATGTGGAGACAAGTCATTGATAGACCCGAGACTTATCTCGAACACAGCGCCACTTCGATGATTGGATGCTCTATCGCCCGAGGGATTAGACGCCATTGGCTAAGTGATGCTTGGTGGCCAACGTTGGAACGGGCATGGAACGCCGTCTCTCAACGAATAGGGGAAGACGGTTCGTTAAACCAAGTTTGCATAGGTACCGGGCCACTCCCATCCCTCGAAGAATATATAAAGCGTCCATACACTGATGGAATGGATGAGAGAGGCGGAGCGATGGCACTATGGTTTGCTGCTGAAATGGTGAAAACACAATCAGAGAACTAAGTAGCTGAAAATCGTTCCATACCAAACTGCAAAATATCAATGCCAGTTTCGCCAGTGGAAATCAAATCAGCCATAGAGCTACCTATAACGGGTGCAAGTAAAATTCCTTGACCACCAGTTCCCGAAGCAATAAATAGCCGTTCTTTACCAGGGACCTTACCCAATATCGGATCACCATCAGGTGTAACTGGTCGCATGCACGCCGTCTGCAGCGATATTGGGTGTGATTGTAGGAACGGCATCATCCGACTCCCACGAAGAGAAAGAGACTTCCGAGCTTCTTCAGACAGCGCTACATCAAACCCGGTGTCATCCTCGACCGTTGCGGCTAGCCACACAGTACCATCAGCTTTTTGAAGAATAGAACATGAACTTCCGTGAGTGAAACCATGTACGTGAAATTCGAGTCTAGGGTCTACTTTTTCGAGTCGCAGTATCTCACCTTTTTGCGGAGCGACGGGAATATCGATATCAACCCAGAGGCTCGCTCCGCCTGACCAAGGTCCCATCGCCAAAACTACAGCGCCGGAATGGATACGATCCACACCCACCACAACTCCGATCGCCCGATCGTGGTCATAGATAATTTCTGTGGCCGCTTCGCCCAAAAAATACTCAACACCCTTAGACTTTGCAGCTTTCGCAGTCGCCAAGGTAAAGTTGTAACTATCGATAGCGATCACTTTATCGACAAGCAACCCGCCGTACACTTTATCTGTAATTCTGCTGTCGAGCCTTTTGATTTCATCAGACCGTATCCACTCACAGGTGAAATTTGAGAACGCTGCGATGCGATCATGTTCTTTCATCAACGCAGCAATCTCTGATTGCTCTAAAGCCAGCTCAAGATGCGGCATCGCCCTCGCCTGTACATCAACACCGGATTCTTCCTGCACTAACTCCAGGATTTCTTGATGCATTTTGAACGACTGATGAATTAACGACTCAATATTTCCGGTTTGACTAGTTGGGTTGAGTAATCCAAGGGCATAACCAGAAGCATGACTTCCTACAGGATCTCGAGCAATAACCCCTACACTCAACCCATCACTTGCAAGTCGATATGCAATCGAGGAACCTATCACTCCTCCCCCAACAATAATCGCATCATATTGCCTACTCATTGTGCAGCACTTGTGGAATTTAACCACTCATCTATTATTTGTCGGTCATGAGTGAAAGCAAGCTCAGGTAGATCGTCAATACCAAAAACCCCGACATCCAAAGTTTCGTTATCAGCAGAATGCAACACGCCCCCAGTCACGTTGACCTCATAAACCGACAAAATGACAGGATCATGATCTTTTGAATAAAGCCCGATCAATCGAGCAACAACCGTTTCAAGCCCACACTCCTCAAGCACTTCACGCTCAACTGCACGTTCGATCTTCTCCCCGCGATTTACATAACCAGAAGGGAAACTCCACTTACCAACCGCGGGTTCAATAGCGCGTTGAATCATGACAATTCCGCCATCCATGGGGATAATCGCGGCACAGGCTATTTTTGGATCACTCCAAATCGTACGACCACATTCAGAACACACGGGATGCCCATGAGGCCCGGACCTCAAACTTGGGAAGTCGTGCTTATGATCGCCTGACACTTAAGCTCTCACCGTCATCTCAAAAATTCAATCATCACTTTTAAATCACTAAGACTCTAACAGACTGTATTAAATCCAAATAATTCCATCAGCCAGAGTTTCTAAATGTCGGTATGGATTTCATCGATACCCAAAATTTCTAATCCACCGAACGTGTAAGCTCATGCAACGGCCTCCGGAGGAAATTAACAAATGAAAACCCTACGATTATCACGCCTGCGCTTAGCACAATAAACAAAATCATCCACACAGGCAACCACATGGTTTGAAGAAAGAATGGTGGGAGCAATGCCCTACCTGTCTCAGAGTAGGCAATCGCACCTACAGCCATCCTGCTAGCGAATAATCCAACGGAAGCACCCATAACACACCCTAATAAAGCAAGGATGCCATGCTCTATCAACGCACTCCGTATAAACCCCAATTTCGACAACCCCATGGCACGTAAATAAGTCGAATCATGAGTAACTCTATTTGCATTAGCAAGCAAGTAAGTCACATACCCCAACAGGAGCGCCAACCCTCCAATGATCAAAGACACAATACTCATGCCACGCCAACCAGCTACCGTCAAAGGATCAATAACTGACTGACTTAAGCGTGTTCCCCTATCCCAAATGGTGCTCCCGCGATAGAGACCACGAATTTCTTCTGTGACCTCAGCATGAATTATCGGGTCAATATCGGCAAATATCTCATTCGGGTGAATGTTAACGAGCCCCCGCAGTTCGACAAAACCCAAAAGTGTTTCAACGTCTAAGATCATAAAAGGTCGATCGGTAGGATCAAGTGTAGGAAAAAGCCTAGCGCTCTCGATTGGATTTATCGGGACAAAACCACCAGCGATTTGCACAACCACAGGCTGTCCAAGAACTGCCCCCGTCAGACCAAAAAAATTATCCGAAACTATTGCAGGTAACGGCTCTCCAGTGGCGCTGCGATAGATACCACGAACTCCGGCAATGGTGCCACGCTCCAATGAAACAATGCCCACCCCATCACCTGGCTCGCCTATCCCGAAATCTTCAATCCCATCAACGTAAGTATCGTCAAGGCCATTAGAAGTCGGTAACGGAGTCCAAAGACCCTCTGACTCAAAATCCAACACCACACGTTCAAAGTCAGACCCCACCGCTTTTAGGTCATCAATGAACCACGTGGTAGGCGCACCGCCATCTCCACCCGCCTGCATAAAGGTCTGTAGGGATGTAATTTCAATCGGATCCACAAGATGGTGAGGTACCTCACCAGCCTTTTCTGACCATCTATCACCTATTTGGCCCAAGGTAACGGTAACCTGTCGGCCCTCTGCATCCTTTAAAACAATCCAAAAGAAATGATCTTCTACATAAGGATCCTGTTTAGTCCATGCCGTGATTTTCAACGTGCCTGCCGGCAATATTAAAGGCGCTGGTTTTGAAGAAGCGATGTTGAGGTTGACTAATAGATCCTCAATGGATTTTTCAGCAAAATCATCTCTAAACCAAGCGATATCACCAAACCTTTCCGAATCCACTGCAAAAACTTTGAATGTCGGACCTTGATTAGTTGTGCCAAACCTAGCAATTTGCCGAAATGCCATTGTCGCGGAATTGACGCCATTGACAGACTCAATCTGCGCTATATCTTCCGAAGCAACGTTCGTACTCATACCTCCGGGTAAAATCCGTAAATTAGTACCGTTGTCATAGAAAATTTGTTCTCTAGCGCTACGTTCCAACGTTGATCCTAACGTCCCGACCATAACTCCAAGTCCTGTTCCTAAAATGAGAAGCAGGATAGGCCACGAGTACCAGTACGGATCCCTGCCCAACCTCCAAAACCCTATAGCAAAGGAAGCAGATGTAAATCGAGTAGCAATCGAATAAGAAACTCTAGCGACTACCGGAAACACACGAAGTATCAATAACGCTGTGGATATCAGCATCATAACCGGCGCAAACAACAAAGTTATATCGGTAGCAATCCCACCATCACTATGAGCTGTAGCGATCCCGCGGCTGGAAATTTCCCATACGAAAAAACCGCCCAGAATCATTATCAAGATATCCAAATAAAATCGTTGAAATATTGGGGGCCGATCCGGACGTGCCCTTGAACGATCAACACGAGAAATACCCGAGCGAGCGACAAGCAATACTTGAGTAAGCAAAATCAAAAAAACCATTAGCGCTGTAATACCTGACCACACCCAAACGAAAGAAGCGAGCTCAACTGGTAAGTGGCTACCACCAGTCAAAGATCTGAATACAGGTAATTTGCCCGCTAAACCAATTGCCAGCGCCGCCAGTAGTGGTGCGATCAAAGCCGGCAATACGATAACCACTACACCTTCAATAATTTGTAGCCGAAATATCTGAAATATCGAAAGCCCACGCGACCTAAGCCTTGCAATCTCATATTCGCGCTTGCGGGCAATTAATCCTGACACTAAAAACAAGTAATATCCGACTACCGTCACGACGAACGCAGCCAATAACAAGACAGGCAGACGAAGAAACAACATTTTTGTTTCCATACGTTCGGTGGCAGCACGTATACCAGAAAGCGTCTTGACCAGAGGTAACTCGGTTTTAACGACCGCTTCGAAATGATCAACCGCTGCAACAAAAACACCCGGTTTAATTAACGAGATCATTTCAGGGTCAGTGAATAGCACACGCATGTAATTCATAGGTAACCCTGCATTAGAAGGACCCACTCCCGATGCGATCGCGCCTTCGGCAGTAAACAAAACGATAGGCTTATCTCGACCCCCAAACATCATAGGAGGATCAGGCTCTAATATGGCGCTAGGACTACCAAGCCAAAATTGGTCCCGCAAATCATTAGCAGCAAAAATTCCCACGATCTCACCCTTAACGCTGCCAAATGCACGCGATACGGAAGATGCCAAAATAAGGTCACCTACACTTAGATCCTCAAATACCTCACCATGCCGAATTTTTCTTGACCGATTTTCATAAACCGCAACCTCCACCACCATGTCACCGTCCTCATCGATACGTAAATCAGAAGTCGGAGCTCTTCCGTCAACGTATGTAACTACTGCATCCAAACCCTCCATTTCATGGAAATAAGCTCTAGATGCAAATTCTCCACGCACGGTCTCTATCTGGGTGTTTGGGTCACCATCATCGAGACCCCAAAAATGTGAACGCGACTTTATGCGTGTAGAGCGCCATTCGATAAGAGGTTCTAACTGTTCACTCACTGCGGAATCAACAACCGAATTAGCCTGCATTATCTCTACGTGCTCAAGTGGAATCCAATCAGAAATGGCACTTACGTTCTTGTTGTATGGTCCAGCATCTTTTACGACATCAGCCATAGCGACACGTTCAAGAGAACGAAGATATACAGGTCCCCCTGCAACCGTTGTGGAAGCTAGAAGGACCGCTATCAAAACTCCGAGTGAAAGGGAAAGATCTCCCTGCGCCCGCTGTTTTACTAATCGTGGAAAATTCAAACTCAATGTTGCGAACCAACAAGAACAGGAAAAATGAGTGTCGCTGGCGAAATTTGGTGGGCCCGGGATGACTCGAACATCCGACCTCTACTTTATCAGAGTAGCGCTCTAACCAGCTGAGCTACGGGCCCTT
>RQOU01000039.1 GCA_008373165.1 SAR202 cluster bacterium | reverse complement strand
CTGCCATTAAGATTTTATCTCGTCTACAGGTTGGTTATTTGGATTGTGATCCTGAGAGTTTTTGTCTTCGTGGATCCCTAAATCAGTATCGACCTGTTTCAAATATTTGGAAAGTTCGTGTTGCTTAGGCGTGGCTGTCAGCCCAGCTTGCGTATTGGATCGTCGCATATTTTTTAAAGCTAAAAACGCGATCGAAATTCCGCCAAGAACGATGAATATCGGCATGATCCATGCCAAAAGATTAAATCCAATACCTTTTGGAGCCGCCAGGATATCTTCACCATATCTTAGGACGAAATAGTCCTTGATTTCTGAGTTGGATTTACCTTCTTGAAGCAATTCTTGAACCTTTGCACGCATATCTTGAGATATTTGTGCATTAGATCCATCTATCGTTTGAGCATCACAAACAGGACACATTAATTGATTAGTTAATTGATGCATGCGTTGTTCAAGTGTGATGTCTTCTTCTCGGATGCATCCGAATGTAATCATCATCACGACTAAAAATAGTATCGGAGATGTAATGACGATATTTTTGTTGAAGAGCGTGTGCGACCTGATCAATTTAAACGAGAGCCCATTTGTTGGGGTCTGTATATTTCCTGTGTCAACGATCACAGAACATTGCGGGTATGCTCAGCAATGCTCATTAGCTGAAACTTATTTGCTGAGGCCAGTCGAATCATCGAAGATGTAATTTACGATATCTCTTATGTCTTCTTCGGCTAGAATTTTGCCAAATTCAGGCATCACTGGACCGTTCCATCCTGAGACGAACCTGAACATGATTTCACGTTCGTTTAGGCGGTTAGCTGCGGACTCTACGAGGTTTGGGGGAGACTTGTAAGGTTCCCCTTCACTGGTGGCGTAAAAACTCGAACTCGAAGTTATGTGACGTGTTGCCTTGCCATCTCCTAGGCCTGTCATACCGTGACAGACAGAGCAATTAACTTGATATAGATTTCCAGCAATTACGGGATCGTAGGTCCGAGAACGTTTGTCAGGCACCCTTAATACTGAATCAGGATGACCTGTCGATACGAACACCACTGAATCGGCTAGAGGTGCGAGACGGGGAGGTTCTTGTGCCTTGTATGCCTGAGAGTAATGCATTTCAGAAAACAACTCTACCGGGTACGTGTTGGATTCCTGTACGGCGCATGCAGATGTATTGATAAATGCCAGCAAGACAATACTCAAGAGGACGTAAAAACTACGTTTTGAGGTTGGTGCAGTAATTGGCTTGAAATTTGCTAAGGACCCATTCATTACGATGTTTTTATCTCCAGGGCACCTGCTTTATTTAGTACGTTCTGTGCTTCGGTGACTTTCGAATCATCGTCAAATGTCACTACAACGCCGATCCAGCCTTCAGTAATTCGAGTGTCGTAAACCCCGGGTTTCATGTTTGGCAGTCGAGACTCGAAAATAATTCCAATCACCGTTGCTATGACACCGGCCAGCATTGTCATTTCGTACATGATTATCAACATGGCGAAAACCGAAAGTATCGGTTTCCCGCCAGTCACCATTGGATACGCCAACTGAGTTACTGCGGTTAAGAAAATCGAAAGTGTTAGACCGATAATCGCACCGAATGCAGGGAACCTGAACAATCGGTGTTGTGGCACATATTCACCGAATGCACCTTCAGGGTAAGGCGTGCCGGTTAATACATCGAATGTGCCAAGTTCGAATCCTGCTTCCTTCAACCCGTCCATAGCATCAGCTGCGAGTTCAGGTTGTTGAAATAGTCCAAGAATACTTTGCGTGCTCATCAGAAAGTCCTCTAGTCAGCTTCCCTGACAATCGCCGGGACCTTTGCCCGACCAATTGTTACATCTTCGGTAAATACCTGGCTCTCTTTCTGTTCAAACAAAGGAACGAGTGGAAAGAACCTGGAGAACAACAGCATGAGAAATGTGACCCAACAAAACGACCAAATGAAAATTGTCCATTCAACCGCGCTCGGGCGATATGCTTCCCATGTGTATACGAACGGAGTCCTACGTGCAAGGCCAGGCACGATGATCAAAAATCTTTCAAGCCACATTCCGACGTTTACTAGGATCGAAGTCCAGAACATCAGGGCGATATTAGTTCTAACTCTCTTGAATAGCCACATTGGTACGGGAATAAAATACCCGGTCAAAAGAAAGATGATGAAAAGTAAGTTCCATGGCCACTGGAACATTTGCATTTCACGTAGCGCAAGTTCTGGAGCATCTTGTCCGTACACTGCGAATATCAGTTCCAAGAATGTGAATGCTAGCCAGCCTGTTGCAACTACGATTAGAAGTCTGGCGAGGGCATCGAAATGCTCAGGACGGATGAAGTCGTCCCACTTCCAGAGCCATCGCATCAGAGCCATCATTGTCACTACAGCAGACACACCCGAGTGGACTGCCCCAATGACGAAGTAGGGTGCGAAAATAGTCGAGTGCCAACCTTCGACTGCAGGGGCGATTGCGAAGTCCCAAGATACGATTGAATGAACAGAAACGAAAATCGGGAGCATAAGAGCAGATAGGAGAATCCCTCCGACCGTCTGCATCTTCCACTGTCTTGGATTGCCTCTCCATCCGAGTGAGAGAACCGTGTACATGGCGTTCTGCCATCCAGTAGTGCGGTCTCGCAGATTACCAAGATCGGGTAATAAAGCGATGTAAAGAAATAGGGTAGATCCTGTTAAGTAGGTACTTATAGCAACGGGATCCATAATCAGTGGAGATCGGATATTCGGATAAATACCACGGCTAATGTCGTAAGGCGTTATCCAGTATGCAATACGCCATGGCCGGCCTGCGTGAATTAATGGAAATACCAAGGCTGTTAACAACGAGAACACTGTTAGCAATTCAGCTGCTCTCGTGACTGGTCTGCGCCATTCTGCTTGAGTAAGACGCAAAATAGCGGAGATCATAATCCCTGCGTGAGATATTCCAACCCAGAAAACGAATGTTGTAATGAATAGACCCCAGAAAACAGGTCTTCCGAGACCGGTCACGCCTAGACCTTTGTTAATCATCGTCATGATAACAAGGAGTCCGATTACAACCAATATCCCCAATCCTGCGACAGTAGGAGCCCACCATTTGGGCGTGTCTAATTGACCGTTGAGTAACTTACGGTTGGTGTAGCTTTGATCTAATTCTCGTCGCTGTTGCATCTGTTAGCTAGTTACCTGTAATGGTTTTGGTAAATTCATTGTCGAAATCAATCTGGCTTTGCAACCAAAGTAGCGTGGCCTCGCACATATCTTATTGGTTTTGCAAGAAGGTTGAATTCCTGTACCTGCCATACGGATAAAACGGGTACTACCCGCGTCATCAGCATAATAATCACTGCAGCTAAGGATATTCCTCCGATTATGATCAAAATATCTAATAAACTTGGATAAACCGTTTCAGGAATTACCGTCAACCACTTCTCGTGTATTCGTTCGGGAGGAACGGACCAGGCAGGAACGA
>RQOU01000038.1 GCA_008373165.1 SAR202 cluster bacterium | reverse complement strand
CTTTCGATACCTTTTCTGCCAGTTCGTGATCACCATCGGTGATGGTGATCCATGACATACCCATCTCTTCTACGTCGGAGTAGGGGTATCCCTCGGAAATTGAGGTATCCAGTACGTCAGGGATTTCGTTGGCCTCGACGCATTCGTCTACGAGGCTCTTCATGGGTTCCTGCCCGGTGAACTGCTTGACTATATTGACCAGCATGGGGGGCATTTCTATGAACTGTACAGGGTTGATTTCACCCCTTACAGTTCGGTAGATCATCTCGGCGGTTTTTCGTCCTCGCAGTTTCGCATCGAGGTGTGGGCATGTTCGCCAGACTACACAGACATCTGTGTTTGCAACGGTATCTTTCGAGATATTGGCGTGCATATCCAGGGTTATACCTACAGGTACATCCGGTCCCACAATTTCTCTGACTGCTCGAGTGAATTCTCCGTCCATATCGGGGAATTCTTCGGAGACCGCGGCACCGTGGTTACTGAGCAGGACTGCGTCCCATGGTCCTTGGTCACGTAACATGCCGAGCATTTCGCTTGAAAGACGGTCATATGCGTCTTTGGTGATTGTGCCGATTGGACCTGTTCGTGCCTGCATTAACAACACTGGTTCGAATCCAAGTTCTTCCGCAGCCTGTAAATATCCGGCGATTGTGTATTCTGATGTTGCATACCGATCGAATATCTCTTCGCCTCGGAGTTTCTCGAACTCTTCATATGTGGCTGGCACGATCGAAAATGTGTTTGTTTCGTGCGAAATGCCTAGAATAGCTATTCTCAATTTAGTTTCCTGATTCTTGTTTATGGTGTGTAGTCGGGTTCTTCAAATGGATACAGAGGTATTCTTCGATTGTGGAATTCAAAGGTGTTGAGGTCTGCAGAAGTTACACCAGGGCTATTCACTATGATGATTTCTGCTGCGATCGGCTGGTATGCCGGCCTTGGTGAGCTGACCCCTTTAGCGACGATAATTCTGTAATCCTCAGGATTGATTCCCATCGAGTACATTTGCTCTCGAGCGGTGTTTCCACTTCGCTGTGAAGTCAAGAGTATCGTCATGCCATCGGTAGTGTTGAAAAGTACACGCTTGCCATCGTTATAGAACCTGAAACCGCCGTGTGTAGGTCTGGTTTCTTCGTAAGGTCCATCGTCGATAACGGATACAGTTCCAACAACGTGGACTGGCTCTCCATGCATATCATCGGTTTTTCCGCCAACATCAAGTGCCAGTTCAGCGCCAACTCCGGCTGCGACACATGCCTCGACAGACTCCGGGTCATAAAGGCTTTGCAGGTAGCCTTCAATTCCCATATCTTTTGCAACCTTTAGTATGTGGGTTGAGTCTGCCGATGACCCTCCACCGATGTTGTCTCCGACGTCCATAAGTACGATTGGACCTAGATGTGAGTGGTCCGATTGCTCAGCTTCGGCCAGAGCCGATCCATCATCCGGGAGGTAGTTTTCGACACCTTCAGGCTTTGGCCCAACATATCGTTCTTCTGCTTGTCTGAGCGCGTCCGGGATGCTGGCCACAGGCCTGTTGAGATCAACCCGTCGCTCCCACGCACTGGCGGCCAGGTCTTTCGATACCTTTTCTGCCAGTTCGTGATCACCATCGGTGATGGTGATCCATGACATACCCATCTCTTCTACGTCGGAGTAGGGGTATCCCTCGGAAATTGAGGTATCCAGTACGTCAGGGATTTCGTTGGCCTCGACGCATTCGTCTACGAGGCTCTTCATGGGTTCCTGCCCGGTGAACTGCTTGACTATATTGACCAGCATGGGGGGCATTTCTATGAACTGTACAGGGTTGATTTCACCCCTTACAGTTCGGTAGATCATCTCGGCGGTTTTTCGTCCTCGCAGTTTCGCATCGAGGTGTGGGCATGTTCGCCAGACTACACAGACATCTGTGTTTGCAACGGTATCTTTCGAGATATTGGCGTGCATATCCAGGGTTATACCTACAGGTACATCCGGTCCCACAATTTCTCTGACTGCTCGAGTGAATTCTCCGTCCATATCGGGGAATTCTTCGGAGACCGCGGCACCGTGGTTACTGAGCAGGACTGCGTCCCATGGTCCTTGGTCACGTAACATGCCGAGCATTTCGCTTGAAAGACGGTCATATGCGTCTTTGGTGATTGTGCCGATAGGTCCCGTCACGGCATACATGAGAGGTACGATATCGAATCCAAGTTCTTCAGCACCCTGTATATAGCCTGAGATCGTATATTGGGAATCGGCAAATTGATCGAATATCTCTTCCCCCCGGAGTATGTGGACCTTCTCGAACTCTTCATATGTGGCTGGCACGATTGAAAATGTGTTTGTTTCGTGCGAAATGCCTAGAATAGCTACTCTCATCATGCTCTCCGTGATCATTTTCGATTGTTAATGACTGCTAGCCAGTGGACGGTCGGGATAATACCTGAAAAATACCTATCACCATTCCATCAAACCCTTGGGAGATCAACGATGTGTTCGCACTTCTGATCAAGGCAATCATGAAGTTGTGATCAAATGGGGGGAACTAACGAGTTCCAATTGTTGGTCTGGTCATAGGCAAAAGCCAGTTGAAGAAGTGTTAGATCATCGTGCAGTTCGCCTGTCAGCATCGCCCCGACCGGAATTCCTGCATCACCGAATCCGGCGGGCAAGCTTATTGATGGGTGTCCCGAGATATTGAATGGAGACGTGTAGCATGCATTGATACCGCGTGAGTGCTCCCCCGGTCGTCGAGATCGCTCGGCGGTAGCAAATGGCGATGTAGGCGTTGCTATAGCTTTTAGGTCAAGGCTCGAGAGAATTTCAGAGAAATAGTTTCGAAAGGCCCTGCCGACTTCACTGGCGTTGAGGACGTCGTTTGCTGAAAGAAATGCACCTTGTAGAAGGTAAACGCGGGTGATGGCTCCGTAAAGATTCCAGTGCGATTGGAGTGATTTCTGGTGACGCTGATATGCCTCGGAATTTAATACTAGGAAATTTGCCGACCTGGCTTCAGCCATTCCATGAAGCTCAAATTCGACTAATTCACATCCGAGCAACTCGAGTTTTCTCAGGAATGATTCAAACGCTTGAACTACTTCGGGTTCATTTGGTGCTGAGTCAACAAAGGTACGTGGTACGCCGATACGCCATCCGGAAATATCAGCTTTGATGTTAGTTGCGTACGCAGGGACTTTTCCTGGCCAGCTCATGTCGTCTTTTGGTTCGTAGCCTGCCATAGCCTCCAGCATAAGAGCAGTATCAAGCGCAGTTCTGCACAGAGGTGAAATCTCGCTGTGGCCGTTGTGATCCATCCCGAGTCGGCTTACAAGTCCATGTGTTGGCTTGATGCCATAGAGATTATGTGCGCCCGCTGGCAGACGGGCACTACCGCCGCCATCAGTTCCGATAGTCGCTGCGGCCATTCGAGCTGTAGTTGCTGCTCCTGACCCGCTGCTGGATCCAACAGACATTCGGTCAGGGTTCCATGGTGACCATGGCGGTGGCATGAGATCTGTTTCGGAGGGACGCGACCAGCCGAACTCGTTCAAATTGGTCTTGCCTATGATGATGGCGCCGGCTTCACGTAATCGCTTTACGGTTGAAGCGTCTTCTTGAGGAATCCAGTTTTCCAGCAATCTTGAATTGTCAGTGGTACGCAGGCCCTTGGTCGGGATAGAGTCTTTTACACCGATAGTTGCACCAGCCAGAGGTCCGAGTCTTGCGCCGTTTTCTCTGGCCTCATCGATTGCTCGCGCTTGTTCTAAAGCATCGTCCGCATCGACTGTAATGAATGAGTTCAATTTTGGGTTTAGGCGGTTTATTTCATCCAGTTGTGTCTGTACCAGTGCGACTGCTGAAATTTTGCCCTCTTGGACAAGTCTTACCTGTTCTGAAAGAGATAGCAGGCTTGACGAGGTGCTCACTATCGATTTCCTTCTACAGTTCGTGACATTGTTGAGACATCAATTTCTCGATCGAATGGCTGAATTAAACTTTCCATTAAATCTGCTGCAGTACGTACACCATCGATTAAACCTGTTAGTTGATCGATGTCGTCGTTTGATAAAGGTACGATTTGTCTCGCTCGGGCCTCAACCTGTTCGTTTGTTCGATATTCCATATAGCAGGTGATCTCTCTAGTACTTGTTGCTCCGTGACTAAGCTTACTCCTAGTAATATGGCATCGAATCAGACAGCAGACGGGTTAACTTAGTAAGGGATTTTTATTTGCGTACGAGTTCGCCGATTATCAGGCATGAAGAGATTTCTGCTCAGTCTGGAATGGTTGTTGCTCAACATGTGACTGCCGCTCAGATTGGTGTGGAGGTACTCAAGCGTGGAGGAAATGCAGTCGACTCCGCCGTTAGTACCGCTTTTGCGACGGGTGTCCTGCTTCCGATATGGAACGGTATCGGGGGCGGTGGATTAATGACTGTGCATTTCGACGGTGGTGATGGCGGAACGATAGATTTTGGAATGCAAGCGCCAGGTTTAGCCCATGCTGAAATGTATGACCTTGAAGATGAACAAGATGTCCAGGGCCCCTCTCGTCGATTTTCCTGGATGAAGGTAAAGAACAATGCCAACACCGAGGGTTATACATCCATTGCGATCCCCGGGACTGTTGCCGGGTTATCGACGGCTTTGGAAAAGTGGGGAACTATTGATCTTGATCAGGCGATTGCTCCCGCTGTAAAACTGGCTCGAGATGGCTTTCCTCTTCCCAGGACAGTCGCCCTGTCGTTGTCTGAAAGACATGCTCTTCTGTCGAGATTTTCCACCACTGCTGAGGTGTATCTGAATAGAGGGTCACCTTTATCGCCCGGCTCACATTTTGTGCAGAGTGAGTATGCACAGACCCTCGAACGATTGGGTCGTCTTGGAGCGTCGGAATTTTATGGTGGTGAAACCGGAGCACGTATCGCCGAAGATGTTGAACAAAACGGTGGATATCTACGTTTGAGCGATTTCGAACAGTATCGTCCTATCGTTCAGGAGCAGGCGTTGTCTGCTACATACAGGGGTCTGGGAATTTCAGCGGTTAAAGGTCCATGTGCTGGCCCGACTGTATTGGAAATATTGAACATCCTTCAACAGTTTGATATTGCAGCCATGGGATATGGAACGGTTGATTCCCTGCACACAATTATTGAAGCGGTGAAGCTGTCCGCAGTCGATAGATTTAGTTTTATGGGTGATCCGGCAGTTTATGGATTTCCGATTGATGTTCTCGCTCAGCCTGAGTATGCCGTCAATCGAGCTATGAACATCGATTCTTCCATGGCAACTGTATTTTCAGCAGGTGATCCATGGTCATTTACTGAAGATGAGAAGCCACGCTATTTTCCATTGCCAGCCGGTGCATCTCCTGATAGCGGAACTACTTCGTTATCCGTTGCAGATAAAGATGGCAATATGGTGGCGTTGACTCAAACTAATCTCGGGTTTAGTGGTGTAGTAAATCCTGGTGTTGGGGTGATGATGAATAATGGGATGGGTTGGTCAGCACCAATGCCTGGAACTGCCAACTCGGTTGCTCCTTTTGCACGGGCTCTGAACAATATGACGCCGATGATTCTTCACAAAAAAGGTCAGGCGGTGATGGCTATCGGTGGTTCAGGAGGTAGAAGGATTTGGCCTGCAGTGGCCCAGGTAATCATCAATCGTATCGATTTTGAAATGGGTTTGCAGGAAGCAATCGAGAAGCCAAGAATTCATGTTGAATCAGATGATCCGGTTGTAGATCGCAGATTTGGTGATAACTTACTGAACCAGCTAAAGCTTAAAGGCCATAATCCTGAGTTCCCTCCAAAAGAGTTTATCCTGTGGCCATTTTCTGAACCTAATGGGATCGTGCTTGATGGCGGTCACTGGAAAAGTGGTCTAAATCCTCAGGCGAAACCAACACATGCAGTTGGTTATTAGTTTCACTTGGCTTGTAAATGTGTAATTTGATTGGGAGAGGCAGTTATTGAGTATGAGTGGAAAACTTAAAAACAAAGTGGTGATCATTACAGGTGCTGGCTCGGGCATAGGCGCGGCTACTGCTAGGTTAATGGCTGCCGAGGGGGCATCTGTTGTAGTAACGGGAGTTCCGGAAGAGGGAGTGATTTCGGTGGCGGCTGAAATCACATCAACCGGGGGGTCAGCAGTAGCAATCCCAATGGATGTCACTGATCCTCAGCAGGTTGAATCTGCAGTTGCACATACTGTTGAATCTTTCGGGCGACTGGATATTCTGGTAGCCAACGCAGGAATTCAGATGCACCATGAAGATCGAGTATTGCATCAGCTTTCTGAAGATGTTTGGGACCGTACCCATGACGTTAATTACAAAGGGCAGTATTTTTCCTGTAAATATGCTCTGGCCCAGATGGTGAAACAAGATGAGGGTGGCGTTGTGATTCTTATAGCCTCGATTACCGCTCTTAGTGGTATGTCCCCCAACGTTTCTTATTCATCGAGTAAGGCGGGGGTAGTGAATCTTGCCCGTCACATTGCGGTACATTACGGCCCAAAAGGGATCCGCGCCAATAGTATTTCTCCAGGCCCATTGGAGCGAACACCAGATTTTGATAATCATCCAGATCCAGTTGGCAGGAAAAAGGAGTACCTTGACAAGATGCCCGTTGGAAGACTGGGAACTGCGGAGGATATAGCGCCGTTTATAACGTTTTTGTCCACTGATGACGCATCGTACGCCTCGGGAGCGAATTTTGTTATAGATGGAGGCTGGACGATCATTTCATGAATTTTCGTAAGAACATAACCACAAAGGAATTCAGCAATGCTTGAGCGCTTTAAAGTCCCTGAAAAAGATAGAGTCTACGTTCCAGAAGATCGTATACGAGCAGCGACTGAGGCAATTCTGAGGCATAACCGTTTAACTTCGGATGCGGCAGCAATTTCTGCAGATGTACTGATTAAGAATGACCTCAGAGGAGTTGAATCACATGGGGTTTCAAATGGGCTAAGGCGCTACGTAGCTGAATATGGTTCTAATAAGTTAAATCCAACACCCGAATTTAAAGTGACACGTGAGTCTAAAACTACGATGACCATCGACGCTGATAAGGCTTTAGGTATTCATGTAGGACCCTGGGCGATGCAACATGCAATTGATAAGGCCAAAGAATTTGGTATGGGAGCGGTTGCTGTTACCAACTCGGGACATCTGGCCGGATGCGGTTATTACGCTATGATGGCTGCAGATCAGGGCATGATCGGGCATTGCATGACAGCAGGCGGTTCACACCAAACGGTGCCAACATTTGGATCAAAGCCTGTCATGGGTACAAACCCTATTGCGTGGGCAGCACCGGCTCGTGACATGCCACCGTTTTTATTCGATGTAGCTACAACCCAGGTTGCGAATAACAAGATCGGTCTTGCTAGAAGAACGGGGGCGAAGATCGAAGGTGGTTGGATTACCGATCTTGAAGGAGAGCCGATCATGGAAGAGATCGACCCCCCGGATACAGGTGACTACTACTTACTCCACATTGGTGGTACTCGTGAAAATGGATCACACAAAGGCTTTGGATTGGCGTTGATGAATGAAATTATCTGTAACGAGCTTTCTGGTTATGGTCCTGGTCCGGTCAATGGAACCCCTGGAGGTCACTTTTTCCAAGCCTATGATATTGAGGCCTTTACGGATCGAGAAAAATTTCTTGATGACATGGATGACTTGTTGAAAGTTATAGTCGATGTTCCGCCAGCACGTGGCTTTGATAGGGTTCTTTACGCGGGGCTAATGGAGGATGAAGATGAGAAGAAGCGACTTGAAGAAGGTATTCCTTATCACAGGGAAGTAATCGAATGGTTCGAATCGTATTGCAGTGAAGCCGGCATTGCTTGTGATCTGCGTTAAATTAGTAGCCGAGGTTTTAAGTTAGTAATTTGAGTTAACTTATAGGTATGCTGGTTTACTGAGTACTTTGCGATTAATTAGTGAATGTAATGCGAACAGGGGGATGTAATGGCAGAAGCTACGATCACGCCCGGAGATGACGGTCCGTATCACGTCCAAGGGGACTTTGTACTAATAGACGGATCCGGAAACAGACTTGAAATAACAGATGAAGCTTGGTTGTGTCGTTGCGGTCAATCAGATGATAAGCCGTTTTGTAGTGGAGCACATAACAATTGCGGGTTCGTAGATTCGTCGAGGGTCTCAAAATGACAGTAGAAATTCGAATTAATGACGATGATTCTCTTGAAGTGAGTGGAGATTTTGATCTTTTGGATGAAGAAGGGAATGCGTACAACCATCATGGCAAGATTCGTCTGTGCCGGTGTGGTGCTTCCAAATCCAAGCCGTATTGTGACTCCGCTCACGCGCTGATTGATTTTGAAAGCAAGGTTCGAGCTTAGTTATATATTTGCCTAGCTTGAAACTTGGTTGGATCTTATAGACTCAGTCCCTAATTTTGGTTTGCGGATTGTTTTATTTGCTGGAGTCTAGAGTTGCTGAAAGCTGGAGTCGGCAGAGTGGATATTACTCCGCCTGTTGGGGTGGCCCATGGTGGATGGGGTGCTCAAACTCACGAGGTTTCTATAGGTAATGATATGCCGTTGCTGGTGACGGCGGTCGTTGTTTCCAACGGTGATGTCGATCTGGCTATTGTCGATGTTGATATTGGAATTTTTACCGGAGATCAGGATCGCAAAATACGCGACTTGATATCTGAGGGATCGGGAATTCCATTTACGCACATTAGGCTTTCCTATTCCCATACCCATTCAGGTCCGATTACTTTCGGTCAGTGGATCAAAGAAGGAATTGACCTGGCTAATGAATGGTGGAATCAAATTCCAAATGCATGTGTAAAAGCAGTTTCATTAGCCAAGAATTCTCAGCGATTAGCCCGTACTGGATTTGGTCGAGGAAGTTGTCCCGTAAATATAAATCGTCGGCCTGCCCGCGATGGCGGAGACCTGTTTACCGGTCGAAACTGGGATGGTTTTGTGGACCACGATGTTGATGTGGTTGGGATTGATGATATCGATGGTGATCCCATAGCCACGATCGTTAATTACGCAATGCATCCGACAATTATGGGTCATGAAAACCAATGGGTTACGCCGGACTTTCCTGGCCCGATGCGTTCGGTGGTTGAACACGCAGTTGGTGGAATTTGTCTGTTTTTGCAAGGTGCGAGTGGTAACCAGGGACCGATTGATGGTTTTCAAGGGGACTTGAGGACCTACCGTAGAGCAGGTTCGAGGCTGGGTGCAGAGGCATCTCGTGTCAGACTTGGTATCGACCCACTGAAAAGAGAAGAACGACTTGATGAGATTTTAGTTTCTGGAGCCGATCTGGGGATTTATACGGATGTCCCAGTCGAAGAATCCGATGACACGGTTGCTGTTCAAAATATCACGGTTGACTTGCCCAGTCGTAGAGTGGCGACTATTGATGAGGCCCAGATTGCATTTGACCAAGGTGAGAAGGAGTTGGCAGAGGCACGCGCATCCGAATCTTCCGAAGAGGAGCTACAACGCGCTGTGTCAAAAGTGATGCGAGCTAATATTTATTTGAATGTAGCCAAGAATTACGAGATCTACGATCAGGGCGGCCATATTCCTATGAATGTACAGGCTATGCGGATCGGCGAGACAACACTTGTCAGTGCTCCAGTAGAGCCGTTTGCAGAGTTAGCAGTCGCGATCAAGGAACGTTCAACTGCTGCCAACACGGTCTTTTCTGGGTTCAGCAATGGCCACTATGCGTACCTGCCTACTGACATTGCTTATGAGGAGGGCGGTTATGAAGTTGGTGTGAGTCCATTTGCCCCCGGATCTGCAGGATTAACTGTTGAGGCATGCCTTGAGGCAGTAGAGGACCTTCAATAGCATGATGTCAGCGCTTATTCTGTCTTGGATATCAATTAACAGCTGTTAGCCTACAGGCATAGTTCGTTTCGAATGGGCGCGCCCTATTTCGGCTGTGTCCTCTCTGTGACCAGCGATAATTCTTACACCTTCATCAATTTTTTCAGTGATATCTTCGGGGGTAGCTCCCTCCAGGAAGGCGAGATTGTTTGCTTCACAAGCAGCCTTTACGCGATCTCTTGCCTCTAACAATCGTGGATCCATTGGCTTACTGGGATCGCGTTTGATGCCGAATGACATGTGGAGATCTCCTGGGCCCCATTCTGCAAATCCCAGACCCGGAACAGCAAGTGATAACTCACAGTTAGAAAGTGCCCGAACCGTCTCGATCTTTACTCCCAGCAGTAATTCACCCTCAGGATTAAGCGGCCACGGTTCAGCCTTGTCGACATAAGTATCGGGATCAACTCCCCAGACAGGTGCGGAAGTTGGTTGTGAACCTGTCCCCCTTGTTCCGCGTTCTAGCCCGCGGCCGACACCAGTCATATTAATTGGATAACGGCATGATTCAACGAATGCTCGGACGGCGTCTGGTGTCTCAGCCTGGCACAGTAAAATCCCATGAACACCCCTTGCCAATATCATTCGGAATTGCCAGGCATTGAATCGTATGATTTCTTCTGAGGATCCTTCGACAGGTGTTTCAACTATTACAGCTGGTGTTCTGTGCCCGCTTTTGGTTGGACCACCGTCTATCAGTCCCTGGATATATTGGTCCAGTCCGGCCATGTCGAATGAACCATGTTCCATTCCAACATTTATATAGTCGGCCCATATATGAGCGTCCTTTAACCCTTGTTCATATGTCAGAACGTGACCTGTATGACCTCCGTCGTAGTAGACAGTCTGATCCTGTTCAAGAAGTTCTATAGCCCTATTGATTCGCTTTGCCATGATTTTACCTACAGGGGTGATGTTGAGTTTGTGCACATCCTACTCGTGATTTTATTGTCGTGCAGTCATCAAGCGGTTATTTTCATCAACTCGTGACATCTCTGTTCAAACCTATGTGATGATTCTCTGTATCAACTGCGGATTCTAGATACACTGGAATATAGAAACACGATATATGTGTAGGTGTAACGCGAATCGGTATTGGCCTTATCCGATGATTAATGGCAAAAACAGATTAGTGAAAACGGCGGTCGCGTTCGTTGTCGCTACTATTCCATCATTGATGATGCTAGGGCTTCTTGTTCCATTTGTCGGACCAGCTATCGACCACCATTACGTAGATCGTTCCCCTAATCATATGCACATATTTGTTGGGCAAGCCACGAATGAGCATACTCATTCTTTGGATAGTCATGACCATTCAGATCTCTTGACTGTGGATGGGGTTTCTATCGTCACTTCATCAGCTATTTCTGCATATGGCCAGTTAGCATTAGATGGCAGCATACTGAACTCTTCATTCAATTATCCTGGCGAGGACTTCCTGCAAAAGCATAAACAAGAACTCTTGATACCGGATGCGGAAAAAGTGGCACTTCCTGATAAGCCTCCACGACTGTGATTCCCGCACAGCTTATCGGTTTATGTCAGTTGAATTTTCAGTAGTTCAACTTAAGTTTTCGGAGCACCAAATGTTTTTGTTTAACCGGTACGTTTGTACCGTTTTACTGCTTGTTGTTTTATTTGCGGTTATGGGAGTGCGCAGTGCGATGGCGCATGAAGGCCGTAACGTTGGAGACTATAACTTTATAGTAGGGTTTATTGATGAGCCTGCCATCGAAGGAATGATCAATGGAGTTTCACTTCGACTGACCTCTTTGAAAGAAAAGGAACCTCACGATCACAATGCCCACACGGGTGGTGTTGAACAATCCTCTGATGATGCGATACATTCCAACGCTGTTGGGGGTATCGATACCCTCGAAGTGGAAGTAACTCATATCGCGTCTGGAATTTCTAAGTTGATGTCACTTAAAGAATCATTTGGAATACCTGGCCAATATGAAGTTGGGTTTATTCCTACATCACCAGGTCCCTACCGCTTTCGCTTTGTCGGTGATATCAAAGGTCAGGCTGTTAACGAAATATTCGAATCCGGCAATAACACTTTTGATGAGGTCAAATCTGCTAAAGAAATTCAGTTCCCGCTCCAATTATCGGCCCCGCGTGAGACAGAAAATGCTGCTAGAGGAGCTTTAGAAACAGCGAACGAAGCGCGTGAGGATGCCGCTAATGTGGCTAGTTCAGCATCGACAGGGATTTTGTTGGGTGCCATTGCATTGATTTTGGGTGTAGTCGCCCTGTCGCTCGCGGTCTTGGCGTTTCAGCGTTCAGGAAGAAAAGCGTAATTTTCTAATTAGGAGAAAATTATGGACTTGATCATCCTAAATAAATACTACTTCCCGTTATTGCATGGAGCGGGTGGTAAGTATGACGAGTTGATTATATTCAGCGGTATGGGTCTTATTTTAATCGGACTAGCGTTTCTCTCATGGCGAGCCAGCGAGGCTAAGCACGAGCGACGCCGAAAAAGAAGGACGAAGCGGAACCGTTGATACTTTTATCCGATCATAATCGTGTCCGACGAATTCTTCTGGCTTTGCTTGCGGGGGCAACCTTACTTGCGTTGTTTGCTGCTGTTTCATCGAGAGTCGATGCACATGCGAATCAGATTAAATCTAGTCCATCTCCAAATAGTGAGTTGGAAGTTGCCCCCGACCGGGTAATTGTCTGGTTCAGTGAGTCAATTGAAGAGTCTTTCAGTGAGTTGACTGTTCTAAATGCAGCAGCTGATCGTGTAGATCTGAATGATTCGTCCATAGATTCGTCTGAACCTTCTGTTATGTCCGTTAGCCTTCCACCACTCGAAAATGGAACGTATACGGTCGTCTGGAAAAATCTTTCATCAATCGATGGTCACAAGGTTGTTGGGTCATTTGTATTCGCGGTTGGAGAATCACTCTCAGCCCATGCTCAAATTTATCCAGATGAGCAACCCCTCCTGCAAACAGTTGTTGATCCGTGGCTCCGGTGGCTGATTTTTATTTCAGTGGCGTTGGTCATAGGTGGATTAACTTTTGAGATGTTGATAGGCATCCCCACTATCTACAGTGATCCTGTGAAACAGAGATGGGTGTCTGCTGCAATAGTGGCTTCGACATTCTGGTCTCGTATTGCTGTTGCTTCGATGATCGTTTTGATACTTGCTTTGCTTGGTCAAA
Organism: SAR202 cluster bacterium; assembly: GCA_008373165.1. GTDB lineage: Bacteria > Chloroflexota > Dehalococcoidia > Lucifugimonadales > Lucifugimonadaceae > Lucifugimonas. Next base: position 7,982 of record RQOU01000038.1, on the reverse strand, counting down.
TTCTTCAAGCCGTAAGTCTTATATCAGGGAGTTTCTCCCTAATACCTGATTTTGGAATTCTCAAATCCGTGGTTCTCGAAAGTGGCTGGGGACGGTTTTGGATGTATAGGGCTATCGTGGCGATAGGTATGGGAATGATGTTCTACGCATCCATACGTATGAGTAGGTCAGACGATATCGATGAAGAGAATCAAGACAAGTCTGCGGGATCACTTGTTGGGGATTCACCAGCGACTCAAGTCGTGATATTTCTTGGACTGGTTTTCTTAGGCTTAACTGCTATGAGCGGTCACAACGCAGCATCTCCTGTCGAGATAAGAACCCTTGCTATCGCTACTGATTTTGTCCACCTTGTTGCATCAATAGTTTGGTCAGGTGGGGTGATATACCTGACTTTTAGTGTTCCAATCTTTATTAAACACCTCGGTAAAGAGGGGGCTTCTAAGTTATTTGAAAAGGCGATAGACAAATTCACCGTACTTGGTGTAATCAGTGCTGGGATTCTCGTAATAACAGGACTTTTTTCAAGTTATATGCAAGTGACCAACCCTGTGGCTCTGGCAACTCCATACGGCTGGTTTTTGGTAGCCAAGTTGGTGCTTCTAATACCGCTTTTTACTATTGCAGGTTTTAATGGATTTAAGCTTGTAAGGCGATTCAGTTCTGATGGCCAGAGACTTTTGAGTAGATCTTTGGTGGCCGAATCATTGATCGTATTGCTGGTGTTTATTACGGTAGGTTGGCTTGCAAGCTTGGAACCTGCCCGACAATACGCCGGTCGAATGGGTATTGGTGTGGCAGATGCTGTTGTCCATAGCGATCGAGATACGGACACTCATTTTGATGTAACTATTCATCCTGCAGAAGTTGGAGAAAATGACGTTACTGTTCAGCTATCTGAACCTGGAGGCACATTGGTTCAAAATGCTGTTGACGTACGTGTGCGTCTTAAATTTGTTGATGATGACCTGGGCGAACAACTTGTCTCTTTGGAAGAAGATGAGGGTGGAAGGGCATGGCGCCTTAAGGGTGCCCGACTAGATATAGCAGGTGAGTATCAGGCCGAAGTTGTTGTATTGCGTTCCGACTCTTTCGATGCGAGGACAGCGTTTAGATTTACAGTTTTTTCTTCAGATATAGCTGCCGACACCATTGAGCCTGACACGAACACAGCGAACCTGCTGTTTGGATTACAGTTGCTGATTATCGGCGGTCTTGTGGCTGCTGTTGCATTTAGAGGAATATTCACTTCCTCCGTATTCAGTTATGCCGGTGTGCAATGGAGCCTGCTCACGCCGGGGAGCATTGTTGTTGCGCTGGGCCTGTTGATGTTATTGAATGTTCAGGTTTTGCGGATTGGGTTTCCTGAGAACCTTCGGAATCCGTTTCCTCCGACCTCCGAGTCAGTTGCAATAGGGGAGCCAATATACGTCGGTGTTTGTGCGTCCTGTCACGGTGATAATGGTCTTGGTGACGGCCCTGTTTCTGTCGGTCTTGAGAATAAACCGTCCGATCTCTCGGTGCACGTTCCTCTGCACAGCGACACCATCCTTTATGAATTTATACGCGACGGTATTGGAGTAGGAATGCCGGCACAAGGTGACTTACTTAGCGAAGATGAGATGTGGCATCTGGTTAATTATCTGCGTGCAAAATTCGATAATCGCTAATTAATTACTTTGATTTATCTTATGCCTTAGCTGTCATTTGTAACTGCTGCGCCAGAGTCGATTAAATCTTCGATATTTTTCTTGCTGTAACCAGCATCCACTAGAATTTCTCGGGTGTGTTCGCCGAGTAGTGGAGCGGGTTTGGTAATTCTGCCTGGAGTGTTATAGAGCTTAGCGGCTAGTCCGATGTTTGTTATTTTTCCGGCGGTTGGATGGTCTAAAGTAACTTTCATGTTACGTGCTTCAACTTGAGGGTCGTTCCAAACCTCAGAGATATTTAAGATCGGGCCGGCTGGTACGCCTGACTTCTCCAAAACTTCCAACCATTCACTTGAATTTTTGGTCGTGAGAGTTAATTCTAATTCCCTTTCGAGCGATTCTCGATTTACTAATCTGCTCGCATTGTCTTTGAACTCGTTTCTTGTGACCAAGTCACTACGTTCGATGGCATTAGCGAACCGCTCCCAGTTGGATTGATTTGGTGCTCCGACGTTTATATGACCGTCCTTTGTCTTTAGCGCCTGGTATGGAGCGGAATTACGGTGGGAAGATCCAAGTGGCTCTGCTATGTCACCAGTGGCGAAATATCCAGCCGATTCCCAGACCGTATATGCAATCGCTGCCTCTAGAAGCGAAATCTCGAGATATTGACCTTTCTTGGTTCGTAGCTTATTGATGTAAGCCGTCAGGATGCCATATGTGGCAAACATCCCAGCGTTCATATCCGCAATTGGGACTCCGACCTTTACTGGTGGTGAGTCAGGAACGCCAGTGATACTCATGAGACCACTCATACCCTGGGCTACCAGGTCAAAGCCTCCCCTGTTGGCATAAGGGCCGGTTCTTCCAAATCCAGATATAGAGCAATAAATAATTCCCGGGTTAATATTTTTAAGATCTTCATATCCGAGCCCTAATCGAGCCATCGTGCCAGTGCGATAGTTTTCGATAACGATGTCGGCATCCTTAACCAGTGTTTTCATCGCTTGAACGCCTGATTGCTCTTTGAAATTGAGTACGATGCTTCGCTTGTTTCGGTTCATAGCTAGAAATGCTGCTGATTCTGTATCTATGAATGGCGGGCCCATTCGGCGTGTGTCGTCACCTCCGTTTGGTTTCTCAATCTTGATGACGTCGGCGCCCATGTCAGCAAGCAGCATGCTGCAAAACGGACCAGCCAGGATCTGTGAACAATCTAGAACACGCACGCCTTCGAGAGCTTCTGGCATGCCATTTGGGTTTGGAAGGGTTTGCATATTGTTCAATGGGAGCTTGGCTAGTGATTAGAGATTGATAATTTATCGTTTGAAATCCGGTGGTTGCAATGGATATTTGAAATTTTATTCCCAAAAATCGTACCTTGTTGGATTCGTAACGTTAGGGGCGTAAATTAAAAGTCTCTGAGATAATCCCCAGATATTCATGTAAATCACGATTGTTGGTAGAGATATTTTGATCGTCTGATCCAAGGAAAAAGATATGTTCGATCTTCAAGATAAGGTAGCGTTCGTAACTGGTGGTAATGGTGGCATAGGGCTGGGTATAGCCAAAGGGTTTATTGATCATGGTGCATCTGTTGTGCTTGCTGCGCGAACAAAATCTAAGCTAGATTCGGCTCTTATTGAAATTTCGGATATGGGTGCATCTGAGAGGGTTTTAGCAGTTCAGTGTGATGTGACTGATCGAGATTCTGTTCAGGCTGCCCTAGATTCGACGGTGGAGAGATTTGGTGGTGTGGATATCGTGGTGAATAACGCTGGTACTAATAAGCGGGCGGACGAGCCACACCTGCTTTCAGATGAAGACTGGCGAGATGTGATAGATACTAACCTCACCAGTATGCACACAGTTACATCGATAGCGTTCCCACTCATGAAACCTCGCGGCGGTGGTAAATTCATAAATATTGGATCGATGATGTCGATATTTGGTTCTTCATATGCACCTGCTTATGCAGCTAGCAAGGGAGGTGTTGTTCAGTACACAAAGAGCTGCGCCGTAGCGTATTCCAAGTACAACGTCCAAGTGAATGCAATTCTGCCGGGCTGGATAGTAACTGAAATGACCGATGAATTTGGGCGTCTTTTTCCTGAACGATATGCGGCTATAGAGGGACGGACACCATCCGGTCGTTGGGGGCAACCTCAGGATCTTGCAGGAACGGCGGTATTCCTCGCATCCAGTGCGTCTCAGTTTGTATCGGGAGTGTCGATACCGATAGACGGCGGGTACAGCGTACAGTAGTTATCTGGGCGGGAATTCGATCGTGCAACTTGCGAGATCTGCTGAGTTTAGGCTCTAGGTCTTGGGTATTTGTTTGAACTAAGACGTTTTGCCTTGCTGCCTGAAAATGTTTTCGCGGTACCAGCGAAGTTCTTCGACACTTTCTTTTATGTCGTCCATTGCCAGGTGGGATTTTTTTTTGGTGGGTGGTCTGAGAGTTTCTGGGTACCAACGTTCCACAACTTCTTTAAACGATGAAACATCTATCATCCGATAGTGTAGATATTTATCTAGGGTTGGCATTTCCTTATGGAGGAAACGTCGGTCGACCCAGATCGAATTACCGCAAAGGGTTGCACTATTTTTGTCAGCCCATTTGCTGATGAATTCAAGTGTCTGTTTTTCCGCTTCGTCAATGGTGACTTGGGATTTTTCCACTCGCTCTAAAAGGCCAGAGGTTTGGTGTTGTTTTGCGGGCCAGTCTTCCATTCTGGACATTTCTTCTTGCGTTCGCTTTATAGCGATTTCTGGCCCTTCGGCCAGGACGTTTAGTTGAGCGTCCGTTACGAGGGATGCAATTTCGATAATAACTTGTTCATCTGATAGGCCGGTCATTTCCAAATCGACCCAGAACAGGATTCGTTGTTTTTTCATAATTTGATTCTAAGTCAGGTCGAAGAAGTTCTGCTCCAACTGTGTCCAGTTGCGTTTGTTTTATTAATCGGGTTTAGGATACGAAACAGCGGGTCACAAATATTTGTAACCCGCTGTTTTTTTATTTCTGTTCAACCTGAGGCTATCGAACGCATGAATCTATTCGCTGCCACCGCCCGGCATGTCAGGTAAGAAGGCGTCGAAGCTTCCTACGCCACCTTGTTTCTCGAGTTCTTCTGCATTCTCAAGTGCACCTGATATCACGTTTAGAACACCGAACTCGGCCTGTCGGTCGAGGTCTCTGACGGTTGCCTGTAATTCTTTGAGTTGTGCAGTTAATGCGCTTTGTTGCTCGTAAAGAACTGTCAGGTCTTCCCACTTGCCTTCAATTTCAGTATCGAGTTCTTTTGCTGCTGTTTCCAGAGGCTGGAATTTTTCCATACGTAGCTGGTCTGTTTGACCTTCGAGCTCGGCCTGCTTGGCTTTGCGCTCCTTGCGGAACTCATCGTCAAGTTGGTCGCGCTTTTCCTCTAGAGCATACATCTCTTGTTCGATCCGGTCCCTGATGCCTTTGCCTTCATCTTCCGCCTTTTCCTTTATCTCTTTTTCTTGCTTTTCTACTTCCTTCTTTGCCTCGCGTTTAAATTCCCCCATTTCCTTCTTCATCTTTTTGCTGAAGTCGTTGAGTTCTTCGCGAATAGCGTTACTTTCCTCATTGAGTTCATCGCCCAGTGGTTGAACAAGCATGCGTTCTTTATCTAGGGCCATCTTTTGTTTACGAATTGGTCGTCCTTCGAGGTTTATTTCTCTCTGACGATCTTCAAGAGGGTCGATTAGATCTTCTATGTCCCTCACCTGTTTCCTGATCTTGTTGCGGCGGTCTTCACCTTCCTTGTGTGCAGCCTGTTCCTTGCTTTCGATTTCTCTTAGTTCAGCTTCGAGCAATTCGGCTTGACTTTCCAAGGCCACTACAGACTCGGGTTTTTCACGGCCCCCGTATGAATCGTTATCGATTTGCTTCAGGGTCTTTCGCAGGTCATTTTCAGCATCCCTGATCTGTTTCTGAATCTGATTTTCAACGTTTTTTACATCTACTTTGTTACTGCCAGAACTAACCTTTTCTTGCAGTGCCTGTTTATCACTTATGTAGGTATTTTCGATCTCTTTCAAGATGGATTCATACTCAGATTTTTTTGTGTATGCGGCCGTAAGTTCCGAGTTTGACCCTGTCGCCTCACCTGCGTTCGCAAGTTGTGCCTCATAATCCGCAACTGCCGCCTCTAGGTTGGCGATCAAGGCCTGGAGTTCTCCATATGCAGGGTTTGGACTTTCTGAGCCAGTTAGATTTTCCGGTGTGTTGGCTAGATTCGATTCTGCAGCGTCTAAAGCGGCCTGCGCTTCACCTACGGCTGCTTTTGCTCCAGCGTAATTAGGATTATCTACCTCGGTAACTGGTTGATCAGGTGCACTTATGCCAACGATTTTTTCTGGTGTCCCATTCAGGGTGTTGGTTGCCGCGTCTAGTGCAGCCTGTGCCGCGTCTCGTGCTGCCACAGCGCCATCATATGCCGGGTTCTTTGTAGATTCCGAAGTTAGGTTTTGTGGAGTGTCTGCAAGTGTGCTTTTGGCTGTTTCCAGATCTGACCGGTTGCTTTCTAAGCTTGCGATTATTGCACTTCGCTCAGACCCGCCGTCACCACTAGAATCAGGGTTTGCCGTCGACAACTGTTCGATCTCAGCATTTACGGTTTCGAGTTGTGTTAAGTAAACAGATCGATTTTGCTCGAACTGGGTTTCGAGAATTGCAAGTTGTTCAGTTGCTCCTGCAGCAGCGTCATTTGCATCTGCTTCTGCATAGCTGTCTGATCTTAACTTGTTAATTGCTTCCAGTTTTGCCTCGTGATCAGCGTTGGCCTGATTACGTAGTTCTTCCCTTTGACCCCACTGAACATCTTTAGCCTCCTCCCAGGTTAATTTCACCTGTGCCTGGATAGCACGTATTTCATTCCTTTTTTCTCTTCTTTGCTCCTTGTAAGAGACTTCCGGCTTTTCATTTTCTCCTTTGTCCTGCATGCTTCGCTGCAGTTCCTTACGTTGGTCTCTGAGAGGGGTGAGCTCGTCATTGACGGCCATTCGCTCTTCTTCAAGAGCCATTGATGCCAGCTTCAATTCGTTGTTGATTTTGGATCGAGCATTTTGTTCTGTTTTTAATGCTTTTTGCTTATCTTTTACTATGCTCATCCGATCCTGAATTTCTTGCACTAACGCCTCTGTCTCAGCTTCCTTGGCCTTTATAGTTTTTTCCAGAGCTTCGTAAAGTGGTTGAACTTGTTTTTTTACCTCGGCTTGCCTGTCTTCTTTTTCATCTTTCAAGTCCTTCATTTGTTTTTGCAGGGCTTTGAATTGGTCTTCGAATTCTTCCTCGAAGGCATCGCGTGCATCTTCGTCAGCTTCGAATAAGCTAGAGAACCTCTTCTTCATTTCTTTTTCGAATTCATTCCCAAGTTCACGACCCTGATCGTAGAGGTCCTCGCGTTGCTGTTCGAGTTGCTCGATCTCTCGTTCTAATGGATCGATTTGTAGACTCAGTGTGTCTATCTCTTCCATGAGAGGGTCAATTTGCGTGGTCTTGATCTCAAGTACTTGGGTTTTGAGATCGATAGCTTCCTGAGCTTGTTCGGTGTCGACAATCCCGCAGGCAGCAAGAAATATTGACAGAAGTCCTACCGAGGCAACCTTTACAAGCATCATTAAAATCCTTTGCTGATAGCACGTTACGCTTTATTTATGTCGATAGTTCTGGGATCACCTAAATACACAACGCTTGGTGCATATTACGCGCGTAAAACACTGCATGGGATGCCGCATGCTTTGGAATCTGTATTTCTTAAACAGAAATAGTGGCTTGTTTCGGTAGGCCCTAAGCGCGAAACAGCGAGCTACAAATTATTTTTTGTAGCTCGCTGTTTTCTACTTACTTCGATTTCTTCAGCAGTTTCGAAGAGTTAGTTTTTTTAGTCTACTGACCGCCTCCGCCAGGAGGACCACCACCGGTCCCCGGCATGTCAGGCAAGAAGGCGTCGAAGCTGCCGACACCACCTTGCTTTTCAAGTTCTTCCGCAGCCTCAAGCGCACCTGTGATCACGTTTAGAACACCGAACTCGGCCTGTCGATCGAGGTCTCTGACCGTTAGCTGTAACTCTTTAAGTTGACCAGTCAATTCACCTTGCTGTGCGTAAAGTGCATCCAGGGCAACCCAGCGCTCTTCCATTTCAGCTTCGAGTTCGTTTGCCTGTTCTTCAAGTGGCAGCATCTTCTCTTCGCGGAGTTGGTCGGTTTGACCCTCTAGTTCCTCAATTGCACGTTCGCGGTTTTCCTCAAACTCGTCGCCTATAGCTTCACGACGTTCTTCAAGCTCCCACCGCTTTTCTTCCA
>RQOU01000037.1 GCA_008373165.1 SAR202 cluster bacterium | reverse complement strand
CTGTAGCGAGTACGTAGGTTTACAGTTATGCCGTGTACTTCCTCTTAGCGATATTAAATTTTGTGACTCCGACTGCTCAGTTTCCTGTCTTGCCCTAAGTGAAGCGTGATTTGCGTGATTCGAAATTGGATTTGACGTCTATCAAAACAGTGCGTCCATCGTCGTTCAACTGTTTGGCTTTGTTCAATGCAGGACCCATTTCTTCGGGTTTAGTCACTTCTATGCCGACCCCACCCATGCCCTCAGCAATTTGTGCGTAATTACCAACCATGTGTGAGACTCCGTACTGTTCCTGTGCGGTTGGGAATCCCCCCGGGTATGTGGCCATTCCACCGTTATTCAGTAAAACAGTTGTGATGGGCAAATTAGATTGCACGGATGCTGCTACATCTGTACCGGACATACCCCATGCACCATCACCCATAAAGTTGAGGCAAAACTTGCTCGGGTCAGCAAGTTTCGCTCCGATCATTAACGGGATTCCGAAACCAAGGTGCGTAGTCTTTCCCCAGCCGATGTAACTATGGGGAGTGGTGGCGATGTAGAAGGGAACCATGCAGTCTCGTGGGCCGCCGGCATCATGTGTCACTACGCTGTTGTCGTGATCGAGATTATTGTTGATCTCGTTTATAACCCGATACGGGTTTAACGGTGCTTCATCAGAATTTAGCAAAGGCAGCCATTCCGCCATCCATTTTTCCCGAACTGCTGCTATGTGCGTTGCTACTCCCGTATCTCGGCCGTTTTCACCGATCTGGGCTTTGACCTCTTCGATCAACATCTCCAGAGTGATTTTGGCGTCGCCGATCAGGCCTATATCCGATGGTGTGTCTTTGTTGACATCATCTGTATTTATGGTGTTATGAATGACTGTCTTTTTACCTGCGGGCAGGGTTCTCGTGTAACTATTGATGGTCAGGCTGGTACCGATTCCTATCACAACATCACTTTCGTTTATCCATTCATAAGCCTGTCCAGTTGTGGCTCCGCTACCAGCCCCTAATGACAAAGGCAGCCGTTCATCATAAGCAGATTTGCCTTCCATTGTTGTGAAAACGGGAATATCAGTAAGTTCTGCGAATTCGGCCAGCTCTGCGGTGGCGCCTGCCGTGAGCACTCCGGCACCTGCCCATATCAACGGGCGGTCTGCTTGAAGTAATGATTTAACAGCATCTTTAATATCAGTTTTCGAAGGAGCGGACTTGGTCGCTACTGGAGATTTATAGTCAAGAGCATGGTCTGGGACCTCCATAGCACATACGTCTAGTGTCATCTCTACGACTACTGGTCCGCCATTACCGTTCCTGAGCGCCTGAAAAGCCCTTCGCATTACATCCTTGATTTGAGTGGGGGTATGAATAATCTCAGCAGATTTCACGACGCCTTTCCAGTTTTCGTTTGCAAGAAAATTTGGTCTTACGTTCCTGCGTTCGAGTGGATATCCACCCGGAAGTACCAATATCGGTATGTTGTCCCCAAAAGCTTGCGACAGACCTCCGACTGACTTTTCTGCACCACCAGCGTGTTGCATTGCCACTACGCCAAATCTATTGCCATCACTCATCCTGCTGTAGCCGTCGGCCGCCATCACTGCACCGCGCTCGTGTCTGAACATCACAGGACGAATGCCGGTTTTTGCTGCTTCTTCAATCAGGGCGTTGCTTGGGAAGCAAGTCATTTCGTTGACGCCCTCTTGCTTGAGAATTTGGGCTATGAACTCTGTTCCGTTCATTAATTAATCTCCGTGAATATTCCAGTTATTGACCTGATGGCACCACGAGTCGCGGTTGGCCGGGGCGAGGAGATTTTAGTCCTATTATTGGATTAGTACAAAACGCTGTACTACGAAATTGCGGTATTTAACTGATATAGATCACAAGTTCGCCACGTTTATCAACTTCACTTGAGCACACGATTGCATTTACCTTACTCTCTGTTTCCTGAGAGGTGATCAGAACTTTTGGTAACTGGTTAGAATGACTATGGGTTTTGCGATAAAACCTCATTTCTAAACACTAAACATTAATTTCTGCATGGGAGACCCAACATGGGTGCCACTACAGGCCCGTTAACCGAAAATCTGCTCGATCAACTCAGGAAAATCGACACTCCGACGATCGCTAATGCACTTGAGTTGATGGAAATTCGGCCGCGTACCGAAGGTTTTATGAGGCCAGAGATCAGGTCCATATCAACTGTCACAGAAACACACATTGGTTATGCTGTGACAGGTGTGATTTCAGCCCGGCACAAGTCTCCAAATGCCCTCGAACGACGTGATTACTATGAAGCTATAGAGGCGATACCTACACCGCGTATGGTCGTTTTACATGACCTCGATTACCCGGCAACCATTGGTTCTTACTGGGGTGAAATTCAAGGAAATATTGCCCTGGGCCTCGGGTGTGTCGGGGCCGTGACTGATGGTGGTGTTCGTGATCTAAAGGAAGCAGAAGAAATGGGGTTTCCTTTCTGGGCTAAGGAAGTACTCGTGTCGCATGGATATGTACATGCGGTGGCCTATAACGTTCCTGTGGATGTAGGTGGGGTTTATGTTCAACCCAGCGATCTCATCGCAGCTGACTTGCATGGCGTGATACAGATTCCTCTCGATGCCGCTGAACGCCTTCCTGCTGCAGCTAAAGCTCTCGCAGAACAGGAGGCGATTGTGATTGCTGCAGCACAGGCAAAAGGGGTTTCCGTCGATTCCCTTAGTGAGGCCTGGGTAGCATCTATTAAAAAAGGTGCACAATCTAGTTATTAGATAATCGGTTTTCTGTTTCATGATCGTTGTAGAAAATTTGACCAAACAGTTTGCTGGTCGCGACTTGTTCTCGACGGTTTCTTTCACTGTGTCATCAGGTGAAAAAATTGGCGTGGTTGGACCTAATGGTTCTGGAAAAACAACACTGTTAAAAATGATTGCAGGTGATGAACCGCTCAGTAATGGTCAGGTGAATCTCACAGGCGGGCAACTGGCCTATCTGCATCAGGAAGCTGATGTCGAACTTGATAGATCCCTCAACGATGAAATGTGGACCGCGCTTCCTGAGTTATACAGCCTGAAAAATCTTATCGCTCAAATAGAAGATACTTTGATTGTCGAGGAACTTAATGCAGAATCCCTTGCCGCTGACTTGAATCGTGCACATGAACGTTTTCGTGTTCTTGGGGGCCAGGGTGTTGACGCTTCGATAGCGAGGGTTACCAGTGGCCTGGGTTTCTCTCATGCCGATCTGAAAAAGCCATGTGGAGATTTTTCTGGTGGCTGGAGAATGAGAATTTCATTGGCAAAGATATTGTTGAAGCGTGATGAACATTTACTTCTAGACGAACCGACAAACCACCTGGATAAAACATCGAAACGCTGGCTTGCCCGTGAACTTGGCGATTATCCTGGAGCAGTTCTCATGGTCACGCACGACGGCGAATTTCTTGAGCAGGTTGTAACCCGGGTCCTAAATGTCGAACATGGTTCGGTGATGTCATACCCTGGAACCTTCACCCAATATGTTGAGGGGAAGAAGGTTCGCCAGGAGCAATTGGATGCCGAGGCTGATCGGCAGGAAAAAGAAATTGCAAGACAGGAGCAATTCATCGATCGATTTAGATCTAAAGCTACTAAAGCCCGACAGGTACAGAGTCGAATTAAATCACTCGAGAAGATAGACCGTGTCTCCCGGATGAGTGAATCCAAAGCGACCAGGTTCCAGATTAAATCCTCGGGCAGAATCGAGCATAAAGTCTTATTGGCGGAAGGTATATCCCATGACTGGGAAGACTTTCCTGTGCTGCTTGATGTGTCATTGGAGATTGAGCGGGGGCAGAAAATAGCACTGGTCGGTCACAACGGAGGCGGTAAGAGTACTCTCCTGCGAATCCTAGCAGGAGAAGTTGAACCGTCTGAAGGCTCGGTCCAATGGGCTGAACGTGCCGAGAGGGGATATTACGCCCAACATCAAGATGAATCCCTGTCTTTGGATGCGACAGTTCTCGAATCTGTTAGGGAATCGGCACAGAATCAGCCAGACGGTGTTCTTCGCGGAATTCTCGGCCGTTTTCTGTTTTCGGATGATGACGTATTCAAGACCGTCAGGATGCTGTCTGGTGGAGAAAAAAGTCGGGTAGCTCTGGCTAAATTTCTTGTTCAGCCTAACAATGTGCTCTTACTAGACGAACCTACCAATCACCTGGACGCAGCTACCCGTAGGGAGTTGCTTAGTGCCTTAGGCGATTACGATGGGACTATTGTTTGTGCGAGCCATGATCCTGCCATAGTTGAAGAAATAGCAACACATGTTTACACCGTCGAAAATGGTGAAATAACGCTTACGGATGTAAGGGTCTGATAAAGGCTTTCAGTCCTTGCTACTGAACGGATTCAATTGGATTTACGGTCACGCGGTTCATCGGTACATCCCCGGTATTCGTGAATTGGTGTCTGATACCGCCTGGTACCAATACAGCATCTCCTGCCTTTATTGGGTATTCCTTCCCGCCGCAAACCAGAATTCCTGAACCTTCGGTGATGAATGCCTGATGTTCCCATGGGTGAACATGGTCTGGGCTGGACTCGCCGACAGCGTGCTTTACGTAGAGCATTACATAGGATGACACGCCATCATCTGGGCCGAGAATAGGGTTTTCATGATCGCTTTGATTTCTGATTACCGGTTCCAAGAGTTACTCCTGTTCACAACACTAAAGGTAGATTGATTGATTATTTTGATTTAACTAAACCTTACGCCAAAACGGTTCTCTTTTCCTTGCGTTTTCTAGCACGGATTCATCCCAAGGATCCATCTCATACCCCTGCGGCTGTGGCGGCTGTCCATCCCAGCCGATCCTCTTATGAACCCTGGAATCCTTGTAGTAGACGATGTAGACGATTGTTCTTATTGTGTTGAAGTGCTCCGGGGTGTTTAACTCGAATGTTTTTAGGTTTTCATCTTGTACCGACTCTGAGCTAGTTAAGAAATCTGGGTTCTTCGATTCAAATGCTGTTATTGCAGAATGGAACAGATCTTCAAATCGTTTCTGTTTAGCTGCAAGTTCTACTATCTCGTCAATTAAGCCCATCTGACCAGCTGAAGGCAGGTCTCCGACTGCTGGGATCATTCGATCCATTATCGCTTCCAGTAGTCGTGAATGTTGTGAAGCCATGTACTTTAGCCTCTCAAATCAGTTCGATTGGCGATTATGTAATCCGCTGTACGTAATGCGAGTGCCTGGATTGTTGGAGTGGGGTTTACGGCTGCGCCTGTCACAAAAACACTACCGTCGATGATGAAAAGGTTATCGACGTCGTGTGCCTGCCCCCACTTGTCGACTACTGAGTTTGAACTGTCTTCTCCCATACGTGCGGTTCCCATCAAGTGCCAGCCGGACTGACGCATTAATGGGTCAACGTAGATATCGGTTGCGCCGGCTGTTTCAAATACTTTTGTTGCGTTCTTTATGCCATGATCGAGCAAGTCGCGGGAATTCTGACTCAATGTGTAGTTAATTCTGGGAGCTGGAACCCCATCTGAATCCGTTAGGTCAGGATCAAGCTCGACACTGTTGTGAAGCTCTGGTAGATCGTCGCCGATCACGGCTATGGCCATCATGCTGCCTAGTCGCTTTTCCAACTCTTCGTGATGACTATCTCCCCAGGGGATAGCATTGGTAAATCCGCCGTTAGCTACCCAGCCTGGTCCCAAGCTTCGTTGAAATTGATAGGTGTAACCTCGAACGAATCCACGGGACTCATCGGTCTCATAAAATTCCTGGCTCATTGCGAAATTACTTAATGGGCCCTGCCACGTTTTCATTTTTTCCGGGAACACGCCGGTGATCATGGCAAAAGGATGGAACATAAGATTCTTACCAACTAGACCACTTGAATTCGCAAGTCCATCGGGATGTGAGTCAGATTTTGAAAGCAACAACAGCCTGGCAGTGCCAATCCCATTTGCCGCCATCACTACAGATCGGGCTGGCTGATGGCGTTCAACCCCTTTCGCATCAACGTAGTCCGCTCCGGTAGCAATGCCTGAAGAATTGGTAGTGACACGTCGCACACGAGCACCGGTTTCTATTACTGCTCCGTTGTTTAATGCCAGTGGCCAATACGTTAGATCGGTGCTCGCTTTTGCGCGTTTGAAACATCCCATGTGGACATGTCCGCAGAAATTACAGGCGTCTCGACCCTCGCCGTATGGCTCTGAGTTGATGTAATTGTCTGAGGGCCACCAGTGCCAGTCTAATTTCTCAAATGCATTTATCAGTCTTATGCCATCAGAACCGATTGGCAGTGGTGGCATTTGCCGGGGTTTTCTTGGTGGGTTAGCCGGGTCACCGTTTATGCCTGAGCAGCCCATTACCTCATCATTGCGGTCGTAATAATCCTCGATGTCTTCATATGTTAGTGGCCAGTCATCCGCGACCCCATCGAGAGTCTTTACTCGAAAATCCGAGGGATGAAATCTTGGGGTATGGGCAGTCCAGAGAATTGTCGAACCACCGACGCCGTTGAACATCACAGGGGTGACCGGCGAGTTATCGATATTTATCGGGTAATCTTCGTCTAACTGTCGTTTGTTAGGGTCCACCGACCAGTTGGTCAACATCTCGAAGTCGTAATCAGCCGACGCCGACGCATATTTTGATGGATCTTGCCAAAAACCCTGTTCAAGGCATTTCACCTTGAATCCTGCTTCAGACAGAGATGCAGCAGCAGCAGCTCCGGATGCACCCGCTCCGATGATTAGTACGTCTACTGTCATATCTTTCGATCCATGGTTACTTGTCATGTAAAACCTGGTTTTAATGGATATTGGTTCGATAGATCGCAGTGTACGCGCTTAACTCAGTGAACAATACACCACTATTCGTTTTGCTTGAGGGTATGATTTCAGGCACTTTGAAGTTCAGGACTGGAGAAAATATTGACCGGAGACCTCACTGTTACCGATGTTCAGACCCTAAATCTGCGGACCATGAAACACGTCGGTGACCTGGAGCCTGCTTGGAGCCCTGGAACCACGATGTCTTTTGATATTGGCGGCGGATCGTTTACCGAGGTTCGTACAGATGGTGGTATAACCGGTATCGGACCGGGAATGCACCCGATGCTTCTTGATTCAGTAAAGGAATATTTAATCGGAAAAAGCGCGCTTCAGGTAGAACAGCACGCTGCAGCACTGAATTACTACGTACCTAATTTGAAATACCAAGGGATTGCAGGTGTAGATATCGCCCTTTGGGACATCGTAGGAAAAGCAGCGGGAATGCCTCTTTACAAGCTATGGGGTGGCGACAAAGACAAGGTTATTCCATATGCCAGCATGGTATTACTTTCTACACCCGAGGAACGTGCAGCCCAGGCTAGCTCTCTTAGTGCACAGGGTTGGCAGGCGATGAAAGTCCGTTTGCATCATGAGACTATTGCTGAGGATATTCGTACGATCGAAGCGATTCGGGAGGCTGTTGGTGACGAAATGACCTTGATGGCAGATGGAAACCAGGCACAGAGCAGTGGCGATTGGCAGCCTGGGGTTCAATGGAACGCCCAGCGCGCTTACGAGACAGCCTCAGAATTACAGGACATGAATGTCTACTGGCTTGAAGAGCCTTTAACTAGGTACAACTATGATGGGCTTGCGGAACTTAGCAGCAAATTAGAAATTCCGATTGCTGGTGGAGAGAATAACCCTGGCGTGAACGAGTTTGTTCAGATTTGTGAGCAGGGTGTATACAGCTTGTTACAACCTGAAAGTATGGTTATGAATGGTCTGACGAACCTGAGGAAAATAGGCGTTCTGGCGGAGCTTTATGGAAAAGAAATCGTTCCGCATCACGGTGGAGGCAATATAGGAGTGATTGCACACATGCATCTGGTCGCGTCATGGCGGCATGCTCCTTTCATGGAACTGCTACATGATCCCCCGGTCGGACACTACCGGAATAAGTTTTCAATCATGTCCAACGCGCCCGAAGTCGATTCAGATGGGTTCATGTCATTGCCTCAAGGTCCCGGACTCGGCATAGAGATCGATCCCGATCTGATTATGAAAAATTGATGATTATGTTTAGGAGAATAGACAATGGCTAATGATTTGTTTGCATTTGTTGGAACCTACACTCGACTTGGCAGCGAAGGTATTTACACACTTAAAATGAATGGGGATACCGGCGAGCTTGAACAGGTATCACTTGCAACTGGTATTGAGAATCCTTCCTTCCTCGCATTGGATCCTTCTAATGAGCATTTGTACGCTGTATGCGAGATAGGAGACCAAGACGGTGGTGGAGCTTGTGCTGCATTCAGCATTAACCAGACGACTGGTGAGTTGACACCTATTAATCAAAAATCCACTGGGGGTCCCGGTCCATGCCACTTGATGGTTGATGCAACCGACTCGCTGGTGATTGCGACTAATTACGCTGGCGGCAGCGTTGCGGTATTACCGATTAATGATGACGGTTCTTTGGGTGAACGGACGGAGTTTATTCAGCATGAAGGCTCGTCGATCAACCCGCAACGACAGGAAAAGGCTCATGCACATTCTGTGAATATTGATGATTCGAACACGCATGCATACGTTTGTGATCTTGGGATGGACAAGGTGTTCATTTATGACATCGACCATGAAAATAGAAAGCTGAATCCTTCTCAACAGCCTTCAGTTGACGAAGTTGCTGGTCAAGGTCCGCGGCACTTCACCTTTCATCCTTCAGGCAAGTTCGTATACGTATTAAATGAACTTGGCTGTACGATCACTGCTTACGACCTTAGTGCTAACGGTGGGTTGAGTCCGATAGAGACGGTAGGTACGCTTCCTGACGACTGGGAGGGTGATAACACCACCGCAGATATCCACACCTCGCCTGATGGGAATTACGTATACGCGTCGAATCGAGGTCATCACTCTCTGGTTATATATCAGGTTGATTCGTCTTCCGGACGATTGAGGTATGTCGGACATGAACAAACCCGGGGTGAAACACCCAGAAACTTTGCGATAACACCTGACGGAAAATTCGTGCTGGCTGAAAATCAGGATACTGGTACTGTCGTCACATTCAAGCGAAATGCAGACGGTACATTGGAAGCGACAGGCTCGGTGATAGATGTACCTGCACCCGTCTGCATCCAGTTCATGCACGTTGGTGGTTAGCTTGAGGCAAAATGAAAATAACAGATATAAAAGTTTTTCGAACCTCGACCCCGGTCCACAAAACGGCTGGGACCAATTGGTTATTCGTTCGTATTGATACTGATGCTGGTATTTCGGGATGGGGTGAAGGTTCCCTGCAGTACAAAGACGCTGCACTCGAAGCGGAAATTCTTGATTTCGGTAAATTCCTCGAAGGCAAAGACCCGTTCCGTATCGACTGGATCTGGACCTCTCTTTACAGACGTGTGACCTGGAGTGGGGGTGCGGTGACAATGTCCGCGATAGCAGCTATTGATCTTGCATTGTGGGATATCAAAGCCAAGGCACATGAAATGCCCGTATGGGAACTGGCAGGGGGTAAGCACAGAGATGAGGTGAAAGTTTATGCGAACGGCTGGTTTGAAGGTCTGACGGAGCCGATTCCGGGTGTGCCTGCGGAGACTGCTTCTAGGCAGGCCTCTCCTGAACTTCATGCAAAAGCGGCACTTGAACTAAAAAATGATGGCTGGAAAGCGCTGAAATTTTATCCATTTGGAGGGCCGCAGGTCACTACGCCCGAGCAAATAGATCATGGCATCGAACTTGTGCAGGCTGTAAGAGAAGCAGTCGGTAATGATATGGACATCGGCATAGATATTCGTGCCCGGCTTGATGTCTGGAGTGCAGGCAGGGTTGCAAAAAGACTCGAACCATTTGATATAGCTTGGATGGAAGAACCGATTCTCTACGACAACGTTGAAGCTATGGCAGAATTTGCGAGGTCAGTGAATGTTCCAATCGCGACAGGGGAGCAGTTGTATAACCGCTGGGAGTTTCGACCGTTACTGGCCACGAACAGTATTCGGTTGATTCAACCCGACATTTGTCATTGTGGCGGTTTTTCGGAAATTCGGAAAATTGCCCATATGGCCGAAACTCATTACGTAGCT
>RQOU01000036.1 GCA_008373165.1 SAR202 cluster bacterium | reverse complement strand
GCCGGATCATCGGACCCTATCTGACAGGCAATCCAATCCCAACTTTGCCCAAAGCCAGCCCTTAGGGGGGCGCCCATGCCAGACAATCCATTTGATATGCATCTACGGCCAGGAAAACTGCCCCCTGACTTACTTAAGACGTTTTTGAGTGGTCTCATAACAGCGGAAAAACGAGTTTTGCTAGGCCCAAATGTAGGAGAAGATTCTGCTTTTATTTCGTTCGGCAGTTCGACGTTGATCGCAAAGTCAGACCCCATCACTTTCGCCACAGACCGTATCGGATGGTACGCAATTCAAGTAAATGCAAACGACATCGCTGCTTCGGGCGGAACTCCGAAATGGTTCCTTAGCACACTTCTTCTGCCTGAAGACGAAAAAGTTTCTAATATCAAAGATATTTTCGAACAAATGCGCGAAGCCGCCGATGAATTAGGGGTGACAATCATTGGGGGGCATACAGAAATCACCACTGGACTATCGCGCCCAATCATTGCAGGCACAATGCTTGGGGAAGCCGCTCCCTCCGAAACTGTAAAAACCTCTTCGGCAGAACCAGGCGACGATGTTATTCTCACTTCAGGTATCGCTATCGAAGGAACAGCTATTCTCGCGAGAGAGAGTAAAACGGAGTTATTGGCGGCTGGGGTCTCTGAGGATGAGATCAAAAAGGCGGCTAATCTGCTAAACGTACCTGGCATTTCAATAGTAAAACCAGCTCAAGTTGCCATGTCAACAGGACAAGTAACTGCAATGCATGATCCAACCGAAGGAGGGTTAGCAGGCGCTATGGACGAGCTTGCAAGAGCATCAGGCACCGGGGTGACAATCGATGATGATCAAGTATTGATATTTGATGAAACAAAAACAATTTGCGAAGCGCTTTTTATTGAACCATGGGGGTTAATCGCATCAGGGTCACTCATAATCACAGCACACCCCAACGGTTCTCAAAAAGTGATCAGAGCCCTAACTCAAGCAGGAATTGAAGCTAACGTGATAGGAAAAATCACCGATTTTAAAAAAGGGATGCAAATAATCAAAAAAGGAAAATTACAACCGTTGCCAAAGTTCGAACGCGACGAAATTGCTCGTTATTTTGAAACCTTAAACTCATAAACAAAGTCCTCGTTCGGGTAACCAAGGTAGATTCCGCTAGTAGGCTAAATTCCGCCAAAAGCATTAGAATAGGGAGGTAAAACGTTAGGCTTCAATGACCATTACGCAAAAAAGTAATTCATCGAAAGCGCTTCTTGATTCAGTTAGTGCGTACCTGCCCGCGGATAAGGCGTCAACGGTTGCAGATGCCCTCAATTACGCATCGAATGCCCACCAAGGCCAGCTTCGAGAATCTGGCGAACCCTTCATCGAACACCCAATTTCCATTGCACTGCGACTTGCAGACATGCGACTCGATACAACCACCATTCAAGCTGCTCTTTTACATGACGTTATAGAAGATTGCGGAATTAGTTTTAAGCAACTCGAAACAGATTTCGGCAACGATGTGGCTAAGTTGGTGGATGGTGTCACAAAATTAAAGCGCTTGGACATGATTTCAGAGAACGGCGCAATGGTGAAACAGATCGCCAAACCTGAAGCTACACGCGCTGCGTCCCTTAGGAAAATGCTTGTCGCAATGGCGGACGATGTGCGCGTCGTCCTAATAAAGTTGGCAGATAGATTGCACAATATGCAGACTCTCCAATATCTGCCAACTCCGAAACAACAACGCATATCAAGAGAAACACTGGACATATATTCACCATTAGCCCATCGCCTGGGGATGAGTGACATCAAATGGCAGCTTGAAGATCAAGCATTTCGGTATCTAATGCCACGACAATATAAGTCCATGTCAAGATTGGTCAATCGTAAACGTGCTGAACGCGAGAACTATACTGAAGCAGCCGTCAAAGCAATACAAATCCCGTTAAACAATGCCAACATTCCATCTGCAGTTGAAGGTCGAGTAAAGCACCTATACAGCACATTTAACAAACTCCAACGCTACGAACGTATGGGACGCAAATTCGACGAAATATACGACTTGATAGCCATACGAGTTATAACGGAAAGTATTGAAGACTGCTATGCAGCGTTAGGTGTCGTCCACTCTAAATGGCGACCGGTGCCCGGTCAATTTGATGACTACATCGCGAGCCCTAAAGAAAACATGTACCAATCTCTGCATACCTCCGTGCGAGGTCCAGGTCGTTACCCAATTGAAGTCCAAATCCGCACACAGGATATGCACGAAATAGCGGAAGGCGGTGTGGCCTCTCACTGGATGTACAAAGAAGACGAAGATACGGCAAGTCGTAGTGACAATTTCGAAACCAAAATGTCATGGCTCCGTCAGCTTCTCGACTGGCAACGAGAACTTTCTGGTGACGATGAATACCTGGACACCATCAAGACAGATATTTTGCAAGATCAAGTGTTCGTTTACACGCCTAATGGAGATGTCAAAGACCTGCCCGCAGGGGCAACCCCCATTGATTTCGCGTATCGCATCCACACTGATCTGGGACACAACGCTGTCGGTGCAGTAGTAAACGGAAAACTTACTGCGCTTAACACCCCACTTAACAACGGTGACGTGGTCGAAATACGAAAAGCCAGAATTTCCCGTGGCCCCAGCCTCGACTGGCTGAACCGAGACCTAGGATACCTAACAACAGCCAGTGCTCAAACCAAAGTAAAGCAATGGTTTCGTAAGCAAGAGCGTAACAGCAATATCCGCAGGGGCAAAGATCTTCTCAAAAAGGAACTCCGACGGCATGGGATTAGTTACAACGAAAAAAATATAGCTACAAGCCTAGATTACGAAAACTTTGACGAACTAGCAGAATCTCTTGGCATTGGACAAATATCCGTCTCTAGAGTTGCTGACACATTGAGCCCACAGCCGGAAGAGATATTTAAGCCCGACATCGGCCAATCTCACCCTCCTACCGACCAAACCAAGGGTCTTGTAGTAATGGGCGAACCAGGACTGCTTACACGAATTGCAAAATGCTGCAGCCCGGTTTACGGAGATGAAATTACAGGCTACCTCACAAGAGGGCGAGGAGTAACGGTTCATCGACTCAACTGCGCTATTCTTCGAGATACAAAAGACGCCGAAAGGCATATCCCTGTTGCATGGGGTCATTACGAGACAACTTACGCATCGAGATTACGGATTGAAGCCTATGACCGTGTTGGTCTGATACGTGACATTACGAACGTCGTTTCATCAGAAAACGTTAATATCCACTCTTTAACATCCACTGAAGATGATAAAACCAATGCGTGTACGATCTCACTTACGGTGTACACTAGCGGTGTGGAGCAGTTAAGTCGGCTCTTCGCACGCGTGGAAACAATTCCTGGAGTCGATAATGCATTCCGGGTAAGTGAAGCGAATAGTCCATAAGATTATGGACGTGAAATCCGCAGTATTATTGTCTTCATAGCATTCGAACATTATTCAAGGAAAATAAATGCCTGCCGCTAAGACTTTACGCGCTCAACGACGCAAAGCATCAATAAACCGATCAACTCGGTCGTTTACACGTAGCCGAGTGAAGGCTGCATCCGAGGTGATCGCAAGTGGATCTAAGTCTGATGATGACGCTGTTCTTCGCAGCGCGGTATCGGCACTCGACAAAGCAGTCACAAAAGGTGTCTTACACCGAAATACTGCAGCACGTAAAAAATCTCGCCTCGCTAAGCAATACAACAAATTACCCAGTTAGCCCGGTACCACCCTTTGACTCAGGGTCCACATCATCACGACGATTCACGAGATAGTGCTGCGCGCGTTCCAGCATCGGAATCCAGTGATACTCAATACAACTGGCGCATACACCACCCATTTGAAGACGTAGAACATCGCGTAGCGGTTGAAGTAGCACCGTGGAAAGGATTGCTTCCAAGGTGGCGATTCGTTATCCCAGGAGATTTCAAAGGCGTTTCGCGTTGGGGTGTTGGTCCAGCAGGATCTGGTCAAATAGATGAAAATGTCAAAAGACCAGTCAAAGATGGCCCAATACAAATGACCAATGGACCATTAGTCGTTTGGTTCGGAGGGCATGAGTCACTATCCACCACGCAATCAGCATTTTTAGTATTCGAAGGTGAAGCGCCACACTACATTGCGTTCGGCCAATCTGAATCTGTAGGAGGCCCCCCAGCTAATCTTGAAGGCATTTCGTTTGGGGATGATCATCCAAGCCACCCTCATGATCACGATCATGCGCATCATCCATCTGATGCGGATGAAGGTCATAACCACATCCAGCACGATCACTAAAGTAGATCTCAGTCACCTTGTGACGTACTTACGCTACAAAATTATTAGATATGAAACAGACAATTACGACAGCATCGTAACGCGCTGAGTCCTTAAGAATCGAATATCTAACAACGCTTTTGCAGAGCATTGCGACATCAACTGTTGACAGTCGTAAACGGTAATTGTTACTTTTAGAACATTAGTGCGGATAGAATCACATCAGCATCCCAGCACCAAGTACACGCTGACTAAGGACCAGGCAAATGGTAAAACTTTCCGAACGCCAGCAGATGATCATGTCGTTCATCGAAGATTTCATCGAGGAAAATGACTATCCCCCTACGATTCGTGATATTCAGAATGGATGTAGTATCAGTTCAACTTCAGTTGTCGCATACAACCTGGATAAACTCAAGGAGGGAGGGCAACTGAATCGACACTCGGAGGTTTCGAGAGGGTTGAGCCTCGCAAGCGTTGGACCCAATTCCAATAAATTCAAACCAACTGAGATCGACTCGGTAGCCGTTCCATTACTTGGCACAATCGCAGCTGGCTCACCATTCCCTATGCCAGAAAATGACACCTGGTCCGATCTTTCTGGGTCAGAATTAATTGACCTACCACAAGCGATAGTTGGCCCTGGCGACAACGTTTACGCCCTCAAAGTTCGCGGGGAATCGATGATTGACGCCCTGATTTCGGATGGTGATCTGGTCATCATGGAACAAGCATCATCAGTTCGTAATGGACAAATGGCTGCTGTTCGAATTAAATCTGACAACACCACAACACTTAAAAATTTCTATTCAGAAGGTCCTAGAACTCGTCTTGAACCTGCGAATTCACAAATGGATGCAATGACATTTCCATCCAATGACGTCGAAGTATTAAGCAAAGTACTCGCCGTATGGCGTTATTTAGGTTAATCAGTAATCACAGAAAATCCACTTAAAACGACAATCCGATCTATTAGGGACCTGAAGTAAGCGGCGTATACTGAACATATGGATTCTGGTCCATATATATCAGCCCCGTGAACCTACGGGGCAGCTCGGAGTGTTTATCAGTGTTCCAGAACTTTGGCATCTGGCAAATAGCCCTCATCCTCGTAATTGTCCTCCTGCTCTTCGGAGTAGGAAAACTCCCGCAAGTCGGTAAAGGCATGGGTCAGGCAATCAATGAATTCAAGTCGGCTATCGGCTCAAAAAACGACGAGTCCAATCCAGACGACAAGAATGATGATGCAGCGGCACGCTAAGCCGCAAGGTACAAAATCAAATCTATTGCTCGCCGATTAAGATGCCTGAGCAATCTGCAGGTGCTGCATGCGTACTATTAGTCGCGTCCACGCTCAGCGAATCTCACTAACAACATGCCAATCTCAAACAAGAGCATCACTGGTATGGCAACAATCACCTGAGATACTGGATCCGTAGGAGTAACAGCAGCTCCAAAAACAAACGCCAGCAATATCACCCATCGCCGTTTGGTTTTCAACCATCTTGAATTCAGCAGACCAATCTTTGCCAGCAGAAACATCACAATCGGCATTTCACAAATTGTCCCCAGCCAAAAAACAATACCAACTGTCATAGATACAACTGATGCAGCCGTAATCTGCGGTACGGCGAGGCTGCCTTGAAATTTAAGCATGAACTCAAATAGCCGCGGAATCAGCACTTCATAAGCAAATACAGCGCCGACAGCAAATGAAATCAACGCTGCTGGTATCAGTAAGTACACATACTTCCGCTCATTAACCTTTAGGCCAGGCGTAAAAAATCTGGACATTTCCCACAAAAAATATGGAAATGAAGCGGCCAAACCAATCATCACCGCTAATTTGGCGGCGGCGACCCAGGCTTCAGTCAATGTGAGCTGGATGATGTCTCCGCCTGCAGCCTCTATCAGTGCTCTTGAATCCGAAGTGAATTGTTCAAATATCCAAGAAAAATTAACAACTGCTATCGCAACAAATATGACAGCGACAATCGAAACTCTGAAAAGGCGCCGCTTGAGTTCGGATAAATGTTCTAGTACAGATGTAGCTTTATCATTCATGACGTTGACTCAGAATCGCCAGTCGCTTTTTCATCGACTAAAGATTGAGTCTCCCGCATGTCGTCCGGGCTTTCTTCCTCAACCGAGGTGTCTGACCATCTTAATTGCCGTTCCCTCGACACCGAGCTACTCAGGGATTCTTGAACATCCTCATTAAGTTGGTCTAGCGCAAGTGCATTTTCCAATGAAGCGGCACTATCTTTAATTTCATCGACGCCTACCTGATTTTTAATTTCTTCCAGGTCAATAGCTTCGGTAACCAGAGACTGCAGCGCGTCTCGCTGCCGCTTTAGATCAGTATAAATACGCCTGCCCTGTCGAATTCCATCAAGCAAACGTTTAGGGCCTAATACAAATAAAGCTATAGCACCGATTAATAGAACTTCGAATCCACCGATACCAAAAATCGTCATTCGCCTACCACAGTTTCAGAACCTTCAAGGCCTTTATGCCCGCCGCAGAAATTTGTTGACAACATATCTGATCGAAATAACCCTGACCCTTGTAATAATTCAACAGTCGCGCACATAGGCAACCCAACCACGTTCAAGTAACAGTCATCGTAACTCGTGACCGGAGCAAATGAGCGATCTTGAATCCCATAACCACCGGCTTTATCGTAGGGTGACCCACTAGCAACATAGTTCGCAATCTCATCAAGCGCAAGTCTGCGCATATTGACTAAAGTTCGAACCGATATGGTCTGGGAATCACCCATAGGATCGATCACAGCAACTCCAGTAATCACTTCATGATTTCGATCACTTAAAGCATTAAGCATGGCAGTAGCTTGGCCAGAGGATTCTGGCTTACCCAGAACTCGGTGATCAAGTACCACAATCGTATCAGCGCCTAAAACATAACGATTTAACCTGCTGACTGATACCGACTTCGCTTTAGATAGAGCCAAATGTTCGACAGCAAGACGCAAATCCATATCAGCAGTAAATATTTTTTTTTCATCAACCCCCGAAGGCACAACCTCTAATTGAAATCCGGCACCGGAAAGAATTTCTGCACGTCGAGGAGATCCGCTAGCAAGAATGAGTACATCACTAAGTGGTCGAGTCAACAGATTAACCCTGAAGCCTGAGCATGCTAATCGTTTCCACGTGGCGAGTCTGCGGAAACATGTCGACGGGTCGTATTGTTTCCAGACTGTAAATTCCGGTTGAGCATAAAAGATTTAGGTCTCGCGCCATCGCTTCTGGTTCACAAGAAATCATCAGCACTTTTTCTGGTTTCAATTTAATCACTGAATCCAGCACATCTGGATGACATCCAACCCTAGGTGGATCCAGCAATAGCACGTCAATATGCTGGTTCAAAGTATTGAGAATATGTTCAGTTTTACCCTCAACAAACTCTATATTGAGAATATCTTTAGAGTTAAGTCCTGCATCCTCTATAGCCGAGGCCGACTCTTCAATTCCGACTATTTTTCGAACGTACGGAGCTAATAAAACGGTGAACACTCCAACACCACAGTAGGCGTCAACCATAACTTCTGTACCGTCAAGATCGAGTAGGTCCCGCACTTCATCTATAGCCCGTGAAAGTTGAGAGGTATTCACCTGGAAGAATGAAGAAGCTGCGACCCTGAATCGGAAACCCCGTACCTCTTCTTCGTAATGCTGTTCACCAGTTACCAATCCTATGTGTGAAAGATTCATGCGTGGCTGAATTAACATCGAATCTGTGTTTGAACCAGCCCTAATTGCCATCTGGGTTTGACCTGCAACATTATCTTGCGCAAGATCAAGTACTTTATTGATTTGCTCATTCATCAACAGGCACCGATCTATTTTTACGAAACGACGCGTTACAGCGTTTATATAACCAATCTTCCCCCCATCGTCTTTCTTCCCGACGGTAAAGCGTCCATGATTACGGTAACCGAGCTGTGATTCACTCCCTATAGTGGCATCTACAACCACTTGTGACAAACTTTGATATTTGTCAATTTCCCGTTGAACACGCGCTTGTTTTAACTGAAGTTGATAGTCATAAGATGCATGCTGCCACTGACATCCGCTACAAGTGAGAAAATATTCACACTCAGGCACAACCCGCTCTTCGGCCTGTTCTAAAACCTCAACAACCTTCGCAACAATCCTCTCAGGAAATCGCTTCTGCACTTCGACAACAACTTTCTCGCCCGGGAGTCCACCAGTCACTTCAACCGGGGCACCTCGAATCTCAGATAACGTCTCTCCCGAATCATTTATCCCATTGAGTGTCGTTTGAAATTGATCCCCAGGATTCAAGTCCACATGTCCCGTAATATCCGGACCGCTGTATCTTCTTTTACGCTTGTGCTTTGCCATTCAGTATCATCAAACCTCACTTTCTGCGATAGGCAATCAGGTATCAGTAATAATTGCAAGAAATATTGTGGTTGTCTGTTATTCTGAACTAGTTGAGAGAAAGTTGCCTGCAGCAAAAGTAAGCAATGTTCAAATCCCCTTATGTGAATCGAACAATAAACTTTGGTTTCCAAATCAGAAAAACCAGATTCCCCAACAGTTGAACGAAAGTTGCCAGACTGGTTCAGAGTCAAGGCACCAGGTGGAGAGAATTTTCTTGAAATACGCAAGAAAATCAAAAATGCCAGCCTGAACACAGTCTGTGAAGAAGCTGCCTGTCCCAACATAGGCGAATGTTGGGATAGAGGCACGGCAACATTCATGATTTTGGGAGACACATGCACAAGAGCATGCTCATACTGCAACGTTAAGACGGGTTGGCCAGGGACGATTGACATGGCAGAGCCAATACGAGTTGCCACCACGGTAGAACAGATGGGACTGAGCTATGCAGTCATAACGTCCGTCGACCGAGATGACTTACCAGATTATGGGTCGGATATATTCGCACAGACCATCACTCAGATCAGACATAGAATCAAAGATTGTAAGATCGAAGTCCTAATCCCAGATTTTGAAGGTGAATTCGAATCGCTAGAGCGAGTGATCAAATCCGGTCCACATGTTCTAAACCACAACATTGAAACCGTCCGACGAGTGTTCAGGAAAGTCCGCCCTCGTGGTAATTATGATGTCTCGTTACAACTCTTGGACCGGGTAAAAAAGATAAATCCGTATATGCCTTCTAAATCCGGGATGATGGTCGGTCTGGGTGAAACAAGATCCGAGATACACGAAACTATGACTGATTTACGAGATGCGAACTGCGATCTTTTGACGATTGGGCAATACCTCCGACCTTCCAAAAGACACCATCCGATCATCCGGTTCTACCATCCTGAAGAGTTCAAAGATCTAGAACAAGCTGGGCTTGAAATGGGATTCAAGCATGTTGCTGCCGGTCCACTAGTGCGTAGCTCTTATCATGCCGACGAACAACACAACGCGGCCGTCGACAAGATCCTGAATCCTGTCAACTCATAGACAAAATGGGCTAAATTATGTCAACGCTGTATGTTGTAGCCACACCTATAGGAAATCTCTCGGATCTGACCGAACGCGCTGCAACTATCCTATCGTCCGTGCCTACAGTGGCTGCGGAGGACACGCGCGTCACCCGAAAATTATTGAAACACATAGACGCCTCACCTCTTCTGGAAAGTCTCCATGAGCACACTTCACCTCAAAGACTCAAAAAAATAATCTCAAGACTCGAATCAGGAGATATGGGGTTTGTCACCGATGCAGGAACACCAGGTATCAGTGATCCGGGAGCTTCCCTTGTCAAAGCTGCACTGGTAGCCGGACACACTGTCGTACCATTACCAGGTGCTTCAGCGTTGACGACAGCACTATCAATAACTGGATGGTCGTTTGACCGTTTTTTGTTCTTGGGCTTTTTACCACGAAGAAAAACAGAGCGAATATCGGTCTTGGAAAGTGTGATAACTGAACCAGGACCGATAGTGATTTATGAATCTCCACGCCGCTTGAAGGCAACGCTTGAGGCTATCAATGAGGTTGTTCCCGATAGACAGCTAGTGATATGCCGTGAACTTACCAAGCTATATGAGGAAACATTCAGAGGAACCGCAGCACAATCCATCAATCACTTTTCAACAGTTAGAGGTGAATTTGTAATCGTTATCAAAGGAGCAACAGAATCTAATTCAACGATGATTACCGATAAAGAAATAAGGAGCGTGCTCAATAACCTGGAATCACAAGGATTATCCGGACGATCTCTCGTAGACCAGACAGTCAAGATCACAAAAGCCACAAAAAACAGGGTTTACCGGCTATCCTTAGAGCATGAGCAATGATTTGCCAGTTACACGAGAAAACGGCTGGCTTTAAACAAGTTAAAGCTATAATAAATGTTTGTTCCAGCTCATTCTTGGAAAGCAAAGAATAACCTGCGCAACTGCCATTAAATCCTGACTCGTAAAATCGGAACCTTCCCACTTGCCTCGCAAAATTCTTGTCGCCGTAGCTTGGCCGTATGTAAACGGTGAACCACACTTAGGTCACATCGCAGGCATGAATGTGCCAGCCGATATTTTTGCTCGATTCCACAGAATCATCGGCAATGAAGTCGTAATGGTCTCCGGATCGGACATGCACGGTACGCCAACTACCCTAAAAGCGGCAGATGAAGGCGTCTCTCCAGAAGTCATAGCCACTCGGTATCACGAAATATGGAGCAAGGCGCTTGAAGATATGTCCTTCTCCTACGATCTATACACACACACTCATACGGATCGTCATCGTGAAGTAACACAAGAATTATTCACAAAACTGAAGAAAAACGGACATTTGGTTGAAGCCACACAGTCCATGCCATTTTCTGAAACAGAACAGCGCTTCCTATCTGACCGGTTCGTTGTAGGCACATGCCCGCACTGCGCATCTGATTCAGCACGTGGCGACCAATGCGACAACTGCGGACGCACCCTAGACCCAATCGACCTAATAAATATTCGAAGTAGCCGTGACGGATCAACCCCTATTTTCAAAGACACCACGCACCAAATGCTCAGGCTAGGCGATTTCCAAGGTGCACTTGAAGAGTGGGTCGAAGATAAAAACGACTGGCGACAAAACGTGCGCAACCAAACACTTGGAATTCTCCGTGAAGGACTCCATGATCGGGCAATCACTAGGGATATCGATTGGGGTGTACCTGTTCCACTTGAAGGGTATGAATCCAAACGAATTTATGTTTGGTTTGAAGCGGTAATTGGTTACCTCTCCGCAACCCGGTCTTGGGCTGAACAACAAGGCACACCTGATGCCTGGAAAAAATGGTGGGTAGAGCCAGATGGGGAGTCCTATTACTTCCAAGGTAAAGACAATGTTTCATTTCACACAATCATGTTGCCATCAATTCTTTTAGGAAGTGGCAAATTAAACATGCCGACCGACGTTGTGGCGAATGAGTATCTCAACCTTGGGGGAATCGACTTCTCGAAGAGTCGGGGGCATGCAGTATGGCTGCCAGATTTTCTGACCAGATACGAACCGGATCCACTACGTTACTACCTTGCATCGATCATGCCCGAAACATCCGACTCTGAATTTACATGGCAGGGATTCCACGCAGCAAACAACAACGAGTTGGTAGCCACCTTCGGAAATTTTGTACATCGAGTCCTCACAATCACCACCCGCAACTTCGACAATACGGTCCCAACTCCTGCTGAGTTAAGCGAAGATGATGAAGTTGCGCTGACGGCTTGTGATACTGCGCTAAGAGAAGTATCCAATGCGATCGAGGCACGAAAATTCCGAGACGGGCTAAGGTCCGCCATGCGACTCGCTCAAGTAGGAAATCGCTATATAGATGCAAAAGAACCGTGGAAGACTGTAAAAATCGATAAAGAGTCCGCTGGAACCGCGCTATGGGTCGGATTGAACATCATTTCCACCCTTCGGACTGTGTTCTATCCGTATCTACCAACTTCTGCCGACAAGATTCACGACATGCTTTTCAAAGATAGCGACACTCTCTCAGATGGTTGGTCCAAGAGAGACATCATCCCCAATGCTCCAATTGGAAAACCAACACCACTGTTCCGCAAATTGGATAATGCCATCATAGAAGAAGAAAACGCACGACTCACCGGTAACTAACCAGACGCACAACAAAAACCTCGTTTAAAAGATCCATGGTCGAAGTAATCACACAGAAAATCATTTACAAGCCGGTCGAAGATGACCTGCAAGCGGTAATTGCAGAAATTTCAGCCATCGCTGATAAAACTCCTGAGAATGCTTTAGAACAAGCTGAAAGCCTCGAAGCACAGTTAGGTCATATCCTGGCAACACCAGGCAAAAGGATTCGACCTGCGCTTACTCTACTGGCCTCAAGGCTATGGGGACATCACTCCAGCAAATTACAGGTCAGAATGGCCACAGCGGTCGAATTACTCCATATCGCGACCCTCGTACACGATGACACAGTCGATCACGCGGACACAAGACGCGGACACCAAACTGCCAGCAATCTATGGGGACGCAACGTGGCTGTATTACTGGGAGACTTTCTTTTTGCTACATCCGCAATGTACGTATGCGATACGAACAACATTCGCCTTGTAAGACGGTTCGCAGAAACGATAACCGAGCTAGCGCAAGGTGAGCTCGATGAAATCTACACAGCCTGGCAAGCAGGCATAACCCTTGAGTTGTACAAGCAACGAATCTATAACAAGACCGCATCTTTATTTTGCACTGCCGCGGAAAGTGGGGCTGTCCTAGGTGAATGCGATGAAAAAAGTGCTAGAGATGTACGCAACTATGGTTACAGCATAGGTATGGCCTATCAGGTGTACGATGACCTACTCGACTATAGAGCGACCAGCGAACAGCTCGGAAAACCAGCTGGGAACGACCTGAGCTCAGGAATTATGACACTGCCTGCAATCATCGCTGCTGAAAACGGTGCCGAAGATGAAATTTTTAAATTTTTCAACTCTCCTGAAGAAGCAAAAGCTGATCTCCTTTCAAAAACAATTGAAGCAATTAATCGAACGGGCGCCTTAGAGAAAACACATGAAGTAGCAAATAACTACATCCAAGCTGCTATGAAATCTCTTGATCATATCCCTCCTTCGAAATACCTGGACTCGATGATGTATCTCGCCGAATACGTACAAAAGCGCAAATACTAGCCCGATGGCATAACAAATGCCCAAAACAACTCGCAAGCGAAAACCAACTATTCAGCCTGAACTCGTTCAGGAACGCCTTGATGCCATCTACGGGCCCATTGAATGGCGACCGCGTATGATCGCTGTGGATGAGTTGATATTTACCGTACTTACACAACACACATCGGATCTTAATGCCGAACGTTCTTACGATGCGTTACGAAAAGCAATGCCAACATGGGCTTCAGTAATAGAAGCTGATACTCAAAAAGTTGCTGATGCCATACAACATGGCGGGCTAGCAAACCAAAAGTCTGTACGAATACAAAAAATCCTCGTAGAAATATTGCACAGGCTCGGTCATTTCGAATTAGAATTCCTGTCAAACCTCCCACTGGAAGAAGCAAGGAGTTGGCTCACTTCCCTTCCCGGAGTAGGACCGAAAACCGCAGCAGTAGTCATGGCTTTTTCACTAAAGATGCCAGCGTTTCCAGTCGACACTCATATCCACAGAGTATCGCGGCGGCTGGGGCTGATAGGACGTAAGGTCACTGCTGACCAGGCCCACCCGATCATGGAAGATATGATCCAAACTGACGATCGCTACGATATGCACGTCCTATTGATCACCCATGGTCGTCAAATTTGCAAAGCACGGATTCCGCAATGTGGACGATGTCCACTTAACCAGGAATGCCCGGCGAGCTCACAAAAAAACAAAAAATTCAAAAACTAATTTTAAAACAACTTCTATGACCGATTAATAATGAATTTAATCGGTAGTGCACCATTATTAAGCCGGTACAAATCGCTGTGAAGCCGAGTCTAAGGTATCCTGATAGCTAGTGCTCATACACCAATGGTGCCGAGAGGCATTACGGTCCTGAAGCGCGGCCCCATCGTCCAGCGGCCTAGGACATCACCCTTTCAAGGTGAAGACCGGAGTTCGAGTCTCCGTGGGGCTACCATATCTCGGATAACAAGACCTCGACAAATTCGAGGTCTTTTACATTAAACTTCATGGACTGGGCATTGAACTAGACAGAGATTACATGCGAGGACACGCACTCGAAGGCTATCGAGACTAGGGAGACAAACATGATCAATTGCATACCAGGGGCACAGGACAACCGACACGATTTTTCAATTATGCCCGTCGCTGTCAGCACTAATACCACACTAGTATTTAAGATCTGTAGTTTCTGCGGAACCTCTTACAGATATGTAGATCAAATCTGGGAAGAAGTACCCGTAGAAGAATCTCACAGGTGAGGCAAAACAGGACAGTAGCTTAATTCTAGATATTCACATGAACCTTGATAGAACCCGATGTTTTATCCCAAGCTGCATCAAATCCATCCTGTATGTCTTCAAGCCCAAATTGGTGAGTGACAATTTCGCTGTAAGGAATCTCACCTGATTCCAAAAGGTCAATTGCAACCTCATAGTCATGACGACCGTCGATTACCCCGTAACAAATCACTGATTGAACACGGATCTCTCGCAAGAGCGGCTCAAACAGGTCGATCTCCAGAGGAATCTTCATTCCACCGAGATAGAGCATCGTACCTTGGTTGCGAGTTGCGCTGATTGCTTGAGCGAAAGACTCCGACTGGTGACCTCCTACTGACTCGACTACAAAATCCGCCCCAATGCCACCAGAAGCATCCATACATGCAGCTTCAAATGCTCCATCCTCTGTACCCACAACAATATCAGCGCCCATTCTCTTTGCAGCCTCAGCCTGCTGCCGATGTCTCGCCGAAGCAATCACAGTTCGTGCACCAAAGGCTTTGGCTACCGCAATAGAAGAAAGCCCAATCGTTGCAGAACCAACCACACCGACTATATCCCCCGGCTGCATTCGTCCGTAACGCAAACCATGGACGCTCACAGCCATAGGCTCAACTATTGCCCCATCCAACCATGTAAAAGAATCAGGCAGTTTGAATAGTCCTGCCGGCTTGCGGGTCATGTACTGAGCAAACCCACCTCCCGTGTCCGGAGCAAGATTCACGCAATGTTTGTACTGACCGTATCTGCAAAAATGACATGTAAGGCAAGCTCTCCCCGCACCTATCATTTCTATTGCAACCCGATCTCCGATCGACAGGTTATGCTCCCCATCAGGAAGCTCAAGAATCTCTCCAGTTGTCTCGTGACCAGACGCCAGCGTTTGAGCCTCGGTTCGACTGGTCGTCATATGAAGATCCGATCCACAAATCCCAGTCTGACGAATACGGATCATCGCTGCTCCCGGATACATCTCAGGTATTGGAACGTCCTGAACAACATATCGTCCTGTTCCGTCATCTAGCGCAGCTCGCATCGTATCGGACATCAAGATTCCTCTTCCT
Organism: SAR202 cluster bacterium; assembly: GCA_008373165.1. Lineage (GTDB taxonomy): Bacteria > Chloroflexota > Dehalococcoidia > Lucifugimonadales > Lucifugimonadaceae > Lucifugimonas. Next base: position 4,986 of record RQOU01000036.1, on the reverse strand, counting down.
TAAGCAACATGTCGCTACAAAATCAAACACGGTTATTAATTCGATCAGTCGTGCCGGTTAATGACGCATCTTACCTCACATCAAGGAGTGTATCCTGATCGGCAGGTAAAACACTGAATCATGTTTTAAATCATCTAGAAACACTGCTAATGACCACAACTTCAAATTTCCGCGGCGTATATGCAATTCCAGTTACACCATTTAACGAAGATCTGACCATAGACTGGCATTCACTTAGAAAGTGCATAGATTTCAGTGTTGACAATGGAGCACACGGAATCGTCTTGCCCGTAAATGCCTCGGAAGGCCCATTTCTTACTGATGCAGAACGCAAAGAGGTACTCAAAACCGGAATCGAAGTCGTTGCCGGTGCAGTCCCGGTTATTGGCGGAGTAAGCGGTGCTTCCACCGTCATATCAATAGAATTGACCAAAAATGCTGCCAGTCTAGGTGCCGATGCGGTAATGGCAATGCCTCCAAACGGAGCGGGCGGCTCAACTGTTTGGGACCACTACGCAGCAATCGCTGAGGCTGGGCAGCTTCCCGTTTGGATACAAAATAACAAGCCTCCTGCCGGACCTGTGGTTCCTACCAACCAAATGGTCAAGTTGTTGAAAGAGGTTGAGCACGTCGATTACGTGAAGGAAGAAAGCTATCTTCCAGGTCAGGTGATGACTGAGCTCCTAAAAAAAGCTGAAGGCGCAGTTAAAGGACTTATGGGAGGAATGGGTGGGCGTTACCTCGTCGACGAGTTCAGACGAGGTTCTTGCGGTACGATGCCAGCAGGTCATATCACTGACGCACACGTAAAGCTATGGAATGCCCTGGAAAACGGCGGAGTTGATGAGGACGGACTACAGATAGTAACTGATGAAGCCCGAGGAATATGGGAACAGATGATACCTTCTCTAAACTTCGAATTCATGTTTGGTGTTAATGCATATAAAGCAGCCTACTGGCGACGCGGGATCATACGCACCCCGTTGACACGAAACCCCGCTAACAAATCACTAGACAAATTAGACTATGAAGAGTTAGATAAAATCCTCGATCGAATGAGTGACCTGCTGTATCGATAAAGTTCTAGGCGAAGTTCCAGTAACAGGAAAAAATTAGCATAATGCGAGAAAAATTACGCGACAAAACCCGAGATAAACTCGCCGAACAGCTTAATGCTATCGGCGTAACCGCAACTCTGTCCGGACGCGATCGGCCTGAAGAAAAAGTTGGAAACCGTGTATTTAGAAGGTCCCTCGGGATAATTGATATAACCGATGGTGGATTGATCAAGTGGATCAACATTATCAAGCAGGACCGTCAAAAAGATTCCCCTCCACGATGGTGGATTTACCTCGGTGTACCTGGAGACATGCAACTCCCAAAATCGCGTTCGGTAAACATACGAACCAAGCGAAAAAAATCCTTCCCACTCTTCGGAAAAATTATCGGCGTAACCTGGAAAGGACAAGATCGCAACCACGGACTTGCAAAGAAACTTTCAGACGACGTTGAAACTGACAACCTTGCCACCGGTATAGGAAATATCCGTGTTCAAACTCTCCACGAAGATTTCAATGGATGGTCAATTGAAATCGATCGCAGGTTCGATCCAACTCCTGAAATATGGAAGTCGCTCCAAAGGGTTGCAGATATCAGTGTCAAATCGATCGCTTATTTCTAGTCGCGTCTGGTAATTCGATGTCTGCGCCAAACAAGCAACATTACTACCACAGGAAACAATACCGTTACTGCTCCCAGGATGAACACCATAGCTGAAGAATGTAGCCCCAGCACGTCATCAATTTTGAGGCTTAACCACTCCCATAGAGTAGGATCGATCGGTTCCGAATGATGAAGAACCGTTTCAAGTGGATTTGGCATTTAAGAAGCACCAGCAGTAACTGATCCAGAATCTAGTTCATTACTTTGACTGATCCTGTTGAATCTGACTGAATTGGTTTTTTCACTAATAGAAAGACAAACTACACCCGCGGCGAGCAAAGTAATCGCACCTACAACAAACGGAACGTTGTACGACCCCCAATTAGTAAACGCCCAGCCGAATAAAAATACTGCCAAAGCTCCCCCGAATGCATGGGACATGTTAGCCAATCCAAAAAGCATCCCAAGATTGCGAACTCCGTAAACGTCCGCAGTCAGTGACGCGGTAAGGGGCACGGTCGCAAGCCAGGACATTCCTCCGATAACCGCAAATGCCCAAAGAGCAATATCACCTGGAAGGAAAATCAAGGTCAGGAATGCCAAACCCCGCACAAGATAGACACCGCCAAGCAAATTCTTCCTCTGGAAACGATCGGACAGCAGCCCTACCACCAGTACCCCCGCGGCATTGATACCACTCAATAAACCAAACGCTAAAGCAGCAGTCCCAGTTGTTATATCTTCGCTGTTTGCCCACCTAACAAAATGGACCCCAATCGAGGTGGTGGTTATGCCGCAAACAAAATAACCAAAAGACAATTGCCAAATAGGCCTTGAGGAAAGAGCGTCGAACCATTTATCGACAAACTTGGGGCCGACAGCATCAGCAGAACCATGCAGCCCTTCTTCAGAATTTGGGTCAACACCATCAATAGTAAGTCCAATATCATCGGGCTTACTTTTCACTACTATAAGTAGGAGTGGTATGCCAATAAGCAGCGCAATTAAACCAGTAATTATCCATGCTGCTTGCCATCCAACTTCTATCAAGAGGTAACTAAGAAAGGGGACGAAAACCAATCCTCCAACTGATCCTCCTGAGACCAGCACGGCCATTGCTACCCCGCGCTTCTTTTCAAACCATCTAGCTACGATAACGCCCGTTGTCTGGAAGCCAATACCACCAGATGAAAACGAAATAATAAATCCGTATAAAACCATCAAACCCAAAACACTTGAGATTGTGGCCACGCCCGCCGTAGCCAGGCCAGTTACGAAAAAAGATGCCAATAGAACCGGCCTGCCGCCGAACTTATCGGTAAGCCACCCAAATACCGGTTGTGAGAAACCGTTAACGAGTGTGCCAATCGCCGCAGCAAAAGATATCGCGGCTGTTGAAACAGCCCAATCCTCTTCCCAGGTTTTTACGAATACGCCAAAGCCCTGCCTTGCACCAATGGAAAGAAAAGTCGCAAAAAAAAGGGCTGCGATGATGTACCAGCCATAAAACATTCTAGGCTGATTATGGCTTTTTTCACTCACGTCTTTATTTGTCAATAATCCATCAGGTCCATCACCGAAACTCAATCTACCCCCATTATCGCAACCGCATCCCGATTAATTATCCCCTCAATCTCCTCTTCAGGAATAGTCGGCAGATGATGGTCTTTGGCAAATTTTGGTAGAGCCCTCAAATGGTCTATATTGTCCTGAGGACGTGTAACGGGCCAATCAGAAGCAAACAATATTTTTTCAGTCGCTCCCCATTCGTGAAACAGCCTCATACCCTGCCAAAAAGAGTAAGGACGGTAAAACTGCGCCGATACATCAGCCCAGACGTTAGGGTGCTTACGGACAACTGAAAGACAATCCGCCTGCCATGGATGTGCCAAGTGAGCCAACACCATAGTCAAATTAGGGAACGCCATTGCGATCTTGTCTGAAGTCAGGGGATGCGCATAAGTCAAAGGTGCCTCAGTCATCGGCGACGTTCCTTGATGAAAAACGATAGGGATTTGATCCGCTTCAAGTCTGGCAAATAGTGCGAATGCCTCGGGCCCCGTGGGGTCGAAATCCTGGTAGTTGGGTCCCAACTTGATCCCTTTACATCCAAGATCACCAACACATCGGTCGTACTCGTCATTCACATTCGGGTCAAGCGGATGCAACGACATGAACGGAGTGATCTTATCTGGTGCATGCTTCGCTGTCTCGGAAGCCACGTCATTGTGATTCTTACCCTCTGGCCAGCCGCCTGCAAGAAGAACTGATTTTTCTGGAAGCCACGGGCGTGGAGCGATTCCAAAAATAAACGCTTTATCAACAGCTTCCATATCACGCAAATAATCAGCGATAGAGTTAGTAAGCTGAACCGTCTCACCAGACCTCATAGCTGTTTCGGTCACCATATCCTCGGGAGGAACTGTGTCCTGGTGACTAGGTAGATGTGTATGAACGTCAACGATCATTTTTATTTAATCTCCGACTTTTAACAACGTGCATTTCGATCGGTGTGCTCAAATGTTACGCCAGACAATAGCTTGCCGTAAGCAGTCTGAATCGTTGAGATGGCATTTACTTGTGCAAGAGAACTGATATATACATTTGGATATGAAGGATATCTCGTTCAATGGTTCAACAACAAAAGGTGACAGCGCAAATTTTCGCAGCTGGCAAAACCGTGTACTTTTCAGTTACACAGCCTTCTACATGTTTGTTTATATGGGCAGGTTCAATCACTGGCCAGCCGGACCAATAATACGAGAAGATATCGGATTCACACATATCGATATAGGCATCATCAACGCCTGCTTACTTTGGGGCTTCGCTATCGGCGGCTTCACCCACGGAAGAATCGCTGAATCTTACGGCTACAGGTTCTGGCTACTGTCTGGAACGATTGCGTCAGTTGCTCTGAACTGGATCACGAGCTTCGGTAATAATCTATGGACGATTGCGATACCCTGGGCACTCAATGGCTTTGCGAACGCAACGGCCTGGTCACCTGGAATTGGTATGCTCGCCCAATGGTGGGACAGAACCCATCGAGGTCGGGTCATGGGCCTCGTGGGAGTTTCGGCAGGCCTCTCGATGCTGATCATGTGGACTGTTACAGGATGGACTGTATCTGAGTTCGGGTGGAGGGCTGCTTTCAGGTATCCGCCATTGCTGATGCTTCCTTTGGGAATAGTTTTATTCTTACTGGTCAGAGACAGGCCCTCAGATGTGGGGCTAAAAGACCTTGATCAGTCAGGATCACTTAACAGTGAAAAAGAAATAAAGGAACAACTCAGTCAAATAAAAGAAGGTCCGTTCGCACCTTAC
>RQOU01000035.1 GCA_008373165.1 SAR202 cluster bacterium | reverse complement strand
TTTTGGGTTGTGAAGGCCCGGCAGCGCGTCAGTATCGCTGTAGCCAATCCAGTGGTCTTCCACTGTCGACGCATCACGAGTTCCGCGAGTTTTTCGTTCGCGTTTGGGTATGTTTCCGCTCATTTGATACCCATAATTTCCGTTGTCATCTGCGTAAATTGCATTCCATACAGAAAGTCTCCAGGTTGAGAGGATATCTTTGATTTCATCTGCGGATTGCGCATGATTTAGTCCAAAAAGTGATTTCATGTCATCAATTCGTTCATGGCCGATCCACTTTAGAGATATAGGGCTATCTCCATCAGGATCAACCGATGGAATGAATTCATTCACTATTGGACCCCTAGTGGTCAATTTGATTTTCAACTCAGATAATCCACTACCTTTGACAGCAATTTGTTCTTTAATAATTTCAAAAGGGACTGATTGAATTCCATCAATGTATTTGGATGGATTATTTGGGTCTACTTGTTCGTGGTAAAGATCGCGAGTGGAAGAACTGTTGTTTGTACGCGCCCATGTTGCGTGACGAGTACGACCGAAAATTACAGGTGGAGCACCAGCGTATGCAGCTCCTATGCAATCTATTTCAGGGCCAACTAAATGCTGTTCGTACCATAAATCTGGAAAATGTATCGGCCAATGTGGGTCTGATGCGAGCAATGGTAGACCTGTTGTGGATTTTGGTGCTCCAACTATCCAATTATTAGAACCGGTCCCATCATCGCCTCCTCCTTCGGGGTGTAATTCCGCTGGACAGGACTGGTCGGGCACTATGTACTCCGCTGCTTCGGGTTGAAGAAATTTAGCTGCTAACTCCGGAGACGTATGGCGTATTACTCTTTCAGGCCCAACTATTTGTTGAAGCCGTCCAGTAAGAGACCACCAGAACTCTCTCATTACTGCAAGAGTGGCTGTAGATGACCAGGCCAGAGGTTCATAGTCCAACACATCAAATTCAACGGGTAATTTATCTATAGCCGTATCGATCCATGCGTTGACTCCGCGGGTGTAAGAATCTATTGATGAAGCTGATCGATCATCCAGTGTTTTTAGTTCAAGCTTTGCTGCACGTTCAAATCCTATTGTTCTACTCTGATTGTCACTGTGGAGATTGTCTTCGCCGGTTACCTCTGCCAGTTTTCCTGTAACTGATCGATGTCTGTAGTCTAGTTGCCATAAACGATCCTGAGCTTGAGCGTATCCGCAGGCGAACCATAGATCTTTTTCGTTTTCGGCGAAGATATGCGGTATTCCGAAACGATCACGAATTACTCTCGCACCACCACCCTTAGGGTGATTTTTAAGTAATTCCTCCGGGAGCTTGGAATTTAAATACTGTTTGTAATTTGCGAATAAAGGGGATTTTTTATTGTCGATGTTGGTATTTTTGTCACGCAACGCCGCAATTAAATTTTCTTTTTCATAGCTCATGTTTAGGCTCAATATTTTATAGTCAGCAGTACGTTATATTTTGTTATGTCTTTAAGTGTCATGGATCAACGTTTTAACCTGAAACAAGCAATATGGCTTTAGCTATGATTGCGGACTTTGTGAGGATCAGGTTAACTCTGGATCCATGTGAATATCATGAGGGTCAATTTCATCTGGACTAAGCTCTCGGCAAAGTTTTTTGTAAACCTGTATTCGATAGCGTCCTGAATCGACCATGAGAATGCTGCCATCAGGGCCTATCGTTACTGATGTGGGGTTCTTGAATCTTTTTTCATCGTCGAGATTGACAACGTTTTCACGTATTCGAACCATGTCTAGATTCGTCATTAGTTTTCTGATGCCCCGCTCATTAAGGGTTGCATCTCCACGGAATGATTCTATGTACATGCCTCTTGGGTTGAACATTACAACTCTATGGTTGTTGCGGTCTGCAACGTAAATATCTCCATGGCTGTCAATGGCTACTCCGCTGGGGCGATTAAGCTCACCAGGTCCGTTACCGGATTTACCGATCACTTGAAGAAGTTCGCCATCGTAGTTAAATCGTTGCAAACGATCATTACGCCAGTCAGCTACCATCAGAGTGTTGGTTATAGGGTCTGAAGCGATACCCCAAGGGTGGTTGAGTTGGCCGGGTTTGATCCCAAATGATCCGAATCCCGAAATGTGATTCCCATTTGGGCTGAACCTTTCTAACCTGTGATTCAGGGTGCTTACTACCCAAACGTTCCCATCAGAATCCAGTGTTATGCCAGATGGGCCGTTTAGCTCTCCTGGCTTATCACCTGTTTTTCCCCAATGATCAACCGCTGCCCCTGTTGACGAGTCAAATCTGGCTACTACGCCTGCATGCTCGTCAGTTACGTAAAGTATTCCGTTATTGTCGATTGTGCACATTACCGGCGATGGAAGTGTTTCGGATCCAACCACATCCGGTTCACCTGACAATGAGATTACGATATCGTTTTCATAGCCATCGTCGTCTAACCGCACGCGCACGAAACGACTTCTGGGAACGGCAGTTCCTGATTCTGAAAAGCGGTTTATTACGTACAGCCATCCATCGGGACCTACGGCGACATCCTGTGGACCTTTGAAGCCACCTTGCGCTAATCTTTGACCAAGGGATATCTCATAGCGATGGCCAATACGTAGCATCGGTGGATACAGATTAAGAGGATCAAATGTTTCTGAACTATGGCCAACGTTTGGAGTGGTTATTGTCGTCATGTGATCAGTCTTTCGAATAGAGACTACAAAGGGTTGAGTATTCCTTCAAATTTTTCGAACTTACCGTTCACTATCGGTTCTGGCTGGACATTCAGCCAGTCGTCGAGAATTGATGAATAAGTTGATCGGAAGTCGTTGTTATAACCCATGTCGCCACTTACCTGTTTGTTTGGCGAGAGACTTGGGTACTCACCGTATAGGCCTCCGTTTACCCGTTTTCCTATTAGCAAGGCACCCCCACCAGAGCCATGGTCGGTTCCATTGCCATTGTCTCTAACACGTCTCCCAAATTCCGAAAAAACCAGCATGATTACTTCTTCATCTGCATTGTGTTGCTGAAGGTCGGTGAAAAAATCGTCAACGGCACGCGACACCTGTCCCCATAGTTTTGCTTGGGTTTGTATCTGGCTTCCATGCACGTCATAGCCGCCATGTTGCGCATAGAACACCCTGGTCCCGATTCCTGCCAAATGAACTTGTGCAATCCCTCGTAGGCTTTGTGAAAGTGGGTCATCTGCGTATTCGACTTTTGACTCGTACTGGGCAGATACATCACTAAGAGCTTCTATGCCCGCCATTGCATCAGTACCAGTTTGTCCAATGTGCTTCATGACCATTGCAGCTTCATCAAATTCTTCAGGTGTGTACATGCGTGTAAAGGCGTTTAATGCTCGACGCTGTGCTTTACCTGCTAGTGATGTCAGTAGTCCATAACTCTCTAGTTCGGTTACTGATATGGCAGGCGTACCACTCAAGTACATTGCGCGTGGAAGTCCTGATCCGAAACTTACTCCCGTTACTACGTTATGTTTTTTTGGATCCAGTTCTCTTATAGCCCGCCCAAGCCAACCTTCACTACTAAATTTGTGCGGCTCTGCCGTATGCCATATATCCATTGACCTGAAGTGTGATCTATCAGGATCCGGGTATCCTATGCCCTGAATTATCGCGACATCACCCTTGTCATAAAGGGATTTGATGGGTCCCATAGATGGATGAAATCCTAGTTGGTTGTTTATGTGAAGAATTTCATGTTCGGGTAGCCCGACAGTTTTTCGGAAATCGTAATAAAGTGTGTCCCCGTAGGGTACGACTGTGTTCATGAAGTCGTTTCCACCTGAAAGCTGCAGTACTACCAGTGTCGGTAGCGGAGATTTTTCATTTCCGTTGGCATTAATTGACATTGTTATGGCTTTCCTGGATGCATCGCTGACTAAGCTGCAGGTCTTGTGAATACCGGATTGAATTTTTCACAGCATTTGGTATTCCTTTGAAGTGCTGATCATGGTCAGTACTTCGGCTACCGCACTAGTGAATTCTGCTCCTTCACATTTGACGTCGTCATTTGATGACAATTCCTGCAGAAGTACTGTCCTTGTGGAGTCATCAAGATCGACGCTTACAAATTTACTTGCGCATAGATCTAGGAGATTTTCTCTGGTGATTGTTGAATGCTCTGCACCAATTCTGTTGGAAATTTCCATAATTCCAGGTGATTTGGTATCACTTAACTTTTCTGTAGCGAAATTTAATCTTTCTACTAGAAATGCTGAATCTATCCATTCCCTACCTGTGTGCCATCCTTCAACCGTGGGAGGATTCAAAAGTTCCTGCCCCATCATGGATGAAAGTTCCGCGAGCTTGGCAAGTCCGAATTGATGTGGGCTTCGGTGTTGTCCGGCCAGCTGCACTGTACCGACAATGAACTCTATCGGGCTTTTAACCCGGTTAAATCTTGCTGATTTGAAGAAATCCGAGTTGAATACGAAACGCAGAACGTCACGTATTTCGTACTTGCTGCTCAGATAGGCATCGGCTATTTGATCTACAGCGTCATCGTCTATTTCATCCGCGACAAAAAACTTATAAATCTCTTGGGCAACGAATCTGCTTGTTGCAGGTTGCTTGACAATGATTTCTATCACGTCATCGCCGTTGAAGTTTCCTGTTTCGCCGAGGAATGTTTTTTCATTATCATCGTGATCGTCACTGTTGTATATAAATTCCGAGGGCCAGTACCCTGTTGGGTAGCGAGGCAAAACGTGCGTTATCGTCCAACCACTGAACGCTCGTGCACAGGATCTGACATCTTCTTCGGTGTAATTCCCTCGTCCCATGCTGAATAGTTCTAGTAGCTCTCGACCGTAGTTTTCATTCACAGCCTCGGCGTGGTTGGTTTGTTGATCGAGCCAATAAAGCATGGCTGGATCCCGGGATAATTTTTGTAAGAGAGTTTGAAAGTTTCCAAGACCGTGCTCTCTTAACATCTCATACTGTTTGGTCATCATGGGTCCGTTGGTTACCTTGGCCCACCCTGTAGCGAACACGCCGTGCCACATCAGAGTTATTTTTTCTTCCAAGGGATTTTTAGTGTTGATCATTCTGAAAACCCATTTGACGGCTGACCACCGTGGTGATTCTTCATCACAATGCTCGGAGTGAAAACGGTCTAATAAATCTTCGTATATGCCTTCGTTTGTTGTTGGGCTCAGAAGACTCTCGACAGTTTTCTCGTAACCAGCTTCTAATGCTGAATCTATGTCCGAGTGATTTGCACTAAACCCGGATCTTCGGAGCAAATGCGCAATAAGTTCACGATCTTCGTTGGACATAATTGACTCCACTAGGGTTAATGAATGATCGCCGGCATTATGGCATGAAATCTATTTAGCTGCACCTGCCAACCTGTCGAGTATTATTTGAACAAATACCTTGCACTCAGCTTCTTTGTTTTTCTCCAGATAATACTTTTCCATAAAAATGCAGAGTATTCGAGAAATATCTGATTTTCACAAATATATTTGCGATTAGTTGCCAGAACTGAAAAACATCAAGTCTCGTGCGATGCGGAAATTACTTAAGTTGATCCATGGCATCGCTTGAATTTTTTCCCGCTATCGCAGGGGCAATTATCGTTGCGCCCTACTCCTGTATAGGGGTTGTGGGATGACTCTGGTATGAGACTGGTTTTCTGCATTATGTTTGCGGCCGGTTGACCGTTCCTAAGTTCTTTAACCATTGCCTTCATATAGGGTTGGGTGTGCCCGAAGAATGTTTTGTAACCTGCGCAGAGATAGTTCAGTCCATCTTCACCATCGGGCGTTTTAGTAAATCGCTGTTTGGGACAACCGCCGTTGCAAGCGAAGCGGAATTCACATTTTCGACAGTACTCGGGAAGCGTATCTCTTTTATCGGTTCCGAATTTACGCTGCTTTGGGCTTTCTGCCATTTCGCGAATGGTTGTATCTGCCACATTGCCGAGGTTGTACTCTGGATATACATAATGATCACATGAATACACGTCACCGTTGTGTTCTATGATCATTGCATCACCGCAAGTCTCTGCAAATATGCAAAGCCCTGGGTTTTGACCCATCCACCCCGCCAGAGTGGTATCGAAAATTTGTATGAAGTATTGTCCGATATCCTTTCGTACCCACTGATCAAATACGCCATTCAAGAATCGCCCGTACTGTTCGGACCCTACAGACCACTCAGTAACGGTTGCGCCGTCCCTGAATTCTGGTCCAACCAGCTGCAAGAAATGGGCAGGTAATTTATCGGCCACTCGTTCTACGATAGGGATGAATTGCAGGAAATGACTGCCCACTTCTCTTGTTAGGAACTGGTATAGCTCTTTAGGGTGGTCCGCATTGTGTTTATGTAACACCGTAAGTGTGTTGAATTCCACATTGTGCTTTTTGAGCACTTCGATGCCGGCCATCACCTTGTCCCATGTCGGCTCACCGCCACGTCCGACCCTGTATCGGTTGTGAATATCTTCTGGTCCGTCTATCGAAACGCCAATGAGGAATTTTTCTTTTGCCAGAAACTCGCCCCATTCGTCGTCTATCAAGATTGCATTGGTCTGAAAAGCGTTTGAAATTTGTTTTTTGCCGGCGTATTGCTTTTGAAGTTTTACGGCCTTCCGGTAGAAATCGACTCCCATTAGCGTGGGTTCGCCGCCCTGCCAAGCAAAGTTTACGACCGGGATGTCTTGGGCCTCTATGTATTGTTTTACATAAGCCTCGAGCTCTTTATCGCCCATTTTCCACTGCCCGCGGGCTTTGTCAGGATAGAGCTTCTCTTTTTCAAGGTAGAAACAGTATGTGCAATCGATATTACAAATAGCTCCGCTCGGCTTTGCCATGACGTGCACGGCGAGCGGGCGTTTCATTTTTGGTCGTTGTTGATGGATTGTGGTCATTGTTTGGGTTTGGTGATTGTACGGGATTCTACGGTCGTGCAGGTATATGTTCACCAAACCATAGAAGTTGCGCAGTTTTACCTAGAATGGCTGTTTTGTCAGTTTGCGAAAGCCCTAATTCATCGGTAAATAGTGAGAGGTTTTGGGCATAGCTTGTACCTTTCGACCAAAGCGCGTTTGGAAAATTGGATCCCCACACGCATCTATCAGGAGTAAACGTATCGATTACCTGCTTCAAAAGTCCGTGCATGTCTTCATGCGGATACACTCGTGCCGAGCCGTGAGTTCCGCTGGTCAATTTGGCGTACAGGTTGGGAAGGCGTGACAATTTTTTCATGCAGTTGAGAGTTGATTCGGTCTTCCTGGTCGAATTAAGCATCAGGCAGTGATCGATCACGATTCGGAGCCCATCCAATTCGAGGGATAGTTCTTCAATCTGCGGTACCAGATCAAGATCATCCATAACCATGCAGTTGACAACTATTCCCAGATCACGGGCTTTGGCCCATAGCCTTTGGACATTTTTTGAGTTAATGTTTCCGTTTTTGTCTGGTGTGCCTCTCAAACCACGGACAGAATGATTTTTGACTGCCTCTTCAAGAATTTCGAGGTGTCGTTCATCGTCAGGATTTAAAGTCACAACTCCGGTAGCCCAATCTGCGAACTGACGGGTTGAATCCAAAATATATCGGTTGTCCCATCCGTAGAACGTGCCGGTTTGTATAAAAACAGCGCGTTCAACTCCTGCCGAATTCATTTTGAGTTTTAAATCCTCTGCCGTTGCCGGCTCTCCCGGATTCCAAGGGTCGCTAATGGTTGGATACTTGTTTCGATTATTTGAATAAATATGTGGATGAGCGTCGACGATGTGCATTTTGATATTGATTTATTGCAGGGTTTAAAACTATTCATCTGGTTGATGAAGTTGAGATTGAATACTTAATCGTTTATGTGCTTATCAGTTGAATCTTTCAGGCCTATAGGGTGCGAGTATTTCTGTTTCTACACCTGTACGGATCTCCAGGGCAGCCATTTCTCCTATCATGGGAGCGAGAGTCACACCTGAATGTGTGTAAGTGATATATGCGTTCGGGGTTGATGGGAGGTGTCCGAGTACAGGGAGGCCATCGGGAGGCATTGGTCGTAATGCAGAGCGCACTTCCTGGACTCTGAGGTCTCGTGTCGAGGGCAGGTATTTGGCCGTTTCCTGGATAAGCATTTCTGCATCCTCTATAGATTCGTCGGCAATCGAGCGTGCATTTGTGCCG
>RQOU01000034.1 GCA_008373165.1 SAR202 cluster bacterium | reverse complement strand
TCGAGAAATTCTTCTGTAAAGGTTTTACTGGCAGTGACCACGGTATTTCGCTCCAGATTAAGACAGTTGTTTGCTACGATCGCACGATAATATAACGAATTCGTCCATTATGTCGTTAAGATTTTGCAACAATTGATAATTAACAGCCAAAATGTTTGTAATAAGTGACGAGACTTAGGGTGGCATCAAATTTTTTTACAAATAGCATTCCGGTTTGTGCAATTTGATGGCTCTAAGTTGGTATGGAACCTTTGGGTTCAGAATATCGCTAGTCGATACGTAACGTTTTTGCCTTAGGAGAAAACCTTGAAAATTGGAACCCCACCTTTTGAATACGACTGGTTATCTGATTGGGCAGCGATTCCTGATTCGGAATCTGCAGAATCCGGATGGGCTCATCATGGCATGGCTGTGACGAAAGCTGGGGAAATAATAGGGGTACATCCTGCGAATCCCAGTATATTGGTATTTAGTCAGTCAGGAGATTTACATCGTTCCTTTACCGTTCCAATTCGAGAAGGGCATCAATTGGCTTTATCAACGGACAATGGCGAAGAGTGTTTGTGGATTGCGGACCCGGGGAGAAAGAATCTCAAATCCAGCGGATATGACCCGGTGCCTGGTGAAAGAGGAGGGCAGGTGCTGTGTGTTTCTCTGACTGGGCAGCCGAAGAAAACTATTTCCACGCCAGAACATCCTGTATATGAGCATGGCAATTTTGCGCCTACTTCGATGACTGTTTTCGACACTGGATCAGGGGGCAATGGAGACGTGTGGGTGGCTGACGGTTATGGCGAAAGTATTGTGCATAGAATGGATTCCGCTGGAAATCTTATTGGGTCTATCAACGGTGAAGAAGGCGACGCAGGCCGTTTTGACTGCCCCCACGGAGTGTGGGTTGACTACCGTAAGGCAGACCCTGAACTTTATGTAGCCGATCGCGCAAATAGGCGGGTTCAAGTTTATGACCTAGAGGGTGTCTACAAGCGGGTATTTGGTGAAGAAGTGCTGACAAGCCCTAGCGCGTTTGCTGTCGATGGACAATACATGATTGTTGCAGAGTTACGAGCCCGTCTTGCTGTGTTTGATCTCGACGACAGCTTTGTTACTTACATAGGTGAAAATGAGTCAATATCCAGAATTGAACGCAATAGCCCAGACGACATACCTGGTTGGCCAAATAACCTAGATGATAATGGCAACCCTGTCCGAAGCCGTGTTTTGCAAACTGGAAAATTCAACAGCCCTCATGGCATAGCAACTGATAATGATGGGAACATATATTCGGGCGAGTGGTTGATAGGCGGTCGCTACACAAAACTTGTGAAATCGCGTTAAACCCCGACCAGTCCAATCAAGCTCAGAGTAAGTTCGTGCCACCTATCCTAACCATTTAGTAAGTTATGGGTGCAGGATAACTTTTGTGTAGCCGTCTTCGCGCCGATCAAATTTTTTGTATGCAGCTGGAGCTTCATCCAAAGCGATCTCATGGGAAACGACGAAGCTCGGCTTTGCACGATCGGCGATAATCAGGTCCCTTAGGTGTGCGTTGTATTGTTTGACGTTACATTGCCCGGTTCCTAGCCGGAGACCTTTCTCAAACAGCTGCCCGAAATTGATCGCCAGCGCACCGTGTTTTGCACGTTCATCCACACCACCGGGATCTGACGGGACGTACAGCCCGGGTATTCCCAAGGCTCCGGTAGGGTTAACTACGTCGATTAACTGATTTAGGACGATGTTGGGAACTTCGTCTTGCTCACCACCGGCTGCAGATGATCCTGCCGATGTGGCCTGGTAACCGACCGCGTCAATTCCTTTGTCCACGCCATCGCCGTCCAAGTGAGATTTGATTTGATCTACCGGATTTGAGTCATCGTAGTTGATAGGAATTGCTCCTATTTCAGCCGCTTTATCTAGACGTTCCTGGACGTGGTCGACTGAAAAAACTGTAGAGGCACCACGTAAAACGGCGCTGTAAGCTGCCATTAACCCGACCGGCCCCGCTCCGAATACAGCGACCCGTTCTCCGGGAGTAACTCCTGCCAATTCCGTACCGTGGTAACCAGTAGGGAAGATATCGGCCAGCAATGCAAAATCTGCTTCATAATCAGTGCCTTCAGGTAATGGGAGACAATTGAAATCGGCAAATGGAACCTGCATTAGTTCTGCTTGGCCGCCGACCCACGGTCCCATAGAAACGTATCCATATGCTCCACCTGCGAAACCTGGGTTGACCGTTGTGCAAAATCCTGTGTAACCGCCAAGGCAGTTTTTACAGAAGCCACATGCGACATTGAATGGCATGACAACACGGTCACCAACTTTGCGGTCTTTGACAGCAGATCCTATCTCTACGATCACACCCATATTTTCATGCCCAAATACGATTCCAGGCTCTGCGGCGGTGCGACCCTCGTACATGTGCAGATCAGATCCGCATATGCACGAAGATGTGATTTTTACAATTGCATCGTTGGGGTGGCCGATTTGAGGGTCGGGTACTGTTTCGACTGCAACTTCAAATGGTTTTTTATATACAACCGCTTTCAATGCAATGTCCTTTTATGTACTTACGTTGTGTCCAGCTTGTTGGAAACTGGATCACGATACTCGCATATTAATCTAGATGTGCCGTTGTATATCACAAAGCATTGAGCTATCTGACCAAAAAATACCCCATGTGGATCGAATTTCGTTGTCGCTTGCCGATTTTTCTTGTAAACCGGATATTGTGGAGCGATTCATGTTTTAGACATTGACAATGCAAGGGGTTTCGATCAATTGATGTTTTAAGTGGGCCACTGGATTAGTTCGACTCGGACATTGTCCGGAGCGCTAACCCAGCAAAACCGAGTGCCGTCGGGTAATTTGTTCGGACCATCGACTAGTGGCGCTCCTAGTTTTGCAAGACGTTCGAGTTCATCATCGATGTTTTCTACATCGAATCCGAAGTGTTCTAGCCCTAAGTTTGGACCTGAGTCACTTACGGGTAAGACTTGACCGTCCAGCGGTCCAGATATATTGACTGGAACGCCGTTACCCGACCGGCATTTGATGAATCGGTCTCCTGTTTCGCGTGTCGAGTCGTCCACTATCTCGAATCCAAACGTTTCAACCCACCATTTTGCTGTTTTCTCTGGATCATTGGATTTCAAATGGATGTGATTGAGGTTATACATCGTCGACTCTCTTGGTTGGTTGCTAGTTGCGTAAAACGGATACTATCTTTTTGGTTCCTCGAGCGTAAAGGAGCAGATCAGGCTCGCAGTGCTGCTTTCAGAGAAGCTCTTGCGTAGCCGACTGTGTAAGCCAAACCTGCGTATCCCTCACTAGATTGTTTGGGCTTGAACTCCTCATCGTGATCAATGATTGGCGGATGTTCGGGGTAGACCATTCGTGGATAGCCTTGCCTGACCAATTCTTCCATTACAGCTTGCATATCGACTTGACCTTCGTCTAAAAATACCTCGGTATATTTTTGTCCGGGGATTTCAGTAATTACGTTTCGCCAGTGCACATGGTTTATTCGATCCATTTCACCGAAATATCGTGCTGTATCTACAGGGTCTTCACCTAGTTCACGGGTGACCCCGCAATCGAAAGTTATTCCATTTGATGTGCTGTCTACGATGTTTACCAGATTCTTCCATCCGGCAACACTGCCCATGATTTGTTCGGATCCTCTACTGATTGGTGCCGGTGGATCATTAGGATGTAATGCAAACCGAACACCTTTTTCCGATGCGACTGGTATCACTGCTTCGAGGAAGTATGTGATGTTGTCCCACACCTCATTAGCTGTGTGGGCACCTTCGTCTGGCAATGGTGGTAAACCTTCGACCTTTTTATAATCAAATGCCCTATATCTTGATCCGCCACGTCCTTCTACTAGATAGTATCCCTCGGTAGCTCGGTGGACATACCAGTTATATTCGATCACTGGTATTTCTAATAATGCCGCGACTTTGACGGATTCTATGACTGCCTCGATTTCTTCATCTCTACCCGGACGACCATAGATGGCTTTTGGGAATCCGGTGATCATTTTTGCCCCCATCCTCATGCCGTGTGCATTAAGGGCATTCAGGTCGGATCCAAGCATTTTTTCGGTCCATGGGAGGTGCTTTTCAAGGCCAAAGTTTGTATTCGGGCTCGGAATGCCGCCACTAGAGTGAACGGTGGTGATTCCTAGCTGGCGTACACGTCTAAGCGTCGAGTCGTCGAAATTACTTATTGATATTCCGATTTTTGGTCCATCAGCAGTGTCGGTCATGATTTGATTAGGACTCCTAAGGGTGTTAGCCGTGATTCCATAGCTTGTTAATTGCCTCTAGGCAATCTTCAATCATCTGTTCCGCTGCTCCGGGTTCGAAAGGTGCAGTTGGTCCAACTTCATAGCCCCCTTCCGCGTACGCGTACGCCATCGGTAAATATCCGTAGTATCCGTTTGAATACCCAGAAAATAATGTCCAGTCAGCGGGAGATCGTTCTTTCACCGCTGTGCCGATTTCCGCAAAAGGCTCTACCGGAATGGCAACCAGAGCGGTGTTTCCGATGCGAATCACTTGGATCGGTATATCGTGCGTTCCTCCCCCTCTTCCAAAAGTTTGGGTGTGGCGCAATAGAAGTGTTTCGCGTTTTGCTGGGAATGCGGCCTGTTTTATTTCGTCTATCGAACCCCCATTTTTCCGTACGTTATCAAGGTTGGCCGTTATTCGGTCGAAATTAGCTTGTACTTCTGATTCTGGAGGCATTTCCTTGATGGCAAGCGAGGCTACAGAATCGAGTGATCCGAAAGAGTCGTCAGATTCTCCGACTTGATCAAAAGAATAAATGCCCAGATCAGCACCAGAGGCCAAAATTGTTTCAAGTTTTTCTTCTCTCGGTACGGGATCGATTTTAAGGCGAACTCTTGAAGCCTCTATTCCTAGTTGTTGTCCGAGCCGCCGGTAAACGGCGGTATCACCGGTAAATCCTTCTACTGGTCCTTGGTTGCCGGCCGCTCCCTGTAGAAATAGGCACGTACCACCGATGATATTTTCGACGGTTTCTCGTACCACCCCCGGGTAGTCGGGAGTGATTAGGCGGTTTTCCGGTCCCATGATTGTTGGGTGGCAGGCGTAGTTGACTAAGGTTGCGATGGGTTTACCCTCAAGATCATCGATTGCAGTGACGAGCACTTCATGATCAACAAAACCATTGGGGTTGCGGCCTGTAAAAACTTCACCCGTATGACTGACAGGCCGACGATTGATGTTGATTTCACAATGACCGGCCCCAGAGTCAACACGAACATCTGTAAGTTTAGATATTGCTTCTTCGACGGCTTTGGCTGAGGCTGGGCCCATTGAATCGAACCATGGCTTAATCATTTCTGAACCCTGAGCTATCCAGGACAGGCCCTCTATCGGCCCTGAATGAGTGTGCGTGTACGCTATACGCTGGTTGGAGTGGGGGATTCCTGTTGCTTCATTTACTGCACGCCTGATAACGATGTCGTAGGCATCCACTAGCATGCAAGTGTCGATGTCTAGAATTGCTATGCGCTCTGATGCGCTTGTGTTGCCACTGGACTCGATCACGAGTGCAGTGATTGTTAGAGGCATGTCGATACCCTCTGCGCCTTCATGAGATTGTGCACCCCAACCTGCGTGAGCTATTCCGATCGGTGGTGTGATGTCGGTCCGTCCCGTTCCAGCTGCGAGCATTTATGTCTCCATGATGTTAGATGTGAGTGTTGAGGCGTTAAGGAGGGGAACACCTGGTGTTCTCTCAGGCCTGTTTCTAATTCTTATAAAAGTAAGTTCGCTAGTCCCAGGCTTTCGGAGCGATACTATCTATGTTGGTTTTAACATCAATCACCGCAGGTTTGTCAGCATTCAATGCTTGATCCAGTGCCCCTTCAAAATGCGTAGGCTCAGTTACTGTTATTCCTAAGCCGCCCATCTGTTCTGCCATAGCAGCAAAATCAACATTGGTCAGCTTCCATAGTTCGTCTGAGCCTGGAAGCGGACCACCGTAATTGCGTTCGTTTAATGCACGCTCCTGATTCAGTGATGCATTGTTATTTACAACGGTTACCGTATTTAATCCATAACGGACACCCGTGTCCATTTCCATGAAGTGATACCACATGGCCCCATCGCCAGCGAACGTGATCACCGGTCGGTCGGGGGCAGCTGCTTTAGCGCCAAAGGCAGCTGGGAATGCCCAGCCTAGGGAACCCGCACACCTGATGAAAGATTGGTCTGGGCTGGAGAAATCTATCATTGTCCCTGTCCAGATGCCTGAATGACCTGTATCAGCCACTAGGATAGCGTCGCCAGGAAGGTGATCAGCTAGTTCTTTGGATAATCGTTCGGTTCGCATAGGCATGTCATCAGAGTTCCACAGTTGATCTACGCTGGCTTTCCAATCATCCACCAAGTTTTGAACGTGGGCTACCCACGTTGCCCGATCCTGTTCATCACTGGCTTTTCCAACTTCGCCCGTCGAACGTAGCATTTTTTGAAGTCCTGCCTGAATGTCAGATTGAAGACCTACTTCAATGGGGAATGAACGTCCCAGTTCAGCGGCATTGATATCCATTTGGATGATTCGCGTCTTTGTCCGTGGGAGCTTCCAGTCATTTGTGACTTGTCCACCGGTATGACTGCCAATGAAGAAAACTAAATCGGCTTCAGCCACTGCCTGATTGGCGCAGGCTCGTGAGTAGGATCCAGGGACCCCAACAGCTAACGGGTGATTTGCAGGGAATGTTTCTTTAGCATTTAATGCTGTTGCTACTGGGATATTCAAGCGTTCTGCCAGTTCGATTAGCTGTTTACTAGCGCCTGATGTTTTCACGCCCCCACCCGCAATAATTAACGGTTTTTTAGCACTTCCTAGAGCGCTAAGTGCTGCATTTACCGAACTCGAATCCGGTTCCGGTCTAAAAGGCGGCAGGCTTGAGAATTGATTTTCGATTACCACTTCCATATCTGCGCTGTTCTTGCTGATTTCTCCACCGGCAATACCCGCCAAATCCAGGTGAGCTGGACCTGGTGTTCCTGTGGTCGCCTCACGAATGGCCTGCCGTAGGTACATCGGTAACTGATCGGTTTTGTCTACTCTGGCACTGTATTTAGTATTGGCTGAAAATGGTCTGCTGTGGTCAACTTCTTGGTAGGCGTTTCGATCTTGTTGTTCCTGAGACAGACGGCCTGTCAGAGCAATAACTGGGGAATTTGCTAGGTATGCGTCTTGTAACCCTGCAGCAAGATTCGTAGCTCCAACCGACTGTGCGCCACAGAAACCGACAGATCCTTTAACCCGTGCGTAACCGTCCGCCATGTAAGCCGCGGGCTTTTCACTGTGGGCCATTACTCGTGTTATTCCAAGTTTTTCCATGTGTGGCATCGCATCATCGACGATAACCGGCATAAAAAAGAAGTGCGTAACACCATAGCCGTGCATGGTCTCAGCTAGGAAGGCGGCACCAGACATTTGTGTCATTTTGAGATAACCCTTGATCTATATCTGAATGTAATTTGTGGCGCACTTTACCTGATGTAATGAACTAACGGTTTTCTTACCTAGCGTAAAATCACTGTTTGAACAAAATAAAGGAGGTGTTTAATTGGACTGCCTGATCCTTCGTAGTGCTCAATCGGGTTTGGTCACTAATTGAAGAGACCAGCGATGTGCTTAGATACGTGCTCTGCATCTTCACCGACGCCTATGAACTGAGCCGACTTTGACCCGTACATCCATTGCAGCCCCATGAAATATAGACCTGGAAATTCAGTTACGCCTCGTTGCTGAATTGGAAAATTGTATTCATCTGTGACGGGTAATTTGATCCAATCAAAGTCGTATTTGAAACCTGTGGCCCATATGATAGTTTTTATTCCCGAGTTGATTAGATTCAATGATGTTGGACCTTCCGATACAGGATATCTTCCGAGTCCCTGGGGTTCGATCGTATCCTCCAACGGTACTTTGATACCAAATTTTTCAATATGTTCGTCAACGCTCTTTTTCCATTCGACAGGATAATTGTCCACCTGATCTAGAGTGTTTAATAATCCAGAATCCATTGTTAGGAGGTCTCCGCTTCCCCCACTTACAGAGCCTACTAACTGCATACCGTTTTTGGCCATCTCGCGCAGATATATATCGTGACCTCCCTTAGTCCCACTCGTGTGGGCTGAGGAACCGAATCTTGATTCGTGAATTGACTCGACATCGTCGATTGTCTTATCAAAACTGCCCATAGCGTAGTTCCACCAAGATGAATCGCGCCCACGATAGCGTCGAGGTCGTCTGCCAGCCTTCCCAACTGATAAAAGAACTTTTCTTCCGGCTTCTAGAAGCTCTTCACCTATTTGAGCTCCCGACTGGCCAGAGCCCACGACCAGTACTGAACCGTCTGGCAAGCTGTGAGGGTTTTTGTACTCTGACGAGTGTATTTGCTTGATGGGCTTGATAATCCGTGACGCATAATCAGGAATTTTTGGTATACCGAATGCTCCGGTTGCAACAATTACGCATCGAGCATCGATGTTTTGTTCGTTGGAAATATTTAGAAGGTAAGAGCTATCTTTTTTCAGTAGTGATTCGACTGTGACATGCGTGCGCACCGGGGAATCGAAATCCCTTGCGTAATCATGTAAATATGCAACTGTGGAATCTTTAGATAAATAACCTTCTGGTTCCGATCCGGTGTAGTGAAAACCTGGCAGACGCACCGCCCAATTTGGATTCACAAGGTGAAACCCATCCCATCTCTCGTTGATCCAAGTATTACCGATCTCGCCTCGCTCGAGGACTATATGGTTTAGTTTCATTTTCGTGAGCCAGTAGCTTGTTGCTAGGCCAGCGGAACCTGCACCGATAACTACGATGTTCTCAACTTTTGTCTGTTTATTTATTGGCATAACTGGGGTCATTCTGATTTGATCGTTCTCTAAAACGAGTGCCTCATGATAGTCAGTAATTATTTAGGAATTTAAGTGTTAATTGCTGGTAATCCCGTTTACGGATTAGCAAATCGGCTTTTTTTTCACACAGGTAAACCCCTTGTGGCACGGGTGATTCCTTGTGAAACTTGTATCGCAAATACAGGTACTCAGACTAAATTTCTGTACTAGGAAACCTTCATGAAAATCACAAAGATAACCCCTTGGCTGCTTCTGGCTACCGCTGCTTACAATTTTGGTCGACAGGGCGAGTACATATTTGTAGAGGTCCAGACAGATGAGGGAATTACCGGTTGGGGCGAAGTGACGACAACGTACCCGGCTGCTAATCGAGCAGTCTGTGCTGTTCTTCAACAATTGGAACCCATGTTGCAGGGAGATGACCCCCTTTACATTGAAATGATCTGGAACAAAATTTTCAGACGCTTCACTTATATGGGTTCTCGTGGCGCTACGACGAATGCCATTAGTGGTATTGATATAGCGCTATGGGATATCCGTGGGAAGGCATTAAATCAGCCGATCTACAATCTATTGGGTGGACCTGTACGAGAAAGCATCGAGCTTTATACCCATCCTGATCCCAATATTGGGCCTGACGAAGCAAAGAGGCAGGCGAAGGAGATTGCAGATTCGGGGCATACAGCTATGAAATTTGATCCGTATCCGAGTATGCCGGAGGAAAGTAACGGTTATTTGAGTGGAAAGATGACCGCTCAGGGTGAGGCAGAGGGGAATGAAATAACAGCAGCTTTCCGCGAAGGGGCAGGTCCTGAAATGGAGTTGCTTATTGATGCTCATGGTCGCTTCGATGTGCCTACCGCCGTTCGTTTGTCACGGAGTGTCGCCTCTTCGAACATTCACTGGTGGGAAGAACCCGTACCTGTCGAAAGCACCCATGCATTAAAAAATGTACGTGATCAAATTGATCTTCCCATTTCTGTAGGTGAACGGCTTCATACCCGTTGGGAATTTGTAGCCGTTCTCGAGCAGGATCTAACCGACTTTCTAATGCCAGACGTGACTTGGACCGGGGGAATATCAGAGTTGAAGAAAATTTCGACGATGGCTGAAGCTTATTATGTCCCGATTTCGCCCCATGATGCCAGCGGTCCAATTAATGTGCTCGCTGGGGCGCAGGTTATGATGACCGTTCCCAATTTCTATAAACTCGAAACAGCTCGCCACAGACTAGTTGCATACGACAACTTTATTGAAACTCCTTTAGACGTTCGAGATGGTAAGTTGCATATGTCCGATGCTCCAGGCCTTGGAATTGAAATGAACATGGACTTTATGCGGGCAAATTCCGATAAGCAGTTTCGCGGTGAATAGCAAAATCTAGCTTTCCAAAGCGCTCATGAAGAATTGACCAAATAACTACACACGAGACGAAACATTATGAAGATCAGATCAGTGAAAGCAGTTGAAATTGACGCGACTCCTCAAGTCAAGACTGCGCCACGTGTTCCCAAGATACAGACAGATGGTTTTGTGAGTCCCATGCAGAGATACCCGGAGTTGAAACGGTCAGATTGGGGCAATGAATGGAATCGGACCGCTTGTGTGGTGACGGCAGATGATGGAACTTGGGGATTTGGATTGACTCTTCATAGTGGCGTCACGGTTTCATTGATTAATGAGCATATTGGCCCAATGGTTGAGGGGGAAAATTGCATGGCAACTGAACGAATTTGGGACCTGATGCAAAAAGCCACGGCTCCTTATGGCACGGCTGGGGTCTCCAGTTTTGCAATTAGTGCTGTCGATAATGCCCTGTGGGATTTGAAAGGTAAATTGTTGCGTAAGCCTGTTTACGAATTGATTGGCGGACCACAGAAAGAAAAAATTTTTTGTTATGCAAGTAACACAGACCTGTCGTACGGTACTCATAACTCAATTGACTGGTTCTTGGAACTAGGATTTAAAGCTGTAAAACTTTTTCTGAGAGAAGGTCCAGACGCTGGTCTGGCTGGACTCAATCGGACCGAAGAGTTGGTTGCAAAAACACGTGAGCAAGTGGGTAGCGATATCGAAATCGCTGTTGATTGTTGGATGTCAATGAACACCGACTACATGGTCAGGCTTGCCGAGATATTGCGCCCGTATCGCATAAAGTGGCTCGAGGACTACATGCTCCCGGAGGATATGGACAGTTACTTTAATTTGCGCCAGAGGATTCCTTATCAGACGCTAGCAACCGGTGAACATTGGTACTCTATACATCCGTTTGCCCTGGCCGCCAGTCATGGTCTTGTCGATATATTTCAACCAGATTTACAGTGGGTTGGTGGACTTACGGCTGGGATCAAGATTTGTCATTTAGCCGAAGCTCACGGTTTGACAGTTATTCCACATGCTTCGACCAACTATCCATATGGACAACACCTCGCGTATGCCATGTCCGCCGTAATGTGGGCTGAACGTTCCGAAGGAGTTGCTCCCCCTGGCGTACCGTTAGAAGAGTTAGTGGTTCTTCCAGGTACACCGGTAATTAAAGACGGTTATCTCACTCCGTCCAATGCTCCAGGTTTTGGGTTTGAGTTTGATCTTGATTGGATCGAGCAGCGATCTGCTTAAGTACACCTACTTTTTTCATAATCCATCAACGTTTGTTTTAAATAGTGAGGGCAATATTCCTGTCGTGTTGAGATTTAACCGTATATCAAATCAGAGCTTTGCAATTTGAGTGATCTCAATCAGAAACCCATAGCCGGAAATTTTAATAAGAGTGCCCCGTCGACTAATAAATGGATAGCGTTCACAGCAATCGGCATTTCGTTTTTCACGATGGTAGCGAGTATGGGTATGGTGTTTATCGCGCTGATTCAAATTGCAGAAACTTTCGGCGTGACCCTTCGTGCAGCGTCATGGGTTGTTATTGCTCAAGGACTGACAATCTCGGCTTTTATGCTGCCAATGGGCCGAATGGCCGACATTATCGGCCGAAAGAAAGTTCATCTCATGGGTTTGGTTTTATTTGGTGGCGGATCGGTGTTCACTGCATTTGCTCCAACATTTGGCTTGCTTATAGTTGCAAGAATTGTCGCTGCGGTCGGCAATTCCATGGGACAGTCAGTAGGGACTGCTATGGTTCTTTCAATATTCCCTCCACATGAGCGCGGTAAAGGTATTGGTGCTCAAACAACCTCTGTAGCGATCGGGGGAGCAATGGGCCCGGTTATCGCAGGCCTCGTATTGCAATTCTTACCTTGGCAAGCACTTTTCTTGTTGCTCACAGTACCAATTGTTATTGCGTTTATTGCTGGTTATTTCATTCTCGATGAACAAGTCGTTAGTGAACAACAGACAGATTCCCATGAATCATTCGATTGGATAGGTGCTGTTGTTTCTGCATTGACTATCACGGTGTTAGTGATCTTGATCAATAACCCACTAGGGGTAGCAATATTTTCTCCTTTTATTCTTGGAGGGCTTGTTTCTGCGGTGTGCTTATTCACGTTTTTTGTATGGTGGGAACTCAATTCGGATTCCCCGATGTTGCAATTGCGGATGTTCAAAAATCTCGTCATGACCATGGCGGTTGTGACGAGATTTTTAGGATTTTTGGGAACAACCACCGTCAGATTCCTGGTTCCGATTTACTTGATCAGCTTGCGTGATATCCAGGAAGCAGCCGTTGGTGGAATTTTATTTCTTACGTCATTAGGCATGGCTATTGCTGCCAGCACGTCCGGTCGGTTGGGTGATCGGATTGGAGAGAGACCGTTTACCGTTGCCGGATTCTTGATTGTCGTGATTACGGCGCTAGCTTTCACGTTTTTTAATGGGGATACATCTCTGTGGATTATCATGGTCGTACTTTTGATAAATGGCCTGGCTATGGGACTCTGGGGAGTGCCTAATAACAGTACGATTTTGGGTAGTGTCCCGAGAGAAGCTTTTGGAGTGGTCGGTGCGCTTACGAATCTCACGCGTAATGTCGGCAACGTGACCGGGCAGGCTATAGCATCCGCTGTTGTCGTAGGAGTTATGGCAGCCGATGGTTTTGATATTCCTTTGAGTGAAATCACAGGCAATCAGGCGGCCAGCGCATCGTTTCTAGACGGATGGAAACTTGCTTATATCCTGGTGATGGTATTTTCACTTATGGGACTGGGATTGGCGATTTTTACGAAACCTAGTAGTGTTGATTTGCCGGATTGATTAATCCGCAGCCTCGAAAATTTCGTATAGTTCATTGACGCTTAAGTTTTCTATGGTTGTGGTTTTACCACTAGGCCATTCGACCGCTACATCTACGGAAGTGGCGCCACCAACTCCGAAGTGAGAATCTAGTGAACTCATTGAGAGAAAACTCGATGATCCCATCACTTCTTGCATCTGGGTAATTAGCTCTTTGCCTTCAGAGTTGTGAAAGACGCTAACTTTAGCTCCTATACCATCGGCGTTTGAGCCGGTTCCATCCACGGCCATGCGTCCTTGTAATCTGAACGATATCCAGTTGTTATCTCCACCTCCGTTCATCCAGACGAATAGGGGACCACTTGCTACTTCAAGTTCTCCATCATGGTTAAATGTTTCTCCATTGCTGTTGGTACCGATAACATCGATAAATCCATCAGCGTTCAGATCGCCCACAGCGACACCCTTACCGTTTTCGTGGTACATCCCTCCAAGACGTTGTTTGGGAGCGTTGAAAGAAGGGTGCTCGGAGTCTAGAAGTGAGTAGTCCACCGCCAATGCGTCTATAGTTCGAGATTCAACGGTGACGTCTTTGAAAGATTTATCTCCAGTGTTTTGCAGCATCCTTCCAAAACCAATTGCTATGTTTCCGTTTGGACCTTCTCCTCTGGATCCCAATGATCCTAACCAGTAAAGGTCTTGATCTGCATCATTGTCCATATCAAAAAAGGCCGTACCAAAACCAAATTCATACGCTTCAAGTCCAGAGATGACTGAGTTATCAGCCGGTTGAAATTTCTCCCCTAGAGAGTCAGGGGGAAGAAGCGGACTGGGAATGACTTCCGTTTGTCCCGTAACAAAGTGGAATGCTCCATGTCGATCGGGGTCAGAACTTTCGTTGACGCGGTTCTCTATAAGCGCATGGAAACAGGTTCCATAGTCCGTCGAGTGATAGTAGGCACAATCGGCCGAAGGTGTTGTCGGTCGCAGTCGGCCGAGTGGTTGGAATCCCATGTTCGTCACAAACACGTCTAGATCAGTATCTCCATCGTAGTCGCCGATCGCGAAACCCATCCACTGACCAACTTGATCGATGCCTAATTGCTTTGCTATAGGAGTGAACACCATTCCGTCGTCCGTAGAGTCGTTGCGATATACCTTGAGCCTATCCCCATCGTCTCCAACCCAAAGGTCGAGGTCACCATCTGAATCATGATCGAACATTGCAGTTGCCCAAGTCTGCCCGGCAGGATCTCCTACTACATTCCCTTCTCCATCAACCATATTGGTGTCAAATCCTTCGAGAGATGCTCCACCCGGCCTTGGGAACTTGATTGGATTGCCATCTTGGTCAAGCATTCGAATTTCTGGTGAGATCAATCCTGCTTGGACTGTACGATCAGAAAACGTGAGATCACCGTTATTATGGAACAGCGTGTTGTAATGCCCATGATGACGCGAACTATCAAATCGGACGAAATCTTGATCTGCCCGATTGCCGACATATATATCAACCCAGCCGTCATTGTCTAAGTCACCACAAGCTACGCTGGCAGCCGACCGGATGTTCACGTGCTCAGCGAAGGCGCTTGCCGTGATATCTGTAAAGGTGCCATCACGGTTGTTGTGAAATAATCGATCTTGCATTACAACGGCTAGATTAGGATGCTGGGCAAGAGAACGGTAATCCAAGTTGTCTCCGATACGGCCCTGAGCACCTACATAAAGATCTTGATAGCCGTCATTATCGAAATCGCAAGCAGCTACGGCAGTCGAGTTGTGGTCATCTGCAGCGACGCCGGCTGATGCGGCAACATCCGTGTAAATATTTCCATCATTTCTGAATAACTTATTGGCCCCGCCACGAGTGATCTGGAACACGGCATTTGATTCGGCGGATGTAACGTAGAAATCCAAGTCTCCATCTCTGTCGAAATCAAAAATCACTACTCCTGGGTAACGGTTTTCGATCAGGGCGTCATCTCCAATCTGCGGAGCGATATTTTGGAAAGGGGCGAATTCATCTTTGGCAGCAACTCCATCGAAGACTTCAGAGTTAATTGTGTTTTCAGAAGGGACGTAACCAGATGCTTGGAATAACTGTTGAATTGATCTTTGTTCTGTAGTTTTTTTAATCCTGTCACTGAGTCCTGCCTCTTCCCAGAAGTAGTTTCCGCCAAAAAGGACCAGTAAACCGCCTAAAGCTCCAACTGCCCATGTTGCGGTAGCGAATGTAGCGAGCCCTTTTTTTGGCATTAACTTTGCGAGACCCCAGAAAGTTACAGGCCCACCTGCAGCAGCGCTGAAAAGCAATGTTGCGCCCGGTGCTGTTCCCATGCCAAGCAGCAGCAGTAGGGCGACCAAAGGAATCTCGAAAAGCAGTGGGACGTTTATCAGTATTCCAAATGTTGCGGCGATTAATATGCCCCGGACATCGTTTCCAAGATAGGTGGCAACGACTTCAGGGTTTAGCCATTGAATGACTAAACCACTAGCAAAGCCTGCGACTATCATGATGGGTGAAAGCCTGATGGCGTAGCCAATACTTGCCTTTCCCCAGTGTCTGAAAGCTGGTGCCAGCGTTTCTTTCCATCCTGCATGGTCTGGGTTGTCTACAAATGAATCAGGTATTTCTACAGCTTTAACTCGATCTTTTCTGATACTTAAAACAACAATTGGTCCGATGATTAGGGCCCCGACCACAGCCAAGGCAAGTCGACTTATTCCAAGTACCGGACTAAACACAAAAAATACCATCGCAAGTGCCGGAATATTTAGTGTGGTCGATCCTTGCACCATTGCAACAGCACCCTCAACGCTCGCTCGTTTATGAAAGGCGGATGACACAGGAACGATGCAGGCAGAACAAAGGTTCATTACTCCTCCTGCTGCCGCTCCCTGGACGGTTCGTCTAAACACCCCTGCTGTTGGCAGGCCTTTTCCTACAGATTTTGAAAAAAGAAAAGCTTCAGCTAAACCGGCCGTGACGAATGCGAAAGTCATGCCAACGGTTACAAGGCGTAGGTATGAAACAGAGAAATTCAGCCAGCGAGTTACAAAACTCACTCCAGGATCGCGTTCAATACAAAATCCCTGGAAACACTGACTAGTAGGGGAATTGACGGCATCCAGATCTTCGCCAACTATTCCGATTTTTGGTAAACGGTTAAAAGCCAAAAACAAGCCTAAAACGATTGCTAATATCAGCAGGCCTACTATGAGTCTCTTTCGATCGGCTGATGCAAACATTATTTGCGGAACCTGTCCCGCAACCTGCTTGCAAAATCAGATTCGCCATCCGGAGCCGGTATTAGCACCCACAAAAGAAATAGGCAGATGAAAACGGCTGAAGGTAAAGTTGCTTCAATCCACCATTCAGGCATTTATACCTCTGCTCCTAGTGATAATTTCGTCCGATGTTTGGAATTGTTATTTAAGAGTACCCCGAATAAGGCTCTTGCTATGTTTACTTTAGGAGATTAGAGAAATTAGTTAACTCTGTGAACAAAATCCTGAATCCATCTTTTTGAGTGCTCTCAATTTATAAATTTTGCATAATTTTTATTCATACCTTGCGGTTTCTTCAGTTATTCTGTCTCATCGTCGTGATCACTGTTATGTGGCGCACGGGATGCAACGATAAAGCGAAAATTTGGTGATCGAATTTCTCAGGTTAGGATGAACGCATGATTTACGATGCTGAAGGTATTGATGATTCCATAAAAAATCAGGGTCACTGGGCTGAGTCCAACGATACTCCGACACTCACATTGTTCTTGGAGAACCTTGAAAATCGGTCTCTTAGGCGTGTAAAGCAACTTGGGGTGACGGGAGTTAGTATGGCCGGACTTGACACTGGCGGACTTGAAACTTGGACTGACCAGAACTTGAAACGGCACATCGACCGAGCTTCTGCCGCAGGTCTAGAGTTACGAAACGTCATGTTCAACCCTTCGTCACGGGTGCGATTTGGAGAGCAAGGGCGCGACGAGGATATTGAAATCATTAATCAGGCGATTCGAATTGCTGGCAGGCAGGGCCTGCCAGTGATGGAGTATAACTTTTACGCCCATCGTATAGTTGAAGGCTATCGCGTGGTGCCCGGAAGAGGTGGTTCTGGGTTAATGGAATTTAATTATCAACGGGTAAAAGATTTACCGCCCCTCGTTGGTGAGGAAGAGCATTCATTATCTGACATGTGGGATAACGTCACCTATTTTTTAAAAGCTGTCATTCCGGTCGCGGAAGAAGCTAATGTACGTTTGGCACTTCATCCAAATGACCCTCCTGCCCCCGTCAGCCGAGGGTCAGGACAAATAATGAGCACCCTGGACGGGTGGAAGAAATTTACTGATATTGTTCCTAGCCCATTTAATGGGATAACTTTTGACTGTGGAGTGACAAAAGAACTTGGGCACGATCCAGTTGAGGTATGTCGCTATTTCGGCTTACGGGATCAAATCAACCATGTTCATTTTCGCAATGTTGTCTCACGTGTGCCGAATCTTGACTACACCGAAGTTTGGATTGATGAGGGACAGGTAGATATGTTTGCCGTAATGAGTGAACTCGTTAGGCAGAAATACCCACGATTGATTTATCCGGAGCATCCCCCTGCAAACGATGCTGATACAGAATTTCCTTTCGACGGAATATCTGCTACGACGTATACAGGGTTTGCCTACACTGTCGGGTATGCTAGGGCCATGATGCAGGCAGCTATATCGACTCAGTCCCAAGGTGAGAATTAGGAGAATTATTAATGGTTTCTGCAGCGCCTATGAATTCGCGCATAACTCGTCACTCGGAAATTATGGGGCGGCATGGTGAAGGCGAGAGTTGGGCCGAGCAACTGCTCGAAGACGGAAGAAATCGTGCGGTTTGGATATCTGGGCCTCCTGGTACCCCGCCGGACCCTCATATCCATCCTGATTTCAATGAGTGGTGGATAGCCCTGGATGGTCGGACCCAATGGCAGATTGGGCAGTATGAACCGGTCCTTTCTAATTGGGGAGACATAATTATGGCCCCTGCTGGATTTGCGCATGACATCCGACCAAAAGAGGGTGTGCAGGCGATTCGGTTCGGGGTAACTCATCCAAATAGCAACCATGACATAAAAGGTGTCCCCCCTTGTCGATTAATACCTGTGGATGATGGTCAGTCCAGTCCTAATTTGATACATACAAAACTGAAAGTTCTTGTTGATAGGAATGGCACTTCCACTGACTGGTCGGAAATAGTTGTTTCCGACAATCGGAATTATGCTACCTATACTCATGAATTGCCTGGCCGCTCTTCTGGTTCGAAGATGCATTCTGAAGAAAATCGCTGGTGGGTTGTAGTAAAAGGCAAGATCACCTGGTCCGTTGAAGGTGAGGACTCATTTGTTGCTGATACAGGTGATGTCGTTTATGTAGAACAGGGTAAGAGTTATTCCACAGCTACCACAGGAGAATCATCGTCAATAAGGTTGACCGTTAGTGCTCCGGTTATCTAGTCGGAAAATTGTCGCAGCGAGATAATGATTCGGTTTGATCCAAAAGGCCTTTTCCGAAAGTTACTCGTTCATGAGACGGTCAATATCGCCCTGTAACTGATCAAGATAATCATGGTAAGAATTGTTCTGATATTTGAGTAGACTGTTTCCGCCCTCGTCTGAATACCAGGCGAAGTGACCTGCGGACGACTGGTATATAGCCTCATCAGGATTGACCTCGATCATTTTGAAGTAATCCGCGACGTACTGAGATCCTTTCATACGCCAAGTTTTACCACCACTGGCATTGATGATTTTGGTCGTGGAGTCTAATTCTGCTGTTACCGCTGAGGTGATTGCGGCCACTGCATCGTCTCTGTGTATGAATTCAATTTTTTGATCTGGGAGAAAAGGCCATGCTTCAGGTGGCTCTTGGAACACAGGGATCGAAACCCCTGAGATTCTCAATACACAAGACTCCAGATCCGAGTTTAAGACTAATTGTTCAGATTCAGCTTTAGTTTTGGCGTAATTGTCATCTGGGTTATAAGGCACGGAAGTGGATACTTCGGAGTCGGTAGTTGGTTTACCGTAAACGCTCACGGATGAACTAAACACCAGTCTTGCAGTGGGGTTATTAGATTGCAATGCTTCAATGAGAATCTTTGTCCCTTGCACGTTAACCATTTGGGCTAATTCGATTTGCTGGTCGGCTACCGGTGGCAGTATTGCCGCCAGATGAACAACAACGTCAACGTTCTCGACCGCTGATTTCAAACTGATTTCAGATGTGAGATCTCCTGGTAAGGCAGAAACACCATCAGGAAGCCCCTCGAAATTTGCACTTGCCAGATCAAAAGCTCGGATCGTATGACCTTCGGATGCAAGTCGACTGCAGACCAGTCGACCCATGCTGCCGGCACCGCCTGTAACCAATACGGATGTCATATTAGGTCAGTACTGTTCCAGGAGCATCAGCCTTATCTTCGATCTCGGTGACTAATGCTTCTACCGCTGAAAGATTTGCTTGTGAACCATCAGCATTTAAAGCGGTGCCCGCCTTTTTGACCTTGTTGGCAAGTGGAACACCCGCAAGGGATGTGAAAAAAAATTTTTCACGTTGAGCGGAGAGACGATCCGCAAGATCGTTTTGTCCTGCATCTGAAATGAGTGTTATTGCTTCGTCGAGCATATCCTGCGCTCTTGCCATTTAAAAAAAACTCCTAATACGATCGTGTTGTCTTAAACTTTGTTTTTCAGTGTTCGTGTGTCGTCGAATGCGAACGCGTACCTTCTTCTCCGGGATGCCATTGATTCTCTGGGGCACTGTGACCGTTCGGTCCGTGACTAGTTCCATCGCCGTGGTAGGGAGCGTGTGAATGAGTTCCTACGGTTGGTCCGTCGTGTGGTTTGACTGCCTCGATATCTACATCAGGCAGTCTGTCGAAGCCATGTCCATCGTGGCGGTCGAATGGGAAAGGCTGGAATTTTTCAAACATTCGTGCAAATCGCTGACGAGTTGGCCTTTCGTCGTAAGGGAACCTGAATTTTTCTCTCCCGACGGGTTCTACGTGATGCAATTCGTAGTTTCTGCTACCTAGACCGTTGACCACTGCAGTATTTATCGTTGTCTGCTCGGATAGGCCTTCTATGGCGGCTCCGGCGAGATCGAATTTTCGCTCTCCGGCATCTCCTACACCCATCTCGTCACTCAGGGATCCTGGGATCCCCGGGGAATTGGTAACTGCGTCCACGCAGGCTTGATCGATTGCAACGGGATCTGTGCTTGCGAAAACTCCGAGATTCGGAACGATTGGCATATCTGAGAAGCCTGCACAGTCACATTTGGGAGACACATCGATTGCGAGCGTAACGAACCCTACTTTTGGGACTGTTTTCACTACTCCTAAGGCTGCGTCTCCAATAGCAATATCAGTAGCATCAAACAGCATCTGGTTTGGCTGGAAAATGCCGCGTGGATTCATCACACCAAGACAGCCAAGGCAAGTCATACATTTGTCTCGATCCCAGGCTATTGTGTTGTCTTCTTGTATCTCAAAGAGTCCAATTGGACAGGCTTCCTCTATCAGCTCCCACTCGACATCTTTTTCTTTGTCCACAACGAATTTTTCGTCGAACTCCACTACGGCTCCTACGCCGTACTTCGGATGGCCGCCCATATGGACGTTGAACTTACCCCGTTTTGATTGTGCTCCGATTCCAAGATTCTTTAACGCCCCTCCGATAACGCCCATACCGTGACCTTTAAAGTGCGTCAGGGTGATGAGAACGTCGGCTGCAGCGATCGCCTGCGCTACGTACGCCTCTTTAAGTAAATAGCCTTCAGGAATATCAACTCGGTAGTCGCTGGTTCCTACATAACCATCAGCGGCGATGAACGGGCAGCCAAGGACTGCAGATGAAAAGCCGTTTCTCTCCGCTGTTTGCAAGAGATCAAGCTCTGTTGCGCGAGTCGAAAACGGACTATAAGTCAGAGTGGTTGTATCACATACGAACGGTCGTCCGCCAAGTTCTTTCACTCGATCAGCAATCGCACGGGCATAAACCGGCCGCAGGTAGGCACTGGAATTCCATTCGCCGCAATGAAGTTTTATTGCGACGACATCTCCGGGTTCAACTAGTTCGTCCAGTCCCGCAGCGTCGAAAACAGTTACTGTTTTTGCAATCAAGCTTGTGTCGGCCGAGTCGCTCCGCGCGTCCATGAAGTAAACGTCAGATGTCATGACAGGATCCTAAATTTCTGAAAAACAAATAGTGTTGCAGCGAAAATATACCCGATATTAAGCGTTTTGCGCGGGACTAATTTACCAAGTATCGCCATTGCTTGGGTCACATTTGTTACTGTAAGGGCATAAGTGATTGAAACAGGGATTCGATTCTGAACGTATTTGTATTAGCAACAGGAGCCATCCATGGGAGAAAACGTAGAGAAACTCGCGGCTGAGAATGCACTGGTCGGCGAGGGACCTGTTTGGGATGTGGAATCTCAGACACTTTACTGGATTGATATTCAGGGAGGTAAGTTCTGGAATTACGACCCCGCCAGTGGAGAGAACAAATTACTTCATCAGGGCTATAACGTCGCAGGTGTCACCCGCAATAAGGGTGGCGGGCTTGCTGTTGGGACATGGGAGGGGGTTCAATTATGGAATTCTGATGATGATTTCCATTGGTTGCATCACGGCGATGTTGATGGTCGTCCCTTTAAATTAAATGACATTAGTGTCGGCCCGGACGGGAGCCTTTATGGTGGAAGTGGACACTTGGACTCATGCACCTTATTCAGATTTAAGCCTGACGGTTCGGCGGAAATAATTGATGATGGATTGGATCTCTGCAATGGGATGGGATTTTCGCCAGATTTAAAAACTTTTTACTCTACTGATTCACCCAAGCACGAGATTTATAAATGGGATCATAATCCGACGACCGGTAGCATCACAAATAGACAAGTATTTACTACCATTCCTGATAACTGGGGGATTCCAGATGGTATGACTGTCGATTCGGAGGGATTTGTTTGGTCGGCTATATGGTATGGCGGGATGGTGGTGCGATTTGATCCTGACGGCAAGGAAGAACGCCGTGTAGAGATTCCCGCCGCTCAAACCTCCTCTGCAATGTTCGGTGGTAAGGATCTGAACGAGCTTTATGTTACGACTGCCAGTTTTGGCACTGGTGATCCTGAGAAGACGGGCTGGGAGCCCGAAGGGTTCAATATGAACACTTACCGAGGTGGTGATCTTTATCGGGTTAAGCTCGATATTCAGGGAAAACCTGAGTTTGTCACTGATTTCGCTGTGCCATCATCCTGAGAGTGCTGACTTCTGTTCATCCCGACAACATTAACCGTGTCGGGGCAAGATTGGTCATGAGTTTGTGATTTTTGTTATCAGAACTTATGAGTTAGCGGGGATGGCCTTAATAGTCTCTTTTTCCGTCTGGAAAGTGGTGGTGATGTCTGTGTCGGTCATCTCACCATTCTCTTCGTGTAAGAGGCATGCCGTGAGCTGGTGTTCATTTATTAGGTATTGCGCAGGTTTTGTATCGTGGCACCGATCCATTACGGCAGGGCATCGGTCAGCGAATCTACAGCCAGCGATCTGAAGGTCAGACGTGTCCCAGTTTTGTTGTGGCGGTTCTGAACCCCACCTGTTTTTAGGGTCAGGTTGTGGGATCGATTCGATCAAGAGTTTTGTATACGGATGCTGAGGATCTGGGATTACTGCGTCAACGGTCCCTGCCTCTACAACGGTTCCTCTATACATCACCATTATGTTATCGCTGATCTGATAAGCAGTTGTTAGATCGTGTGTGATGTAAATAACAGAAATACCCAAATCACGATTGAGTCTACGAATGGAATCAAGGATGGTTGCCCTGAGTGATGCATCTACCATGGAAACCGGCTCGTCAGCCAGGATCACTCTAGGCTTCAATAGCAAAGCGCGCGCTACCATTACACGCTGACGCTGACCACCACTTAGCTGATGGGGAAATCTCCCTAAAGTTTCTTCCGGTACCAGACCGACCATTTCAAGGGCATCTTCGATCATCTGTTTTTTCTCAGATGTAGACGAAGCGAGCCTGAAATTTTTAATCGGCTCATCTAGGACATGATCGACTTTGTAAAACGGGTTATAAGACTCAAACGGATCCTGGAATATGGGCTGGATTTCACGCCGGAAATTGCGGCGCTCACGACGAGTAAGACGCGTGAAATCCTTACCGCGATAAAGCATTTTGCCTGCATTAGGCACGTGGCTACCCAGAAGAAGTCGAGCCAGAGTGGTTTTACCGCTGCCACTCTCACCGGCTACAGTGGTGATGGAAGATTCATCTTCATCAATTGAGAGTGAAACGTCGTCAACAGCGACTGTCACGGAACCACCGCCGAACATACCTTCGCTTCCGAAGGTTTTGGTTACATGGTCTAACTCCAGGAATGCACTCATGACTTCGCCTCTTCTTCGTACAGATGGCAAGCCACTTCTCTACGGCCTCCAAGGTTAATCAGGTCAGGGATTGCGCCCTGACATTTCTCGAAACGAGATGGACAGCGATCTTCAAATGCACACCCTTCCGGAAGAAATATCAACTGAGGAGGTAGGCCGGGAATCCCTAGGAATTCCCGTTTTTCCTGAAGCGATGGCAAGCTACCAATTAGCAGTTTTGTGTATGGGTGTTTAGGGTCGCTAAAGACTTCTTCGACCGGACCTATTTCGACGAGTTTGCCTGCGTACATAACACCGATTGTGTCAGCAAATTGTGCGACCAAGCCCATGTCGTGCCCAACAAGCATAATTGAGGCATCCAAGCCTTCTTGTAATCGGCCCAGGGTTTGCATGATCTG
>RQOU01000033.1 GCA_008373165.1 SAR202 cluster bacterium | reverse complement strand
TTCCTTTGTTGGTGAAATTGAATTCGGAGATTCTGCTAGATGGGGAGACAGCGTCTTAAATCGGGAGCGTTTCCGGTGGTTTGATTTTTGGCTGAAAGATGTTGACACAGGTGTTACAAACGATGATCCTGTGAGGATCTTCACGATGGGTGGAGGCTCTGGTGATTTTGATACTGCAGGACGACTTGAGCATGGCGGGCAATGGCGTTACGAGAAACAGTGGCCATTGCAGCGAACGGTTGAAACGGCCTATTACCTTTCGAATGGAGGTGGATTAAGCCCATCTTTATTAGAAAATTCGCGATTGCCTACTAGCTGGATTCATGATCCAGATAATCCAGTGCCATCGATAAGCGGTAACGTGACTGGCTTCTATGAATGGATCACCTTGCCAGACGATCTTGATGGTGCCTATGTCCCTCAGCGTGCACGTATGCGTTCACTTATTCCTGACGGACCTTTGCATCAGAAGGAGAGAGAACATACCGTGGTTCCGGCGCATCGTGATCCAGAAACTCCTAAATTGTTGTCGGAAAGGGAAGATGTATGTGTATTCCAGACCGAGCCGCTAGAAATAGATGTAGAAGTCACTGGATCAATGTCTGTGAATCTATGGGTCTCATCAGATGTTACAGATACCGATTTCACAGCAAAGCTACTTGATGTATATCCGCCCAGTACTGAGTATCCCGAAGGCTTCCATTTGCCGCTTGGAGATTCTATCCGCCGGGCGAGATTCCGCGATGGATATGATTCTGAGAAATTGATGGAACCTGGCAAGATCTACGCGGTTCAAATAGAACTACCTCCAGTGTCAAATTTATTTAAAAAGGGACACAGGATTCGTCTGGACATTGCGTCAAGTAATTTCCCAAGGTTTGACGTGAACCCTAATACGGGCGAGCCAATAGGAAAGCAAACCCGTACAGAAATTGCTAATAACACTTTGTACACCGACACAGAGCATCCATCACACGTGGTTCTGCCGGTTATTTCAAGTAAATAGTTGAGTAAAGAAAGGTAATGCAATGGCGAGATTAACTGATTCGGAAATCACCGAAATGATTGCTGGACTCCCTGATTGGTCAGTTTTGGAAGAAGATGGGATGAAGCGATTGAACCGTGAGTTCTCGTTCGGTGATTTTGCGAGCGCGCTTGAATTCACGAATCGTGTTGGAGATCTGGCAGAAGAGTCAAATCATCATCCCAGGCTTGTTACGGAATGGGGCAAGGTTACCGTTACCTGGTGGAGCCATGATCAAGGTGGGATGGTCGCTGCCGACATTGACATGGCAAAAAAGGTCGATGCCGTTTTTACTTAGGCAGATTCTCTTGCCCCGACAATCATAATCTCGCTTGATCGTTTGAAAGCTTTTCGATTGCTTGAACCAGAGCTTGATGCCCTTGACTGGTTGATTCGGGGCTTTCGGCCTGGATCGAGCGATATAGTTGTGCAATAAGCGTGCTTGTAGGCAAAGATGTTCCTGTATCGTCAGCTAATTGGTTAGCTAGGCGTAAATCTTTTTGCATGTGCTTGACCATAAAGCCTGGCTCAAAATCGCCGGCAAGGATTTTTGGTCCCAGAGTCTCAAGCGCCCATGATCTTCCCGCTCCGTTTTTTACAGCATCAAAGAAGGTTTGCATGTCCAGTCCGGATTTTTTTGCAAGCACGAAAGCTTCTGCCATTCCTGCAAGCGTGGCTACGCCGATTAACTGGTTGGCGATTTTCGTAGTGTGCCCTGAACCGACTGGTCCCATGTGTGAAACGTCACCACCGAGGACATTTAAAACGGGTAGTGTCCGTTCAAATATTTCCGCGTTGCCACCGACAAGAATAGACAGAGTTCCGGCTTCCGCACCCCCGACACCGCCGGTGACCGGTGCGTCAATGAAATTGACGCCTTTGCCCTCAAGCAGCCCTGCCATCTTTTTACCAATTTCAGGGTCGATCGTGCTCATGTCGATCACCACAGAACCCTTTTTGACTCCCTCTATGATTCCTGCGGGGCCCGTTATTGCGGCTTCGACATGTTGAGAGTCCGGCACCATGGTGATGACAATGTCGGATTTGGACGCGGTTTCAGATGCTGAAACTGAGGTTGATGCGCCTGATTCGTGCGCCTTGCCCATCGACTCTTCGTCAAGGTCAAAAACGGTGACTTGGTAGCCGCCTTCGATTAAATTGCGGGCCATAGGTAAACCCATCATCCCAAGTCCGATAAATCCAATTCGTTCTTTGCTCATACACTCTGTCCTGTTGGTCTTTAAATCTGCCATACAAGGGGTTAAATAGGTACGTTGGCTAATTTACATGCCTCAACCTATTCATGCATCGCATTTCAACCCTTTATTTGTATTTAGAGTGATGTCTGGCAGATGGCGGTTATTAAGGTCATTTTTACCTAATAACGTGCGCTTTTGATGTGGGGGTTGTGATTGCCATATACTGCGGGGTTATGAAGATAAAGAAAATATGTTTCATGGTGATGTCGATTATGGCTTTTTCCGTTATCTCACTTTTTGGTTGTGGATCGAATGGCAGCGAGGCTCTTGGTGATGCATCGTATTCATCGCCAATAGAACAAGATTCTGTTCAAATAATTAATCCGAGCGGCGTATTCACAGTAGATGATGTCGTCAGAGCTGGATGGAAAAAGTCGAAGCAGCTTTCACCTGAAACACTTCCTGACGCGATGAGTGTCTGGTACGGCTTTTATAATCAGCGAGACGTTGAAGTTAGAATTTATGAGACCCACGCAGCTGCTCTAGGTTCAGGAATGGGTCCGGCAGATGATGCTACCGGCCGTGGGAAGCCAGCTCCATTCGCTGTTGGCGGGATAAGCGCGACTCGTATGAGTTATACCACTTATGCCGTTGTAGGAAATCTTATTTTGTTGTGTGAGATTAAGATTGAAGATTGTCAAAATTTGCTGGATGCGATCAAGTAATCGAAGGTGATTGTGATTGTTATTGAGATGCACTTGATGGTTGACTTGCGGTGTATCTAGTTTGAAACTGTCGCTATACAAAATCATCTGTACTCGAAAATCGGGTTGATCTGGAGCGAGCATGTCTTCCGCTTATAAAATTCTCATACTTGGCGCGTCCTATGGATCTTTACTGGGGGCTAAGATAGCGCTTGCTGGCCATGATGTTAAATTGGTCTGTCTTCCCGAAGAGGTGAAACTCATTAATTCTGAAGGCGCTAAGGTTCGCATGGCAGCAAGGGGCGTCGAAGGCCTTGTTGAACTGAACACAAAAAATATGCCGGGTCACCTTTCTGCCGATGGCCCTCGAGATGTGAATCCGGAAGATTACGATCTGATTGGTTTGGCTATGCAGGAGCCACAATACGGCGTACCAGAGTTGAAAGACCTTATGAATCGTATTGCGAAATCAGGAGTGCCGTGCATGTCAATAATGAACATGC
Organism: SAR202 cluster bacterium; assembly: GCA_008373165.1. Lineage (GTDB taxonomy): Bacteria > Chloroflexota > Dehalococcoidia > Lucifugimonadales > Lucifugimonadaceae > Lucifugimonas. The sequence continues at coordinate 306 of RQOU01000033.1, read as the reverse complement.
CGCCTCTTGCCTACCTTCGTAGAATCCAGTCAATAGATTCTGCAGGAATACGAGATAGTTATACCGATCCAAGTGTTTGGGATAACTTTGACCCTGCTCTCATAACTCTTTGCAGCCCTGATCCACAGGCGTTTCGCCCGCCGGAAGAGAAAGTTAACGTTCTTCAGGTAGGTCTGCCGACAAATTTCAAGGCTGCCAGATTTGATTCGGACGTGCATACGGATATTTTGCGCAACTTAGAGGCTGGAATACAGTCAATCAGGTTTAACGTGAGCGGTGAGGAAGTCGAACTGCCAGTTAAGCTGC
>RQOU01000032.1 GCA_008373165.1 SAR202 cluster bacterium | reverse complement strand
GTATCGACTATCAAATCTCCACCGCAACGTTCGGCAAGCGTACTTGCGATGAACAATCCTAATCCGGAGCTCTGCTTCTCACTTCGTGCAGATAACTCAGGTGTCCATCCCCTGTCGAAGACATGCGCAAGATATGAATCGGCAATTCCAGAACCATCATCTGAAACTCGCACCGAGTAGGATGAGTCGTTACGCGTCAGTTGTATCTCTATTTGCTGGGTAGCAAACTTAGTTGCATTGTCGACTAAATTGGTCACCACGTGATCAAGAGCAGATCCATCCCCATAAACGAGACCAAATTCACTTGGTTCACACCACCAAATCAGGTCTATACCGCGTTCGCGAGCAATCGGTGAATATCGATCGGAAACATTGCGTACGATTGCGGCTATATCCACCGGTTCAATAGCAGGACTGGCACTTTGGTCCTCCAGATCCACTAACACCCGTACGTTTTCTATCATCAACCTGAAATTGGGCGCTTGATTTTCTATTTCGTCAAGCAACTCTGTAACCATACGTTGTGTGACTTCTCCCGTTTCATTAAGCAATGCTCTAGCTTCTCGTTGTTTCCCGAGTATCCTTCGCAAAGGTCGCCCCATATCATGAGCAAAGGTATCGAAATAATCTTGTGTGATCTGACTCCAAGTTCGGCCGTCAGGTCTTCCTGCTCGAGAATTGCTATTGAACTTAACACTCACGTACCCAACGATCGCCCCAAAAATAAAAAGCCCAGCACCAACATATGCAACAGGCTCAATCCACCAAAGCAAATCTGGAGTGACAGGTTCGCCTATAAAAGGGGATAGCAAAATCAATCCCAAGCCAATTACAGCGAGAAATAACCCTGCATACTTCAATGTGCTAAATATTCTTGTGCTCAAAATGCCACTCTAATAATTCGATCACATGACTAGTTTCAGTTATTACACTATTCGATTGGCGGGACCAAACGATATCCTCTGTTTCTAACATTGATTATCAGTTCGGTGGCGCCAAAATCTCTTGCAACAGCCTTCCCAAGTGACACTTTTAGCTCTCGTATCCTGACCCTGAGAGAGGCCCGGGAATCTTCTCCATCGGAAAATCGTTCAAGGCGTGAAAAAGGCACAACCTCGCCCTCCGATCGGTACATTGCAGATGCCAATTCGTTAAGTATCGCTAGTTTCATTCCCTGAATTTCACGAATTATTTGATGACGACCATTATTCACCGCATAAACGACAGCATTTTCCGGTTCCAATTCAAATAAAGTCCCTATCTTTATAGTTTTAGGGGCACTGCCAATAAGCCGTCGAAGGCGTAAAACAACTTCTTCCGGACTCGCAAGCTTGTCAATAAAATCCACTGAAGACCCCACACTGAGACTCCCAGTCACCGCAGTATCACGATAAGGACCTCTGGCATATTGAGTAAACATAAGTACGGGCATGCTGCTGTCACGCTCGACAATTTTTTTCAGTATCGATAATCCCTTGAATCTATCAGTGTCATACTCTCCGAACCTAACATCTAACAGCACAGCCGCTGGAGATTCATTTTCTATTGCGAAAAGAGTATGCGTTTCGTAATCATCACCCGTGACACGCGGCCCGTCTGGAACTATGGCAATGGGATTAAACCCTTCCGACTCCAATTGACGAAAAACGGAACGCATGAGGTCGGACATATGCTCGTCATCGACAACGAGTATTGTTTGTTTGCTACCTATGCTTTTTGCAGTCAATTTCGTCCTCGGCTGTTGTCTGACGTCATGCAACATCCACCAAAGAAGCGAATGCACGCAGGGGCTAACTCTATATGACCCTGCGGTCTGCAAATGACTATCTGATGAATTTTATGCTCTTTTGCAACGTCATCAGATGCCATCCGTTTCATTGCTGTTTAAAAATCGTAAAAACTTGAGAATTCATCAAAAAAACTCTCAAAAAAACAGTCTATCTTAAGGTCGAAAATCTAATAACAGGCTCGACTATAAGTTGAGGGAAGGCTATGCTCCATTACCTACACTTCTCACTCGATATTTTTAGAAAATTAGCCCGTGACAGATCAGTTCGTCCATCTACACAACCACTCAGAATATTCTCTCCTAGATGGTTTCAGCAGATTGGACGATATGGTCGCAAGAGCAGTGGAGTTGGAACAGCCCGCAATCGCCCTCACTGATCACGGAAATCTTCACGGCGCTATCGACTTTTTCCAGGCTGCTAAGAAGGTTGGAATAAAACCAATAATTGGAGTAGAAGGATACGTAGCCGACGGACCGCGTGATGAACGGAATCCTCAAAAGCGATCTCCATTCCACCTGACGGTACTATCGCAAAATCGCATCGGTTACCAAAACCTCCTCAAACTGGTGAGCGCATCGCATATCGAGGGTTTTTATCAAAGACCCCGAATGGACCGAGAAATCCTCGAAAAATATTCGGAAGGCCTGATCATCCTGTCTGGTTGCCCATCCAGCGAATTGGGCAGGTATATCAATAATGGTGATTTAGATGCTGCGCGCGAAACAATCGAATGGTATGGAAATACATTTCAGGACCGCTACTACCTCGAAATGATGATGCACCAGCACGTTCCAGGGCAGGCAGATATCAATAACGCCATTATTGAACTAAGCAGACAAACCGGCTTACCGTTGGTCGTTACAAACGATTCGCATTATGTTCGACGTGAAGATTTCGAAGCACAGGACATTCTAACTTGCATACAAACAAACTCGAACGTAAAAGACCCCAAGCGGTTTCGCATGGAAGATACGTCTTATTATTTAAAAAGCGCTAGTGAAATGCGAGAGGAATGGCCTCATCTACCCGAAGCTCTCGCAAATACCTTACAGATCGCCGAATCTTGTGAGCTTGATCTCAAATTTGGTCAAACATTCATCCCACGTTACCCGACGCCGAATAACAAATCGTCAATGGATTATCTAAGGGAACTGTGTTTCACAGGTCTAAAAAAACGCTTCAGCGACCCGAGTGAAGAAGTACTTAAGCGTCTTGAGTATGAACTAGGAATCATCGAAGAAACGAAGTTCTCGGATTACTTCCTCGTATGTTGGGACATATTTAATTTCGTCAATGAACGCGGGATTCTTTCGGCCGTACGCGGCTCCGCAGCTGCAAGTCTCGTACTCTACTGCCTTGAGGTTACACAGATAGACCCTGTGGAAGCAGACCTCTTCTTCGAAAGATTTCTAAACATCGAGCGACGAGAGATGCCCGATATTGATATGGATTTTGCTGACAATCGGCGCGAAGAAGTGATCAAGTACTGCATAGATCATTATGGTCGAGAACACGTGGCTCAAATTATCACATTTGGAACACTTGGTGCCAAAGCTGCCATACGAGATACCGCACGCGCACTGGCATTACCTCTTAGCTTGAGCGACAAACTAGCGAAAATGATTCCTCCAACTCTGAATATTAAGCTGAAAGAAGCAATTGATGAATCGTCAGAGTTAAGGAATGAGATCAAGCGTGATAGCGATGCGCGAGACTTGATAAATATGGCACGCAGAGTTGAGGGCTCTGTGCGGCACGCAAGCACACATGCCGCTGCAGTGGTCATCTCTGAAAAACCGCTGACGGATCACGTCCCATTACAACGGTCTACGAGCGGGAAAGATAACTCCAGCCCCACAACACAATATTCGATGCATCCTGTTGCGGATGTTGGATTATTAAAAATGGATTTCCTAGGTCTAGCAAATCTTGCGATTCTAGACCGCTGTGTAAAGCTGATTGCTGAAACAACGGGTGAACATATGGGTGTTTACGATGTTCCAATCGATGATAAAAAAACGTTCGAGGTTCTCGGTGAAGGAGAAACATTTGGTGTATTCCAGCTTGAATCAACTGGAATGCGTCGCAATATCAAAGAACTCAAACCCACGACAATCAATGACTTAGCCGCCATGATCGCTCTCTATCGGCCTGGACCGATGGAACACATTACCACTTTCATCGAGGCGAAACACGGAAGAGCGGCTATTACATATCCGCACGACGATCTAAGGGATCTGCTGGAACCAACCTATGGCGTGCTCGTTTACCAAGACCAGGTAATGTTGATAGCGCAGGCATTTGGCGGCTACACATTAGGCGAAGCAGATATTCTGCGCAAAGCCATGGGGAAAAAAATCCCGTCTGTGATGGAAGCAGAGCATGAAAAATTCAATGCCGGAGCTCTAAAAAAAGGATATAGCAAAGAACAAGCAGACACAGTTTTCGAACTGATGGCACCGTTTGCTGGTTACGGATTCAACAAGGCGCATGCTGTCTCATACGCTTACATTGCATATTGGACAGCGTATTTCAAAGCCAACTACTCAACAGAATACATTGCAGCTGTACTGGATTCAGCATCAGGTAATCCTGAAAAAGTCGGCGAAGCCATTCGTGAATCAACAAGGCTCAACATATCGGTAAAACCACCAAGCATTAATCACTCCGGATCAGGTTTTACGATAGAAACCGATAAGGATGGAAATGACATCATCCGCTTTGGGCTAGCAGCTGTGAAAAACGTCGGCGCTTCTGCGGTAGATCCAATCGTAGAAGTGCGGGAAGCCGGTGGACCATTTAAAGATATCGAAGACATATGCCGGCGCGTCGATTCAAAGTCATTAAACCGTCGCACACTAGAAAGTCTTATCCGAGTCGGTGCTTTCGACGAATTCGGCGGGCGAGGCAATTTACTGGAATCAATCGATCGAATCATCTCGACGATACAAAGACAAACAAAGTTGAGAGAGTCCGGGCAAACATCAATGTTCGACATGCTTGGTGAATCCGTACCGGCTCCAATGGTTCAACTCGAAATATCCACTGAGGATGACACAACAGATCAGGAGCGGGTCATCTGGGAGCGAGACCTTCTGGGAGTGGAATTAACTCAAAGCCCATTTACCCGTGAAATGAGACAGCAACCCAATAACATAATTGTGTTCTCCTCAGATATAACCGCCGATATAGCAGGTCAAAAACGTGCAGCACTTGGGCAAGTAAACAATGTAAGAGAATTATCCACAAGGAGAGGTGACAAGTTCCTTTCGTTGAACTTGACCCTCCTCGACGGCGACATCGAGTTAGTAGTGTGGCCGAATATACTCGAAAAGGTACCTGACCTCTGGCACAACGGCAATTTTGTATCGGTCACAGGAGAAGTCCGAGAAAGAATGGGGCGAGTATCGATTTCTGTGGAGAAAGCCCACGAATATCAGTTAAAAGCTGAAGGTCAATCGGAGCAGGAATCAGAATCCGCCAAATACGAACCTGCACCTATCACCAGAGCCGGATTTAACGAAGCCAGCCAGCCACGGGCCATATTGAATGATCCCGTAAAAATAACACACACATCTCCAAAAGTTGATGAGGTCGGTCCACTACCCCTCAACCCAGATGAAATTAAAGACTCCTCAACAAGTAACCCAACTGTTGAAGAAACTCCAGAAGAAATAACCGCCGACCTGCCAACCGATACTGAACCGGATGAAAACATCTCCCATAACGGCCACTTCTTAGTCCACGTAAAAGAGACTGGAGATATCGCCAATGACAGATATAGACTGGACGATCTTATGCGACTGTTTGTCGAATTTGATGGATCAGACCCTGTGATATTAGAGATCGATACCGGCGAAAAGGTTGTACGGCTCAATATGCCTTTTAAGGTCCGGGCTGGAACAAAACTGACTAACCGATTAAATGAACTTCTGGGAACCGAAACAGTCCATACCAAGACAGTATCGAATTAACAAGCGGCGTGCACCGAGACTGTCCTCGACGTAATCGTGAGGTGATACCAAATTTGAAATGGGAAGTCTTTGCCACAGCACCTGATCAACTCACTGCAGAGTCTTGGCTTATCCTGATGCAAAATGCAGGCATAGAGTGCAAGTTACAACCAGGTGACGCAGTTGCGTTCCTAGGAGTGTCAGGACTTCCGACCCGGATTATGGCTAGGTCTGATTATGTAGAAAATGCATTAACAATACTTAACGCTTACCTGGGAAATAGTAATGACATATCCTCCGATAATGAAACTACCTGTTAGCCTCTAAGCAAATAAGCTTAGATTTGAGCGAAAGGCCGGCACCTCCAAAACCACCTAAAGCCCCACTTGAAGCTATTACCCGATGACAGGGCACAAGTAGGGCAAGCTTATTCCTCGCCATCGCTTGACCAGCGCCACGAGCAGCTCTGGAATTCCCTGACCGCTCAGCCAACCACTGATAACTGCGTGTTTCTCCAAAAGGAATGGAACGGCAGGCCTCCCATGCCTTTCTGAAAAATGGAGAAACGTCACGAGTATCGATAGGGACCTCAGACAAATCAACTGACTCACCTGCGCAATACTTAGATAAAAGTACACGTGCAAATTGCAATTGCTCGGGGTCATGCAACGATTCTGCTATTTCAGGGCGCACCAACTCGAGTGCGGCTTCAGGAGAAGATTCTGGAAGGCTGGCTCTAACAATACCGTGATCTGCGCCCACGATCGCGATCCAGCCCATTTCGGTTTGAAAAACGTCGTAACTTAAATTTGCACTAAAGCCCAACTCATTTGCCTAACTAATACTCAACTTTCCAAATTCCCAGCATTGACGGTTGATTTGATAATAGACCGGACAAAATATGAATCTTCAACTGAATCTAAGTACTAAGCTTGACTCACAGCATCGACGCATCGATCACAGATAATGAACAGATCAACACTGTGTCCCACGATCTGGCCTTTTACTTCTCGACCCAGTGGTTCTAACATCAATTCCACATTGGAAAGTCGAATTTCTTGCACATCAGCGCAGTTCACACAATAAGTATGGTGATGGTGCTCAACCCTGGCACGAGTATAAATTGGAGCACCCAAAGGGGTATTAACCCGGCATATGGTTCCGCCATCCACCAAAACTTTCAACGTGCGAAATACAGTCGCACGTCCTACTTCTGGAAGGCTTTCGCTGATCTCTTCAGCAGTAAAAGTTCCGCTACGACTTTCAATCTCAAGAACCAAAGCCTTGCGGGCTTTAGTAATTCGTAGCCCCTGATCTTGAAGAGCGGCAATAAGATCCGCTTGCATTGATTCAGGTTTCATAAAACTTTAATACTCAAATTAGTACTCAAGATCCAATTCTAACTACGTCAGCAGTAATATGCAGTTATACGAGTAAGCGTAAATCACTACGATTTATCAATACTTGCGACAGTCACCGGAGAATTCACCTGAGAAGATTTTTGAACAGCGCGTGCCACTTGCAAAACATACTTCCCGTCGACAGCAGACAATGGTGCATGATTCCCCGCAAGCATCGAGTCTACAAAATCAAACATCCCGTCCCTGAATGAAGCACCCCAATCCCATTCAATCTGGTCCAAGCCCACTTCAGTACGCTTGCCATCTGCGTAAATTACAAGTGGAGGCATTTCCAACGCCTTACCGGTACATCGATTCACCCAAATAAATCCTCGGGTACCCGACAACTCAAACCACTCATCCTCAGACCAGTAATCAGATTTGACAACCATCTCATCTGACGCCATTGCCTCCCAAGAACCCTGCCGATTCCCTTCCGAATGTACCCAACTTATATTTGCAGGTGCATCTCGCACCCATCCTTTTTCATTTTTCGATTCTCTGATCCATGCAAAAACCTGCTCAATCGGACCCAACATATGAACAGCAATCGCAAAAGCATGATAGCCATAGTCAAAAACAACTCTCCCACCACCGCTCTGTGCATCGTCAAATCTCCAAGAAAGCGTATCTACGGGAACTTGCCAGCCATATTTCAGAGCACCTTGAACAGACTTGATTCTGATCGATATTGGATCACCGATAGCGCCCTCGCGAAGCAACTCTTTAGCTCTAACCAAAGGAGGATAGTATCGAAAGTTCTCGAAAACGCGCAGATGGCCTGATGACTTCGCCTCTGCCTGAATCATTTCATCACATTCAGCCTCAGATAAAGCCATAGGTTTTTGAACCGAGACATGTTTACCGGCCAACAATGATTCGACTGCCATCTGCCTGTGAAGGTTGTGTGGGGTGATGATATCCACGGCATCAATTTCCTGCATTTGAAGCAGGTCGCGATAGTCAGTAAAGTATTTTTCGGCTCCCCACTCCGCAGCTCTTAATTCGGCTACATCGGCTCTATTATCGGCAACTGCAACGATACGAGCTTTAGGATGCTTTAAATATCCTGAGGCATGAAGCTCAGAGATCTTACCCGCACCAATAATGCCAATGTTCAAGCAATCATTAGCCATTTTAATTTCACTCCTGGAAACTTAAACCCAACCGTGCACCAAGCATTAAACTGCTGTCGGCTAAACATTGCTTGTCATTCAAGGTAAACCATGCGTTAGGTTTACTCCACATTGCCCGCAGAATCGAGCGTCATCAGCAATACGCAAGCCACAGCTAAAACAAAATGAGATTTGACCTTCCATAGCCGTTCGTAAGCTCTGCTGAAGATTTGTCCCACAGCGGGCACAGTAATGAGCATATTCGAGATTGCGCAAACTACAACTGATGCAATCCATGAGAACTCGTGCTCCCTCGTCAGTCACCTGTTTTTTCTGTAAAAAAACCGCGCACTCGAGATTGATAGTGCTGATACAACATCCCGGCAGACAGCAAGAGCGCCCCAAGGACTATATAGGCCGCCACCCGGTAAAACTGTTCGAGATTAAAGGTGTCATGAACAAATAGCTTAATCACGGCCAAGGACATCAAAGCAAGTCCGCCAAGACGTATAAATGAAGACCTCGCAATCACACCAGCAATTATTAACAGGGTTGAATAACCCGCCCACAAAACAGTGATGGACAAGAACTTCCATTGATCTGCCGTATCAGCAGATGAAGTCTGTGATTCGATGAATCGACCGAATTCGATCGACAGCATCCAAATTGACAGAAAATTACTAGATAGCAACAGGAATATTTGAGTTGCGTCATACGTAGTAACTCTGTAAAGCCAACGATAGTTTCGATCCAGATCTTCTTGACTGACAATCCATTCTGGGATCGCAGCTACCCTAAGTGAAAATCCGTCCTTATATTTGTTGTAGAAGATCAAACTTAAGTACAGAAGGAATATGAACCACAACGTCGTCAGAGGCCTTACTGCATAACTTGAACCTATTGGGTTGATAGAAACCAAAGATACCACTGCAAAAATAAAGGAAATTAAAGCGATGAACTTCAATTCATCGCTTTTTAAATAAACGGAAAGTCCCAGCAAAAATGCCGCGTTAGTAGACATCCCAATTAGCAGCGGATAACCATCAAATTGCATTGGAACACTAATGGAAATACAAATTAGTCCAATGCCACCGAGCATCATTGCCATGACAGGTTGATTTCGATTGGTTCGGAACGACAAATAGGCAAACAACAGATGCGTAATGCCCAATCCAAATGTCGGTATAGCCCGCCAGTTTTCAAAATTCCCAGTGTCCTGATCCAGAACCCAGGTATAAGAAATTATCACATACAAAAGCGCGTTCCATACCATCGGAGAAACATCTAGCGCTCTCGGCGATAAACGACGAATCAGATGAAATCCAGATACGGCCAAGAACAGCAAGAAAAACAAAAACGTCAGTGCAACAATCGCAAAACCAATGGACAGGTTTCGATCTTCATATTCACCAAACCATAGTGCAAATCCCGCATAAGATCCGATTACTGATACTAATTTGAACCATCGCCAGTTTTTGAATAGAGCTACCGCTACAACACCAAGGTCTATCACCAGCACATAAATAATCAGAAAATATTTTTGCCCTGCAAAAAGCTTGTCTATTTGAAAATCCGGATCTGTTATCCCGGCATACAAGAACGGTGCTAACAGACCTCCTGCAACTCCCAATAAAGCCAATGGTTGGGAATTTCTTTTAAACGCAAGCCCCACCGAAATCAAACTCACTAACAACAACAAACCTACTGCGAGCCAAACATCAACCGTCCCACGCGAAAGAGCCGCCAACAAGGATGAATAAAGAAGGGCAACTCCTCCTCCGCTTAATGCATGCGCATAGATCGGATAGCGCAGCCATAGCAACTCTCCAAGCACCAAAAATCCAACACCAGAAACCATGCCCGCAATGACAAGTAATTCCTGGGTAAGAAAATCTTCATCTATGGCCAACTTCATTAAGAAACTTATGCCAATGAAAATTGCAACTACACCAATTCGAACCAGCCAATTGCTACCAAAAAGGTTTTCCAGATTATTCAGTCTGAGTCGTGACTGCAGAGGAATACTTTTGGGTATACCAGTGCCATCACTTTTCTGTGAGGCTTCATGATCTGTTTCAGAGATTTCCGCAATGGCCTCCTCCATAGGCGCGTCGACCGGCCGACCTGATTCGGTTTCCTGTAAAGCTGGTTCAGATAAGCGAATCCCGCAATAAATGCAAAACGTATTGGTGCCGAGATTCTGCCGGCTACATCGCTGACAATTTATGTGCTGTGCCAAGGTCATGCCAATCTATGATTCTATTGATTGGTATTCAGGCCCATATTTGTTATCACCTTGATCACCTGGACGGGTTGCCCAGTACAGAAGAAGCAAAATGGGAATGAACAAAAGCCAGAAGAACAGGAATGCAAATAACACCCACCAGCCAGTCTTATTGATGTCATGCAAGCGGCGTACTCCAACGGCAATACCCGGAATCAAAGTAACCAAGCTAAAAATGCCTGAAATCAGACCCATTGTAGTATCGTCGTTATAAGTTCCGAAAAGAATACCGGCGTAAGTGAGAACAACATCAGCAACAAGTACGAACAGAATCCACCACCAGTATTCTGATCTACTGGAACGACCAGAAAAATCAAAATATCTTTGGAATCCTAAAACTATTGCGCCAGCAAAGCTAACCACCGATCCCAATCCTCCTGAACAAACGTTTAACAGGTAATTACAATAATTTATTCTAGACTCAACGCCCTCAAGTAACCCGACATAGAAAAAACAGGTAATTTGAAATTTAGTTCAAACTACCGTTAGACCGCACATGTTCCTTGTCTTCTGGACCTTTAGCTTCTGGAGCCTGTAGTTCTCTAGGTGCCTGCTCAATATTTGTAATCGACAGTTCCTTATCAGAACCCACTTTGAGATCGGTGAACCGACGCGCCTGAGGTAATAAGCTACGCTCGAGCGAGCCGGTGGCATCATTGAAAGCCCGCACTGCCGAGCCCAAGCGGTTACCCACATTTGCAAAATGATCTATAAATCGCCCCACACGCTTATGAAGTTCTTTACCCAATTCAGCAATCTCGCGCGCATTTTCAGCGAGAGATTCCTCAGTCCACCCAATTGCGACGGCCTTCAGTACTGTAATTAACGTAATTGGGGAGGCAATAAAAACATGCCGCTCTGCTGCCCACTCAACCAGGTTTGGATCCTTATCGAGCGCCGCCATAAATAAAGAGTCTGCCGGAACAAACATCACCGCTAACTCTGGCGATGATTCAAATTGGTCCCAATACTGTTTAGAGCTGAGATTGGTGACATGATCCCGCATCTGTGCAAGATGAACTCCTAGGGCCTCTTCTCTCAATTCCTCATCGTCTGTTTCAATTGAGTTCAGATAAGCGTCCATCGGGGTTTTTGCGTCAACAACAATTTGCTTACCCCCTGCAAGTTTGATGGTCATGTCAGGACGTAATCTCTTATCTTCCGGTCCCTCAACGGTAACCTGTTCAGCAAAATCACAGTACTCCGTCATCCCCGCTATTTCGACTACCCTACGAAGCTGCATCTCACCCCATCTACCCCTAATAGCGGGACGCCTCAAAGCATTAGCAAGTTCGCCAGTTTGCTTGGAAAGATTCTCCACTTGAGACTTAAGTGAACTTTGATCACCGATCCGAGCTTTTTCTATGGACTGCAGGGTTTGGCCGACTTCCTTAAGTGACTGTTGAACCGGCTTCACAAGTTGTTCGAAAGAATTCTTTTTTTTGTCTAAATCGGTTTTCGCCAGTTGCTGAAAGGTCCCGAGATTTTCCTTGGCGAGAGTGAGAAATGATTCCGAATTATTTTTCAATGACTCGGCAGCCAAGGACTTAAACCGATCACTCATCTCGGATGCATTGGCATGAACTAACTTCACGGCATCGCGTTCAGCTTGCACTTCAGCTTGTGCGCTCGAAAGCTGAGATTTCCAACGCAGCGCCCCGATAAGAAGCCCTGTGATCACCCCTACCAACAAACCTGTAAACAAGTACGCAAATTCCAAAATATTCTCTCTTCGGAACATCCCTATCTCGAACAAAAATAAATCTAATGTATAGAAATCAAGTAACTAAATTGACGCCCCATTATCCACGCGATCTCATTAATTTAATTCCTTGGTGTCTCGAGAAGAACGGTCGCTCCCATTTCAATGTATTTTTCGCGCTGTGTATGATCATTATTGCGGATCATCAATTTAATACCTGAATCATTACAAGCTTTTACTGCATACTCAATACAAACTTCATCTGACGCTGCCAACGGATGATTTGGATGCGCCTCACGATCAAATGCTAGATCATTAGGACCCCAAGAAACGCAATCAACTCCAGGTTTCGCTAGTTTGGGAATATTTTCTATAGCGTTAATCGATTCAACCTGAAGCATCAATACCCCAAAATTATTCCACCAATTAGCGTAACCAACACGATCAGCATCATCCGTCGGAAATTTTAAGTGCCGTTGATCTACGCCAACTCTTGTGACCCCACCCCAGCTCCGCTTTCCAGCTTGTGGATAGTAAAAATAATCTACCGCATCCTGCGCAGTGGCCTCGGTCTCGGTTTGCGGAACCTCAATACTGCTTGCCCCTAGATCTAACCAGTTACCGATCCGATAGGTCATGTTCGTATGTAATATTCGAAAATGAACAGGTATTGATAAATCTTGTGCCGCAACAAATATGCTTGCTAACTGTGATTCAACCAGAGGACTGTGTTGCGAATCTACAGCTATAAAATGGTACTCGTCGTCTCGGCTCCAAATGTCTTCAATTAGTGCCTTAGTTGCATCCCATGGCACACTCACACCAATTGTGATTTCACCGGCTTTTATTCTCTGTTTTAAGTTCAATTCTTCTACCAAATTAATGTTTTTCTACAGACTCGCTTGGGTTAATAAGGACATCATAGCTCAAAACTGTAAAACTCTAGACCACATACGTCACTGACACAGGTTAACTGAATACTATCCACTAACCCCAGATCCGACTATTACCCGACCTCGGTAGTTAGCAATACAGATATTGGTAACCGGACTCCGCATTACTCTTGGTGTAGAGTGACCGACCTCATTGGAGGTGCAAACTGGTGTGGTTCTAGGTGTATGGCCTCTTTCTGGTACACCTGAATCCGGTAAGACCCCGTGTCGGTAATGAAAAGATGACCATCAGAGTCAACCGCTATAGACCTTGGCTGCCGAAGCAATTTCTGAGGTTCCAAAACAGCCATGTCCCTTATGCGATTTGGACTGGCATTGGTCATCATGTACTCGCGTGCTACCTGGGACAACGTGGCATCACCAACGAACTTATCAACATATCCGGCTTCTGCATTGAACAGCTGGACACGGTTGTTGCCGCGATCACAAACATAAATATCGCCATCCATATCGACTGTCACGTCCGTTGGTCGGTTAAATTCTCCATTCCCTGTACCAGAATGGCCAAACTCCATGATGAAATCCCCGTCAGATGTGAATTTTTGAACGCGATCATTGCGCCAATCAGCCACGTAAACGTCGCCAAGTTCATCAACTGTTATCCCCCAGGGCAAGTCGAACTGCCCTTCACCATCACCATGGGAGCCCCAACCGAGAATCAATTCTCCATTCTTCGTAAACTTCTGCAACCGGTGGTTTTTTGAATCAACCACATAAATATTCTCTTCGGCATCGAATGCAAGACCAGCCGGACGGTCCAACTGGCCCTTTTCAACTCCATACTCGCCGAAGCTGGATATAAATTCACCGTCGCTAGAAAAACACGAGATCCTGTTTAAGGCCTCATCAGAAATAAAGAGATTCTCCTCTGAGTCAGCAATTATCGATACCGGCCACTGAAGTTTTCCTTCGTCGTCCCCTACGTCACCGAAATTGCCTCCATCCTCATCCTCAAATGAATACTTCCGCACCAAAGCAGTACCGTCCTGACGACACAAAACGTACATCCACCCATCAGATCCTAAAGCTATATCTATTGGGAAGTTGGTCAATCTGCGCATACCCAACGATTTGAGATACGGGAAGCCTGCTCGTAATAAACCATATGGCCTGGGCATCAAATATTCTCCAACTTATTACTAAGCCACACGGAATGGCTGCAGCTGTTCGTACTTGCCACGGACGATATCGATCGAATCTATGCTCATCCATTGCTCGAGAAGCGTTGCGTAGACACCACGGAAATCAAACGTGTGTTCCAGATCTTCTCCATTAGCGAAAGTCTTGGGATCGAGAGAAGGATACTCACTGTAAAGCCCACCCTCAACGCGATCGCCGATAATAAATGCACCGCCACCGGAACCATGATCTGTACCACTGCCATTGTCTTGGACACGACGCCCAAACTCAGTAAATGCATACACAACGACTTCTTCAGCTGAGTCGTGCTCGCGTAAATCATCCATGAAGTCCCGCAAGGCTCCGGAAAGCTCCCCTAGAAGCTTCTCATGAGCTGGCATTTCTACTGCGTGATGATCATATCCGCCATGCTGCACGTAAAAAATACGAGTGCCAAGACCAGCTATGTGTGTCCTTGCCACATCTCGCAAGCTCTTTGCTATGGGATTATCAGCATACTCAACGGTCGACTTATAACGACCCGGAACCGTTTGTAGTTGATCGATCCCCGTTAATACATCATCCCCGGTCTGCTGGAGGTAACTCATGGTCGCACCGCTGCCGATCGCCGGGGTATAAAACCGCTTGAAAATATCCATCGCCTCAGCTCGGTCTTCCTTGATGTCAACCGATGTCATGAGGCCATAAGTATCCAGGTCTCCGACGGATGTGACTCGAACCCCGGGAGCGGCCATAGCGCGAGGTAAACCACGCCCGAAACTCACTCCAGTTAAAACATCCTTACCCTCAGGATCAAGTTGCCTGATTGCCTTTGCAAGCCAACCCTCTGTAGCAATCGCATTTGGTTCAGCAGTGTGCATAATATCCATTGCACGAAAGTGAGAACGGTTGGAATTCTCATAACCTATGCCTTGAACAATTGCCACGTCCCCAGCATCAAACATATCCTTGAGTGGTGCCGCCGCAGGATGAAACCCCAATTGATCATTCAGCTCTAGCACGCGGTCTTCGGTGATTCGAACCGTCTGCCTGGAGTCGTAATACAAGCCAGACGTGTACGGAACCAGGGTATTCATAAAGTCATTGCCACCAGTCATTTGAAGTACAACCAAGACTGGCGCTTTTCCCTTTAGATTATTAGGCATTTAATTAATTCCTGATCTTTCAAAGATTAAGCAAACTGGTATTCGGGCGTGGAAACTATGAGGCTGATAATACGCACTGCCCTTAAACGATCATCAATACCCTCGGAATCTCTCGCAAATTTCATCAGTGCCTCGGAGGTAGAATCCTCTACCGTAATTGGTCCCATAGCGTCAAGGGCACTATCAACAAAATCTTCAGGCGCAACAAGTGAGCCGCTATCTATAATGCGATCAATAATGCGTTGAACACCAGGCGATTCCCCATCACCAATCTCACTAACTGCAAAATTAACCCGCTCAGTTAGGTTGCCGCCATCAATCCATTCTTTTCCGGTGTGCCAACCTTCGACGGATGGGGGGTCAAGAAGTTTCTGGCCCATCACGACAGTCGTCGAATCGGCATATGCTGAAAGACCGGGTCGAAAATCATCAAAATTACCAACCATTTTCAAGATTCCAGCTACCAATTCAATAGGGCTTTTTACCTTCTTGAATCTAGCATCTTTAAATGCATTTGAATTGAACATCACGCGAAGCACCGATTTGATATCGCCACCAGAGTTCATGAAAGCCTCTGACATCGCATCGATCAGTTGAGGGTCCAACGGTGCTACTTCGTTCCAAGTAGGTACCTGGGGCTCATCGGCAACGAAGAAATTGTAGAGGTGACGTGAGATGAACGCAGCGCATGCGGGCTGGTCAACGATAATGTCTATAACATCGCCCCCATCAAAATTACCCGTATGCCCTAAAAATTCCTTTTCAGAGTTGTCATGATTTTCCTCTTCAAAGACAAAATCACATGGGTAGTAACCGTGTGGATATAAGGGGGGTGACTGAGCGAAAGTCCAACCTGTAAAGGCACGCGCTGCATTTTTAATATCTATTTCTGTGTAATTGCCGACCCCAAGTGAAAAAAGTTCCAACAACTCACGTCCGTAATTTTCGTTAGGTTCAGACTTGTGGTTTTCGTTATTGTCCAGCCAAAAAATCATCGCTGGATCGCGAGATAGATCGAGAAGTATCGTGCGCATATCAGACATGCCATTACTGCGAAACATCTCTATTTGATTCGAAGCAGAAAGCACATGCTCATTCTTGGCAAGTCCGGTTGCGAAAACATGATGCCAAAATAAAGCCATCTTTTCCTGCAACTGATTTTCAGAATTAATCATCCTGAAAATCCAGGTTGCGAGATAAGCATGAGGAGACTCACCTCCCATGTAACGACTTACCTCATCATCATGAACACCGTTAGATGGCAACGGATTTAAAAGAAAGTCTACGATGTCAGCGTAATCCCGCTCAGAAAGTCGATCGACCTGTTCTCGGGTGATACCAAAACCAGCACGCCGATAAAGATGAGCAACAAGGGCTGGATCAGTTTGGGTTTTTACCGCTTGAACCATGATTCGACGTGACCTCCGTAAAAACAATCACTAAAGACCGAATTTAATACGACGCTCTAACCGTATGCCAGCATCATAATCGAAGTTGATTTTATTTTGTAGTCTTGATGCCATTCGAAAGGACGCTGGAGAACACATCGTTTTATTTGATCGCTAAAAGACACGAAGGCATATTCTCTTTTTTGAAGTCATGTCTCTGGCGAGAGGGAATGAAAAATTCGTAAAGGTATCCATTTATAAGTAGCAAACGAGTTGTGTAATCCAAACAAATGATTGCCTTACGACTCTAAAGGCGAATAAGATACCGCAATATTTGAAAAATTCTGGTCAGCACGCCGATTATTGGCTACTTGCGTTTTTCAATAAGTTTCTCTGAATATTACGGAGGGTCATTAGAATGCATCTGCTCGAGGTAATAAATCCGGTTGCGCAACAACGCGGAGTTATCAACTCTATGAACGCTAGCCCACGACCAGCATCACTAGACGGAAAAACCGTCGGGCTTCTATGGAGCGGGACGCATGGCGGGGACATTGCACTAAAACGTGCAGGAGAGATGCTCCAGGAACGCTTTGATGATGTAACCGTAAAGTTTTACACCGGCGGAAACTACCCAGCACCACCTCCAATCGTCAAACAAGCAGGAGAGGAGTGTGACGTCGTAATCGGCGCCACAGCCGACTGAGGGACCTGTGCGTCGTGGATGGTCCACGACATGATAGAGCTCGAGAAAGTCGGGCGACCGGCCGTAGCGTTAGTCTCCGGCAGATTCGAAGAAGACGCTGTAGCCAGCTCACGTGCTTTTGGTATGCCCGATCTCCAGTGGGTAATTGTTCCAAGGATCTACCGAAACCTGGAACCAGAATTGTGCATATCCCAAACTGAAGACGCCATTGATGACCTCGTAGGGAGTCTTACCAGTTCTATTTCTGAGCGGAACTCTGGTATCGATACGGTAAACACACGCGTTTATGAAGGTGAAGACCGCCATGATGCGATCCTTAAGATGAACGAAGATTTCATGTTGGAGGATCTTGGTGATGGTTTATTACTCCACCCACCAACTCGTGAGGCTGTTGATCAAATGCTCTCCGGAACCTGCCTTCCAGCTGATCATGTAGTTTGTGATATGCCGCCTGGTTTTGGGTTAGCCACAGTAGAAAAGATTGCTATTAATGCGGTGATGGCTGGAGCAAAACCAGAACATTTGCCAGTAGTTATAGCTGCAGTCAAAGGCATGTCCAAGTTGCATAAAGACGGTGGAAAATCGCTTTTGATGTCTACCAGTCCTGAGGCACCACTGCTTGTCGTAAATGGTCCGATTGGTGAAAAGATTGGACTCAATCCAAAATCTGCATTAGGCCCCGGCAGAGATAACCAGGTCAACACTATCGT
This sequence comes from SAR202 cluster bacterium, assembly GCA_008373165.1. GTDB lineage: Bacteria > Chloroflexota > Dehalococcoidia > Lucifugimonadales > Lucifugimonadaceae > Lucifugimonas. The sequence continues at coordinate 2,402 of RQOU01000032.1, read as the reverse complement.
GGGACGCGCGTTCGCACTGTGTTTCCGAAATATTGGTTATTGGTACCCGGGCTTAATGGATATGGATACTATTGGGACTACTCGTAAGTTCATCCAATGCGTTTCTGAAAACGAAAAGATGAGTCCCTGGGACCCGTTGCACGTTGATCAAGGTTTCGATGCGGATGAAAGTACTGTGACCATTTTCGTTACAAACGGTGAACTTGACCTGCAAGATCAAGGGAATCACACAGCGGAAGGATTACTACGCACCCTGGCTTATGGCTGTGTCTTTGGAACCCGTAGTTTGCAAGGCGGTAAAGTTGGTATACGCGGTGGAGCAGAACGTTTGATTTTCATGCCGCCTGACGTTGCCCAGCCTGTAGGAAACCAGGGGTTTTCAAAGCAAGCGGCCAAAGAATTTATACATGAAAACGCTGTAGGTAGTTTTGGACACATGATCGAATACATGCCATTTGAACAGGACGGTGGTGTTCGCGAGTCACGAGTTAGTGACGAATGGCGATGGCTTGAACAACTTACACACCAACAGCGACAAGAAATAACTATGAACATCATGGATTCAGCAGAAAATTGCCACATCGTGGTAGTAGGTGCAGATCGAGCAAAAACTGCTTGCTTCCCATCCAGCGATGGCCCACATACGGAAGGAATAGACCAGTATTTACCTTGAATGATCGAACTTTTCTCGAGGTACATGTTTCTCACGTTAACAATCAATTCTTCTCTTCATAAGCAAGCGTTTATAAAGCGATTTCTACGTTAGGATTGCCGTCCATTAATGAGAATGCTTGGCGCAACACATCGTAGAAAATGAAAGAACATACAACCCGATGCTCAAACACTTTTTAGTACCTGAAGAAGACCAGGTATTAGTTTCTGAAAAAACCGCACGAGCTGGAACACAGGCAATTTTCGAAAAAATGGGTTTACCGTCGGACGAAGCCAAGTCCTGTGCAGATGTTCTGATCACCAGTGATCTAAGGGGCTGTGAGAGCCACGGGATCTCAAATATGCTGCGCGCCTATGTTGAAAGTTACAGCAATGGGTCTTACAACGCTCGTCCAAACGTTAAAACAGTACGTGAATCGTCTGTAACAGCAACCTGGGATGGAGATCAAGGACTCGGGTTGCACCTTGGTCCAAACGCAATGAACCTAGCGATCGAAAAAGCCCGAGAACATGGCATGGGTGCTGTCGCAGTTAAAAACACTGCTCACTTCGGAATGCTCGCCTATTATGTTTTACAGGCAATACAACAAGACATGATCGGAATGGCAATGGTTTCGGCAGGTGGCGGAGCAATGTTGCCAGTACACGGTGCGGAACCGGCATTCGGAACCCAGCCTATCGCATGGGGCGCACCAGCAAACAAAATGCCCCCCTTCGTATTTGATGTTGCTACCACCCAAGTTGCGGCAAACAAGTTGGCACTCACCCGGCGAATAGGTTCTAAAATCGAGCCCGGATGGATCGCCAACCTCGATGGATCACCAATCATGGAAGCAGTTGACGTGCCGGAATTCGGAGAGTTCAAGATGCTGCCATTTGGTGGGATCCGAGAAAACGGCGGACACAAAGGATATGGATTTGCAGCGATAGCCGACATCATGTCGGGAATATTGTCAGGAAACGGCCCTGGCTTTATTGCTGACAGAAGCTATTCGTTCTTCGTCATGGCCTTCAATGTTGACGCTTTCCTTGATGTCGACGATTTTAAAGACGACATGGATAAACTGCTGCACAAGCTCGCTAACACCAAACCCGCTCCCGGTCACGAACGGGTTTTCTATGCAGGGCTACCAGAACATGAAGAAACTGAAATTCGTCAGAAAAAAGGAATCCCATATCATCGAGAAGTCGTTGACTGGTTTAACTCGATAAACTCGGAATTAAATCTAGGAATATCAATGCCATGAGTTGAATCAACATACAGTCAGTAAAGATATAAGGACCGTAACTTGCAGGATCTTCAAAACTAATGATTATGTTTAGCTGCCAGCCAGCCTGAACTAGACGATTAAAGGAGTGAACTTATGTATGGAACTATATTTAACTTGAATGTTAAACCTGGCCACGAACAAGATTTATTAGAACTTATGGATGGAATCACTCCGAAGGGAGGAGTCGCATGGTTCTTAATGAAACCTGACGATGATAATGCGGATTTAATAGGTGTGGCTGTATTTGAAAGTAAAGAAGCACATATAGCTAACGCAAACAGCCCCGAGCAAAATGAATCGTTCAAGGAATTAATGGAGCATCTTGATTCGGAGCCAACATGGACAGATGGAGAATACATCCAGGGCGTGGTGATTTAGATTAATATTTCACATGTAAACACATTTACGGTGATTCCTTAGTTACATGCAAAGTAATACCCATAAGCTTCACCATGATCC
>RQOU01000031.1 GCA_008373165.1 SAR202 cluster bacterium | reverse complement strand
TGACAACTCTGGAGATACTTTTGACTTAGCTAAAATCCCCGAACATCTCCCACTTCTTATCGAATGCCACGTCTTGGATGATTCAACTTTTGAAAGCACTGGATTATCAGCTAGCCAAATAAGTTGCTTACTAGAAGAAAACGGAGAAAAAACGATCCAGATAATGGAATCAGCCTCAGATGGCTCTTTGGAAATAAACGACCTGATCGAAATTTCTGTGGCGATCGAAGCATGTGAGTTAGTAGTAGAGGAACTAATTCAAGCAGTTGGTTTACAAGTAACGCCGCAACCCAAAGCAAACAAACCCGCAAGTTCGCAATTAGCCCCTAAAGCAACGTCTTCAGAACCGGAAAATTCGCCCGCAAAGCCACAGCCAAGTGCAACTGAATCGACCACTTTACAGGTAACCCCTGAACCAACTTCTGAGAAATTGTCAGAGGACAAACCGCCTGCCGACATTGCGACTCCCATGACTTCTCCCGATTTAGAATCCATATTCTCAAACGACCAACTCGAATGCCTGAGAAAAGAATTAGGAGAAGAGACAATCGATATGCTAGTGGCTGGTGCCCCGCCAAATATAACCATGTTTCCAGTACTAACTTCTTGCAGCATTGATGTAACTACACTGCTCAAACTGAGATAGTGATGGATGGATACTGAATGAGTAGAATGGCAACATACTAATCGATGGTTTGCAGAAATATCCGGATAATAAATTGGTTTGCTAAGTTGTGCGCATCTAAACATTGAACTCGCTGATGACTACGAAAAAGGATCAATAAAACATGAAAAGTAGAGCCGCCATCCATACTGGTCACGGCAATCCGCTGGTAATCGATGAGGTCAATATCCCCGATCCACAAGATGATCAGGTCATCGTAAAACTATACTCAAGTGGAGTGTGCCATTCGCAGCTGCACCAAATGCACAATCCTGAAACCGTCACCCCCTCACTCCTAGGTCATGAGGGCTTCGGAGTGGTAACACATATCGGCTCGAGCGTAACCCATATCAAAGAAGGTGATGCTGCGATCGTTACTTGGGTGCCGCGTGAACCAACGCGTGGTCGATGGCGTGCTCCATCCGCAGGAGTAACTTGGAACGAACAACCACTAGATGCATCAACATATACATGGGGGGAAGATGCGATCGTCTGGGGCGGATATGTAGTCAAAGTCGAAGATGACTCTCCGAAAGACCTGTCATCCATTGTAGGTTGCGCCGTGCTGACTGGTGCCGGAGCTGTTACTCACACAGCGAAAGTTCGACCTCAAGAATCAGTCGCCATATTCGGTGTTGGAGGAGTTGGTATGTCAGCAATACAAATGGCCTCAATATTGGAAGCCTACCCAATAATTGCAGTTGACCTTGATGAGGAGAAACTTAAATTCGCTAAAGAGTTTGGTGCAACTCATACAGTGAATGCAAAAAATGTTGATCCAGTAGAAGCAATCATAGAGATTACCGGTGGGGGTGCAGATTACGCGTTTGACGCCATTGGACTTCGAATCACAAATGAACAGATACTCCCGTCAACTCGCAGCGGTGGTTCAGGTGCGGACAACATCGGTGGCATGGCTGTGCTTATAGGTATGCCTGGTCCAGAGATGACAGTTTGGCCAGGGCACTTTATGTTTCACCAGCGCCAGTACCGCGGTTCCTTAGGTGCAACTTATCCCGACAAAGATTTCAACATGTATTTACGCCTCCACAAAGAAGGTAAATTTCCTCTGGATAAATTAGTGACAAAGCGATACCGACTTGATGAGATCAATCAAGCTTGCCACGAATTAGAGAGCGGAAATATTATGGGTCGCGCTATCTTGGAATACTGAGAACCACAGCCTTTGCAGTACAGAGAAATAGGTGAAACTGGGATCAAAGTTTCGTTACTAAGCTACGGTACCGGAGGGCCATCTCAATTCGGCCAAAAGACAGGGCTAGACGATACCGGTCGAGCTACGCTGGTCAGTCGCGCCATCGACCTTGGGATTAACCTATTCGACACAGCTGAGGACTACGGCGAAAGTGAAGGTATGCTAGGCCGAGCACTCAAAGGACACGCGAGAGATTCCTATCTGATTGGAACTAAATGGTCCTACCGACGACCGGATGGAATCGCGACAGACCCAAAAACAGCAACACGTTCTCTTGAACAAAGTCTTAGATTATTACAAACCGACTACGTGGATATATTCCAAATACATGGAGTCAGACCCGAGCACTACGACTTACTATCAGAAATATTCATCCCAGTGTTACAAAAACTTCAAGAGCAAGGGAAAACTCGACTTCTTGGAGTAACCGAAATGCTTAGCACTGACCCAAAACATTACGGAATGTCTTTATGTATGGAACGGCATCCTGATGTTTGGGATTCCGTCATGCTCAAATATGGAATTATGAATCAATGGGCAGCCAAGCGGGCCCTTCCACTAGCCGGTTCCACGACAACAGCTGTACTAAATATGGCCCCTGTGCGATTAACGTTGACGCGTCAGGAAAAACTAAGCGAACGTATGAATGAATGGGGAGAAAAAGCAGGAGGCCAAGCACTCGATTGGCTCTCGCACGGAGACCCATCAAAACTAATACACAAGGGGTATCAATTCGCCGCTGAGCCAAAAGAGATCACAACTGTCATTTCAGGAACATCAAACATAAAACACCTTGAGGCTAATGTTGACGCTGTAAACAAGGCTCTGCCGGCCAATGATTTACTGCGGCTGAAATCTGAATATGCCGATTCCGCTTCTTACGATTAAACCCGTTTTTGCACGGGAACTATATCCCCATCTGAATATCGATTTCATCCTGATAAGAAGAGATCGAACCATCCGTAATGTCCCTGACATTAACAGGCTCGCTCCTCACACCCGATTCGAATAATGCGTACGCTAATGCTAAAGCTTCCATACCCTCTTCAGGGCCAACCTCAGGTTGACCTCCAGATTCAGCGGCTTGAACCATATCCATGTACTCATAAGCCAAAATCTTCGAATCAATTAACCGAAAATCCATATCATATGAGCTGATCCTTCGAGCCCCATCCCATAAGGTCGAAGTCGTTTTATCCAGCACAAATTCTGGAACCAAATCAAGTAGAGCATCTCCGGTAACCTCATTACCATCATTAGTGACAATGCGCGGAGACTGCCCAGAACGACTTTGTGGTCTGTACAACGTTCCCTTACTACCTGAAATAGTTGAGACCCCAAGAGCCTGACCATGAGATGTATCAGTCATTACCAACTGACCAATTGCGCCTGATTTGAACCTGATCACTCCAAAAGCTGTATCGACTGCAGTCTGCTCAACCTCGTCGCCAGTCGTATATCCCTCCTCCTTGCGATGGTCATACATCGCCGCAAGTCCCGGTGCCACTTGGTTCATTGGAAGTAACGTGCGATTAGGCTCGAATATTGAAGTCTCAGCAAATACCGAGCCAACTGGACCCATCAAATAAAGCAACATATCAGCATTGTGAACGCCGGCATCGAGTGGCATACCACCTGCCTGTTCCTTTTTAGCTCTCCAGACTGTGCTATGCATAACTGCGCCGTTAGAGCTACCGACGCCAATATCTATGGCAAAGTAAGGGGTGCCGATCGCTCCATTAGTAATCAATGCCTTGGTGAGGCGGTTCATTGGATCGCGCCGATAGTTTTCAGCAACAGCCAGGACCTTTCCCGTGGCAACAGACACATCCCTCATCTGACGACAAGCTTTGAGAGTCAAACCCATCGGCTTTTCGGAGATTACATGCAAACCAGCTTCCATAGCCTGTGTCGCAAACCGGTGATGCATAGGAGTGCTCGTAACGATTGCAACTCCATCTAGATCACAATTAGACAACATATCGCCGAAATCCGTATAAATTTCAGGCGTAACCCCGGTGGCAGCACCAATTTCACCTGCCACGGCAGAAGCCACATCCGGGTGCACATCACACACCGCGGACATAGATACCGTATCGAAATACTTACGCAATTCTATGTATCCATGTGCGTGCCGACGCCCCATCCCACCACAACCAACTAAACCAATATTAAAAGTCATTTCCTATATATTCTGTCTACTATTTCAATACCAATGCAACGAACATACATCAATCAGAACGCCCAAGGCAAATTATCAAAACACAAGTCAGTGAATCTATTGCTTCCCTAGTTCTCTAGATTTTCTGAATCGCTCTTTGGTTTCGGCTGAAATGGGATAGTACTTACCTGGTGGAACTTGCTCCTCATCAATCAGCCCAATTACAAATTGTTCGGCTTCTTCTTGTTCGTCAATCCAATCGATGACCTCTAATGCCCTGGCAGCTGGAACGACAACTACACCGTCATCGTCGGCAACAACCACATCTCCCGGCATGACTAACACTCCACCGACATTGACTAACCCACCCTCTTCAAAAGACTCTAAAAACGGCAAATTACCTGCAGGCGAACGATTTTTCGCAAAAACAGCGAGATCATACTCATCCGTGATCATTTGAAGGTCACGGATGGCCCCATCAGTAACAAGACCCTCAGCTTTTTTATGCCATAGCTGTCGCGTTTTCATATTACCCATAGTGCACGAATACTGATCAAAGGTATGAGCCTCTATAACCAGTAGATCATTAGGACCACACTTAGCCATCGCTCGATATTCAGGTGAATCCGCCCCTTTTCTTGTTTCCTCCAATAAATCTGGTCTCGCAGGGAGGTAACGGAGGGTTTGTGCACGGCCTACCAGTTTCTTCCCAGGCGTGAAAGCTTTAACCCCACGCATAAGACATAACTGATAATTGGCAGAAGCAAACCATTCTTGACCATCCGGCGGAGGGAGTCTCCATACTGCGCTATAGGCCGTAGCGGAAGACACATTCCTAAACCGGTCGATTATTTCATCTGATACATGAATCATATTGACAATCCATCTGACGTTTGGCGACTTGAGTGTGACAAAAGTATACGGATCCTAAGCTATACCCAATTAATGTACAAACATGAGCAAGGCATTACGCTATCACTAATCAGTTTCCGTACCTCCAACTTCAAACTTATTGCCTGAATGCACCGAAGAATCCCCCAAAACTGTTCTGCGAAATGTCTTATCCATTTGACCGTGGATTCTCATTGCTATGGTTGCGGTTAAAGCCGCAGTGAAAACCATAGCAATCCCTACTATAGGAGAAGTGATATCTGACACAGGTATCACTTCTAGCAACTGTGTTACCACCCAGATTCCTAAGGCCAGTAAGAGTGCACTCGAAACGCCAAAGATGATAACGTCACTAGCCACATTTAAATTATCCGATACTTTGAAACGAATAAATGCACGTCGAACAAGTGTCGTCCCAATTCTTGATAAAACTCCCCAGAGGATAACTGCAGCTGGAACAGCAAGAGTTACAACTATTGAGAGAATTACTACACCGACAAGATCTGGCATGATCCCCAGTTCAAGGGCTAAACCGATTCCAGCCTTTGAGATCAGTATCCCAGCAACTACGATAAGTCCGATAATCCCAAAGTTGACCGTAAGCGAACGCAAATCACCGACAAAATCATGTGGTACAGATTTTCTCGGAGTGATTGCAACTCTCGCCGTTCCAATGGTTGATGTAAAAGCTGCCAAATCTTCCTTGATTTTCCTTGGCAACAGCCACCCAAAAAACGAACCGATCAGTTTATGTGACCGGAATACAGTCGGGTAAATAAATGATGACAACAATGTACTTATGGTTACTACTGGGTATAGTTGCGATCCAACAGCAGCTGACTCACTGCCAGAACGAGCAATCGCCAACGAAAACTCCCCTGGTTGGGGCATAGCGGTGCCTACCTGAAGTGCGGTTTCGCCGTCGTGTCCTGTTAAAAGCGTACCGATAGTGGCCGCTAAGATTTTTCCAGCCAAAAGTACTCCTGTAACAATCAAAGCAGTCCCAAAGAACTGAGGTATGTCGCCCATATTGACCAACATCCCAATAGAAACAAAAAATAATGCTGCGAATACATCACGAACAGGAGTTATAAGTCGAGCAACCTGATCTCGGTGTCGAGTATCGCCAAGCACCGTTCCAATCAAGAAAGCACCGGCACCAGCAGATAACCCCATCTCTCTAGCTAAAAGTCCCACACCAAAACATATACCCAGACTTCCGATCAAAAGAGTCTCGCGGGATTTCAGATAATCTAGCAAATCCATCAGTCTTGGAGCGAACAGAGTGCCGAATACCAAAGCTCCAATTGCAAACACACCCATTTTGATTGCAATTGGCCATACTTGGAGAGCATTTTCATCACCCTGGGTCGCGTATCCAGAAAATACTGCCAGAATAACCACTGCCACAAAATCTTCGACGACCAATATACCTACGACCAACTGGCCTCGAAGAGACATCAGCTGCCCATTTTCTCTGAGAATCTGCACAAGGACCGCTGAACTGGAAAACGCTAGAGCTGCTCCGAGGTATATCGATGTTGTAGAAGACCATCCAAGCGAACGACCCAAAAAGTAACCCAGCAAAATCATCCCAGTGATTTCTACTGCACCTCTCAACACAACACGTAACCCAACTTTTCGAATGCGCTCCCAGCCGAACTCGACACCAATCGAAAACAGCAGGACAACTAATCCGACTTCAGCAACCAATGACACAGTTTCGGTATCTTTAACAAATCTGCCCTGTAACGCGAAAGGGCCTACTAGCAGGCCCGCGAGCAGATAACCAAGAATCGGTGGTTGCCGAATCAAGCGGAAAAGGATCAAGGCCACAGCTGCTGCGACCATGATCAACGCAAAATCTCTTACAAAATCTGCTGAGTGCACATTCTCATAGTAAAAAGCTCAATTTCAGATTTCGCTAGTTCTCTAAGCACAGTTCAACGGAGTTGATGTTCAAGAAATAGAAAGTAATAACGCACAACGCACAAGGAAATCCCTTAAAAAGTGAAGCCCCCCATAGTGGTCAATACAAATTAAAAGGATAATAGCGAGTTGAAAATGCGCCAATTTTAACGCTCTGAAAATTGCTATCCAGATCATTCATCCTGATCAACACAATACAAAAGCTAAATCGGGAGATCATAATGAAAGTTCTCGTAACAGGCTCATCCGGACTCATCGGATCGACATTAATCAACGCGCTATCTGACCAATTCGACTTCTCAGGACTGGATGCTCGGAAGCCAGAGCGAATCCCAGACGTCCCTACTATTATCGCTGATGGTGCCGATTACAAATCAATGTCAAAAGCATTTGCTGAAGTCGATGCTGTAGTACACCTTGCGGCAAATGCTCCTGTTGAAACACCCTGGCATGATGTTCTGAAGAACAATATATCAACTACTCACAATGTTTTTGAGGCATGTCGAACTAACAGTGTCAAGCGAGTGATTTTTGCGAGCTCAAACCATGCTGTGGGAAATTTCGAAATGGATGAACCATATAGCAGAATTCGGGTCGGTGACTATAAAGGACTTGTCCCAGGCAAGTTCAAGCAGATAGATCACAGGGTTCCAGTCAGACCTGATTCTGATTATGGCGTAAGTAAAGTTTTTGGTGAAGCAACTGGACGATACTACAGTGAGCATTTCGGTCTCGAGGTAGCCTGCCTCAGGATTGGAAGTGTAAACCGACAGAACAGTCCTGAGGGATCTATACGATCAATGGCAACATGGCTAAGCCACCGAGATTTAATAAATCTGGTCAGTCAATGTCTCACTCAGCCTCTCAAGTATGAAATCTTTTACGGCGTTTCGGATAACACCTGGAGATTTTGGGATACCGACCACGCTAAAAAGACCATTGGGTATGCACCAATCGACAACGCTGAAGATTATCGATAACTAACGACTCGGGCCATTTCGGCGAACATTGGACTCACGATTATTTTGAATTTCCTTGCGGAAACGACCAGTGGGCGCACTTCGATCACCGAAACTCGATCTATCAGACTCTCCTCGATCCACCACCCTACTTTTAGAAGTCGTGCGACGGTGATCCAAACGCCTCTCATCATCACCACCCGCATGACCGTAGTGATGCTTTGCCATCTCTTCTAGCTTGACCAAACCTACTTCTGTCGCAGTGGTACGGCCAATACCCGTATACCGAGCGTAACCCTGACTCACAAGTTGAGCCATCTTAGCTCGAGCAGTAGCTGGATCGATATTTCGAAACCACCTTGCGATCATCAGATAACACAACTCATCGGGAGTCAGACTTTCCTCAGTGCCGACCAACACATACAAAACACGATCCGAAGCATTCTGCATCTCGCGAAAGGCCGGTGCCGATGGAATCATCCCTGTCAATTCCCAAGCGTCAATTACCCACAATTTTTCTTCCTCGGACAATCGCTTCCAAGCTCGCTGGCGCTTAACTTCCAAATCCTGAGATTGGCCAGGTCGATGCGTAACCGATGAAAGATCTATGTCATGAGTAATTTCAGGCATCCTTCAATGATGAACGCCTTAATAGTGAGCGTCCAGCGACCGTGTTGTTAAAACGAACTGCTAATATCTCGAATATGACCATAACAAACAATCAATTCGCTCTCGCCGCCGATATAGGAGGGACAAACATCAGAGCAGCACTGGTGGATACCGAAGGTCATATGACCGGGCGTGGTTCGATAAATACCGAACCGGACCGCGGCATTGAGGATGCCAGTGACCGTTTGAGTCGACTACTCAATTCCGCAAAAGCTACGGCACCGGGTGATTCTACAATCGTTGGCGTCGGAGTTTCTACAGCAGGTCCAATTCGACCAGACACCGGAACCTATAATCATCCTCCCAACCTTCCGGGATGGCACGACAAAACCATGAAACCTCGATTGATCGCTTCAATGGGTTTACCAGTCTGGGTCGGACACGACGCTACCCTTGCCGCCCTTGCAGAAACTCGATTCGGTGACCATCTCGGAGCGGAGAACCTCATCTACGTAACCATCAGCACTGGTGTTGGAGGAGGAATCATCGCGAATTCAGAAATGGTCACAGGGGCCTCTGGTAGTGCGGGTGAAGTAGGACACATCTCTGTGAGGACAGGAGCTTATAAATGTAACGTTGGCTGCGATGGTTGCTTCGAAGGTAACGCGTCCGGACCAGCAATAGCGCGTATCGCCCAAGATCGCTGGAGCGGCGAAGGCCCCCTTGCCAAAATGGCCGATGGCAACCCTAGTAATATAACCTCAAGGATGGTTTTCGATGCTGCCGATGATGGAGACGAAATAGCCCAGGAAGTGGTGGAATTAACAATCGAAAATGTAAGCATCGGACTAGGTGGACTGATAAATGTTTTCAATCCCGAAGCACTAGTAATCGGTGGTGGAGTAGTCGAAGGGTTACAACGGCATTGGGACAAGCTGAGGAAAACAGTCATCCAACGATCCCTGCCAGGATACGGAGAAAGCGTCCCTTTAACGGCGACCCGCCTTGGGGATGATGTCAGCTTACTCGGAGCCGCTCAGCTCGCATTCAGGCAGGCCCGCAGACTTTAAAAAATCATGGCCTGAAGAACTTACGTTAAAAATTCTCTTCATGATCCCAGGGATCTTCAGGTGGCAGATCAATATCGAACGGATCGCCACGATCGAGGCCCAATTCCTCAGCCTCTTCAGTAACACCCGTCCCAAAGTCATCTACCTCACTAGGGTCAGGTAGATTCTCCCAGCCTTCCATTTCGGCAGGCTCGTAGCCTTCAGTATCAATCCCGGGCAAGGTGTCGCTAGCACCAAACATCGAGCGGGCCATCTCCTGTGTAACTACCTCGTCCAAATCTTCCTCATCCTTCATGGTCTGCAAGGCCTGCTGAACAAGCTCCACCACCTGAGGTTCTGGACTGGCTAGTTTTAACTCAAGTTTTGCCTTGGCGACATCACCACCGATTCGTTCGACAGCAGAAATTGCAGCAAGTTGAACTGTTAAATCTTCGTCATCAAGAGGAGCGTCCATCACACGTAAATGATGTTCTTCCGCTAGTTCGCCCATTGCCATCGTCGCTTCATACCTCACGGAAGCAGCGTCATGCTCCAGGTCAGGAATTACATACTCAATCCACCTGGGATCGGATGTTTGCCCCATGGCAAAAAGGCTACTTTGCCGAGCCTTTAAATCCCCTGAAGCCCACGCCAACTCAATATGCGACGTCAATCGCTCAGCAGCAAAAACCGAAACAGCCTCCATGACTTTAAGCTTCACATCTTGAATTTCTTGTTCGTCTTCCAACACACCGTAGAGCGTATTTTCAAGAGTTTCTCTGTACGCCATACTAAGCTTCCCGGTCTCAGCCATCATTGAAAGATGCGCAAGCGGAATGGCGGCCGCTCTCCTTACTTCTGGTGCAGGATCAGACTTCAGTATCTTACTAAGCGGTATTACAAGCGCTCGATCTTCACTCTCTTCCAGACCTTTCAGGGAAGCAACGCGTACAGCCGAATTAGGATGGTTCAGGCCTTGCTTGTAAATAACCTCAAACTCAACATCAGGCTGAGTCTCACAAAGCGAGACCATCCGTTCAACAATGTTTATAACCCGTTCAGAGCCCCACTCCAGCCAGAGTTGACCGAATTCACTTGCTTCAGGCCCTGTTAATCGAGAAAGTTCGGGCAGCGACGCGTAGTTAATTGCCGATTGATCATCTTCGGGAAGTTGGTTGATGAATTCGTCCAGACCCATAAATAAATTCTAACTCGCAATTCAAATGAAATGCCTATTCAGATTTCGTGGCAACCTCGACGCCTCGACATTGAATCGCAGGAGATCGCAATGATCCAAATATCCACTCGGGTGAATCGCCAATATACTCAACCTGTGAGAGAACACTGTAAACATTTCCAGAAACCATTGTGTCCTTAACACGGCCTACGATCTCACCATTCGCAATCCTGTATCCAAGCGATACATTTGCCCTGAAATCGCCACCAAGTTCATTGCCCTGGCCAGCACCGAGCAGTTCTTCGACAATAAGTCCTTCTTTGATACCTGCAATCATGTCTTCAAAATGAGTGTCGCCCGCTGCAACATCTATGACCGATGAGCTCGGGGAAGGAGTGGTGGCCAGCCCACGACCGGCAGCACCTGTTGATAATTTGCCGAGTTGCCCAGCAGTTTGCAAATCTAAAAGCGGTTGACCTGCAATCCCATTCTCAATCAATGCGGTCTTAGTACTGGCGACACCTTCATCATCGAAAGGCCTGCTACCGCTCGCACCACCGATCAGCGGGTTGTCATAAACCGATATATTTTCGTCAACGATCTTTTCACCCCATCGTTCGCAAAGCGGTGAGGATTCATTAACAACATTTTTGCCATTAAATCCTGAAAGTAAGGGATGAAGAAGAGTTGCAGCGAAACCACGTGGAGTGAAAATTACTGGAATATCACCGGTACTCGGAGTCGCCTTTGCGATATTTTCCGACCATCGCAACGATCTCCTGACAGTCTGAAGCAAACGATCAAGCTCATTTTCCTCTAATACATGGCTGGAACTAGAGCCAGTCCAAATATTCAGCATGTCAGTACCGCGTATTAATTGAGCGCCTAAAGAACAGTAATAACTGGTCTGTTCGTATGCCTCGTCGATCCCAGCTGAATTCATTATCCGTCCACGACCGGTCCCCCAACCAATACGCGCGTCGCACAGTAGATCTGGCCATTCGTCGAGTAAACGCTCGATCAAGCTTTGCCCAGTTTCGACCATCGAAGACTGCGAAATTTCTAACACTGCCGGATCAAAAATATCGACAGTCGGATACTCAGTCGGCTCTGGGAAGTTGAAAAAAGCCTCCGATCCAAATGGAGCCAGTGAGCCAGCGCGATCCAACATTTCCATTTCACGTTCGGAATTTGTAGTCGAAGTAAAACCTATTCGTTTATCGTCGATCACCCGCAAAGCCACGCCCGAGGTGTCGCGTCGCATGATTTCTTTTAATTTATTCGATTCGAATGAAACCGGATGACTTTCCGACTCGACTCGGTAAACCTCAGCCTGCCCAAATTTTGAAGTGGCGGCAGTTAAAAGTGACTCGCTCAAAGTTCTACTCTCAAGTTCGTTTTTTCATATTTTTATTTATGAGTGATTTAAGCCCCAGAAATAAGGCACTTCTGTATGCGAATATGAGGGCTACCGTTGGAAACCGGCAAGGGAGACTGACCACCTTTACCACAACCGCCGCCTTGATTCATATCCAGATCGTTTCCGACACCATCAAGATTATTAAGAGTCTGAAATAGGTTGCCCGTCAGCATAACGGGTCGAACTGCTTCCTGGATCTCCCCGTTACGTATCATGTATGCCTCGCCCGACGAAAACGTGAACATCTCGTGCTGAGTCATACCTCCATACCAATTTCGAACATACACTCCTTCCTCAACACCTTGGATAAGATCATCGAAAGTAGCTTCCCCTTGCTCAATAATCGTGTTTGTCATTCGAACAATAGGCGGAAAGTTATAACCTATAGCCCGTGCATTTCCAGTTGGTCGCTCGTTAAGCTTGGCGGCAGTTTCACGTGAGTGCAATCTCCCTACCAATTCGCCATCGCGAACTAACGGTGTTCGGGTCGCCGGAGTGCCTTCATCATCATATTTGAAGCTGCCTCGTAAACCGGGCATGGCGGCACCATCGGTGAAGTTCAAATGCTTACCACCGAATTTTCTACCCATGTACATAATATCTTTCAATTTTTCATTTTCGTAAACATTGTCGCCTTCTGAAAGGTGCCCAAATGCCTCGTGAACAAAAACTCCAGCTAGCACAGGATCAAGGATTACGGTTCGTTCCCCACCCTCGAGTGATTTAGCATCTAACAAGGAGACTGCGCGCTTCGCTGCAGCAATAACTTGATCATCTAGATCCAGAACAAGGTTAAAATCCCCCTGTGATCCAAGGCTAAATCCAGCTTGCTGAACATCTCCCCCGTCCCGCGCCTGGGCTGAAATACGCGAAATCACATGAACCTGCTCTTGTTCTATGTAGGCACCGTCAGAATTTGCGAAAAAGGTTTTTCGACTCGTATCCCCATAGATAATATCGGCGCTACTAATACCCTTAACTGACAAAAGCAAATCTTTATAGTGATCCATAATTCGCTTCTTTTCCCCGATAGGAATTCGAGATGGATCACAAACGATATGTGGCGGAACTATATCTACACAATGATCAACTTCAGCAAGTTCGGTTTTTGAATCACCAACAGCCCTAGACTGTGTGGTCGCATCGGTTACTTTCGAACGCAATTCATCGAGGCTATTGAAACTAGCGAATCCCCATCCGCCCCTTGTGGCTGCCCTCACATTTCCACCAAGTCCACTGGTTTGCCCAATACTGTCGAGTGAATCCCCCCGATAGGTTAGTCGCGTATTATCCGTTTCTTCGATACGGATCTCACAATAATCAGCACCGTGATTTTGAAGGGCGTTTTCAATAATGTCCCGATACTTCACGAATCTCCTTAGTTTCCTTATCTAACATTCGGTTGAATAGAGATAACGAACTTGCTTTTCTAATCCTTCAAATCAAAGATACCAATATTTAACAATACAAAATTTAAAGTCGCAGCACGTATGATTGATCATAATGCCATTGACGCAAAATTAATATCACAATCGAACCATGTCCTTGGAATACAACAAAGCCGTATCGCAATTACTTTCTCTCGCTGATTTTGAAAGAAAATCTCGCGCTAATGACCCCCCAAATTTCCACCTCAAGCGCGTAGAGCGACTTCTTCAATATTTAGGAAACCCACACCAAGGGCAAAAGTACATACATGTTGCAGGCAGCAAAGGAAAAGGAAGCACATCTGCACTAATCGCCTGGTCACTGGCAGGCACCGGATATAAAACTGGCCTTTTCACATCCCCTTCGATTCATAAAATTACTGAGCGATTTCGAATAAACGGAGTCCCTATTTCCGAAAAGGAATTCTCAGATCTCATTACCAAACTTTGGCCAGCAGTCGAGCAAGTAAAAAGCGATAATGACATCGGAACGGTCTCTGTATTCGAGTTAGAGACAGCAATGGCATTCTGCCATTTTGCTAATGTTGGAGCAGATATCAGCGTAATCGAAGTTGGTCTAGGTGGTCGACTCGATTCTACAAATATCATCACCCCGCTTGTTTCTGTAATCACACCAATCAGCCTGGACCACGTAAACGTACTAGGCGGAACGATTGAACTAATTGCTAAGGAAAAAGCAGGAATCATCAAACCCGGAATACCAGTGGTCTTGGCCACTCAAAAGCTAGAGGCATACGAAGTAATCTGTTCAACTGCCCACCAACAAAAAAGTCATGTGATCGATTCGCAATCTAATGTGGAAATTCTAAATATCGAAGATCGCGGATTAAACGGAGTACAGTTAGAATTCAAAATAGGAAAAGAAACTATACGATCTCATTTGCCCCTTCTGGGGGCACACCAAATCGATAACTTTCGCACCGCTATGGCTGCGCTCCAACAAGTAAACATTATGGCTTTGCCTATAAATTTCACAGCGAGCGCAGCGCACATAAAAACTATTAAATGGCCCGCGAGAAATCAATTGGTAGCTCATGCTTCAGCCAATAAGAACGCGATTTTCGTTGATGGTGCACACAATGATGCTTCCGCACGAGCACTATGTAAATCGATCCAAAGTTTATTCCCTGAACGAAATCAAACCATTTTTATAATTGGGGTAATTAGCGGGCACGACCCATCAGGCTTGGTAAAGGAATTAATGCCACTAAATCCTAAAATTATTGTTACAGAGTCAAGACATCCCAAATCTCTCACGCATTTCAAACTGAAAGAGACTTTAGATGAGAGTAAAATTACCGTAGCTGCGACGAGCAGGAACACAATGGAAGCTCTAAATAAAGCAAAATGTATGGCTCATTCTGGTGATTTGATTATTGCTACGGGGTCACTATTTATAGCT
The DNA here is from genome assembly GCA_008373165.1 of SAR202 cluster bacterium. GTDB lineage: Bacteria > Chloroflexota > Dehalococcoidia > Lucifugimonadales > Lucifugimonadaceae > Lucifugimonas. Next base: position 5,397 of record RQOU01000031.1, on the reverse strand, counting down.
GCTGAGATAATTGAGATCGAGCACAAGTTAAATCCTGAGATATACCCAGACATAAACCCTTTTAGATGAGACGAAAAATAACAGAGGCGTCACAAACATAAAAGTTCTACCAAATCGGTTACATGAGCACCAAATACGAAAATAGAGTTGTAATCACTGGAATGGGCGCAATTACTTGCCTAGGAAACTCAGTGGATGAATTTTGGACGGGGTTAAAAAACGGACAATCGGGTATCCGTGAAATAAGCCTTGTCAGTCCTACCGGTTTTCCATGCAAAGTCTCTGGAGAAATACGGGATTTCGATACAAGCGATTTCATGGATCGTAAAGAAGCTCGCCGCATGGCTCGTTTCTCCCAATTTGCTGTCGCTGCTGCACATGAGGCAATAAATGACTCCCAGTTAGATTTCGAGCAAGAAGACCTTGATCGTATCGGTGTCTTAATTGGAAGTGGCTCGGGAGGACTGCCAGAAACTGACCAACAGGCGGAAATTCGAGTTAAGCGCGGTACCGGACGCATGAGCCCGTATTACATTCCGATGATGCTTGTGAACATGGCTGCCGCAAACATTTCAAGAACATTCGGATTGACCGGTTATACCAATACTTGTATCACAGCCTGTGCCGCGGGAACTCAGGCAATTGGCGAAGCATCAGAAATTATTCGCCGAGGTACAGCTGATGTTGTTGTAACTGGTGGAACAGAAGCCGGAATCTGCGAAATCGGCATGGGTGGGTTTAGCACCATGCATGCTCTTACAACGTGGGACGGAGACCCTACCAGAGCGAGCCGCCCATTTGATATCAAAAGAGATGGTTTCGCTCCGGCTGAAGGAGGGGGAATTCTCGTCGTCGAAAGTATGGAACACGCTCAAGAACGTGGGGCTAAAATTTACGCAGAAGTCGCAGGATGGGGAGTGTCTTCCGATGCCTATCACCTCGTACAGCCACACCCAGATGGTATCGGTGCAGGTAAGGCCATGTCACGTGCCTTAGATAATGCTCAGATCGAACCAGATGAAGTCGATTACATTAACGCCCATGGGACATCCACACCCATAAACGACAGGTCGGAAACAGCCGCTATTAAGATAGTGTTTGGAAAACTCGCCTATGACATTCCAGTGAGTTCAACGAAATCAATGATTGGGCATTCACTGGGCGCCTCAGGGTCATTAGAAGCTATAGCCTGCGTGAAGAGCATCGAAGACGGCATATTGCACCCAACAATCAACCAGGAAAATTCTGATCCTGAATGCGATCTCGATTACATCCCAAACACAGCCAGAGAATCCAAAATTAACATAGCCATATCTAATAGCTTTGGTTTTGGTGGACAAAACGCCTGCCTAGTAATTAAGAAATTTCCTAGTTAGCGCTAAATTTCACTGGCACCAGGCACATTTGGAAACACTATCAGCGGCAAGTTGTTTCGGGTTTGAACAACCACTCGTTGCCCCTTTGACAACCCTTCTGCAGCACGTCGACGCACTCTGATAAGAGCACCAGAATCAAGACGTATCGTGTATTCGCTAAATTCACCTTCAAACTCACGAAGCTCGATAATGCCTCCACGATCTTCAGTGCCTTTGGCAGCATTGATTTCTAATTCAGAAGCACGCATCAACACAAGAACCTGTTTTGGCTCAGATAAAGCATCACCTGTTAGTTCGCGAGCCGGAAATGTTCCAGCTTCGGTTTCAACTAAACCAGCACGGTACGATCCTGATATCAACTCGCACGGACCGATAAGCTTGGCAACTGCTGCTGAAACTGGATTCAAATAAACCTCTTCGGGTGTGCCAATCTGTTCAATACTTCGATCCCCCATGACTGCTACCCGATCTGATGTAGCCAAAGCCTCTTCCCGGTCATGTGTCACCAAAATTGTAGTAGCACCGGCTTCAGTAACAATATTTTTTACATCGCGACGAAGTACGGTCCTAAGTTGCTTATCAAGATTACTAAACGGCTCATCCATCAAAAGAGCTATTGGATCTGGCGCTAGAGCTCGAGCTATTGCAACCCTCTGTTGTTGACCGCCCGATAATTCATGGACAAATCGAGACTCGTAACCACCCATACCAACCAAATCAATTACTTCAGCAGCCCTGGCGCGTTTTTCGGAAGTTGAATGGCCTTTAAGCCCGAATTCCACGTTGCCTGCTACTGAAAGATGGGGGAACAGCGCATAGTCCTGGAATACCAAGCCGATTCTTCGTTGGTCCGGTGTTATGTGAACAAATGATGAGCCAACTAACTGCCCGCCAATGCGAACATAACCGGATGTTACGTGTTCGAAACCAGCAATGACTCGTAGTGCGGTCGTCTTACCGGCTCCACTTCTACCCAAAATACTTATAAATTCACCGGGTTGGACAAGCAAACTAAAATCACTGATAGCAGGAATCTCTGAACCTGGATAACTAGATTCGACACTCTCTAAATGGATCACGCCACTTGCCACAGAACTTGGGCTATTTGTGTTTAGCGTTCTGTTTTCAGAGCGGCTTCCCCTCCACGGAGCTTTCATTCAAGATTCCTCATTTGAGGTTACGGTCAAAGTTTGGTTAAGTTTTTCAGAACTACTGCCATAACCTCGCAAAGTCAAATACGCAGTTGGAACACCTGCAACCAAAATCAATAACAGTGCTGCTGCTGCCGTCTTAGCGAAAAAAGCTTCGGATGCAGATGACCAAATAGAAGTCGAAAGAGTCCTGTAGCCAATAGGTGAAAGAATTAACGTTGCTGGAAGTTCTTTCATTGTAAGCAAAAAAACCATGGCACCTCCTGCAAATGCTCCAGGCATTACAAGCGGAATTGTCACCGAAAAGAATACCCTCAACTGCGATTTACCAAGACCCTGAGCAGCTTCTTCTATCCTTGGATTCACCTGCATAAGAGAACTTCTAAGTGCACCAACACTGGTAGGCAAAAATAAGACACCATAAGCAAACACGAGCAACCAAATCGATTGATAAAGCGGGAGAGCCACATTGATAGCGAAAAACACCAATGAAAGAGCGACGACAACCCCGGGTAAACCGAAACCAATGTACGTCGACCGGTCAATCAATCTACTCAATCTGCTTTTAAACCTCACTACTAAAATCGTCACTGGCAATGCAGCGATCACTGTTACCAATGCAGCCACAAGCGAGACATACAAGGAATTACGAGCTGGAATCAATAATGGTAGTAGTTCTTGATCATGTAAAAGTCCCCTCACGAGCCAATGACCGAGAACTCCAACAGGGATTATCAAGCCCACAAGAACAGGCAATAACACTACTAAGAATCCTATCCACCGCCATCTACCGAGATCAATTCTGCGTGCCCTCCGTACGGCACCAACTGTACTCCGATGGTAGGCACCACTCCCTCTAATAAAACCCTCTCCCAATAACAAGAATACTGCAAAGGCGACCAACACAAGGGACAACACTGCCGCAACGGTTCTATCTAAAGATGATTCATACTGAATCATAATCGTCGATGTAAATGTCTGGTATCGAAGCAGTGCCACTCCACCAAAATCACTAAGAGTGTACAAAGCGATCAACAAAGATCCGGCCGCTATCGCAGGCCGAATCAAAGGCAAAGTAACCGTTATAAAAGTACGGAAAGCACCATAACCCATAGCCCGCGCAGCCTCCTCGAGAGAAGGATCCATTCTTCTTAAGGTTCCTCGAATCATCAAAAGAGCGTAAGGATACGTCATCAAGACCAGAACCAAAGTAGCACCAGTCAAACCGTAGATTTCCGAAAGCCGACTAAGGCCAAATACAGAAAGCCACCCTTGCAGAATCCCCTTAGGGGAATACATCTCTATCACTGTCGTAGCCATGACAAAACTTGGAATAACCAATGGCAAAACAGACGCCACAGATAACGCTCTGCGTAACGGTATATCTGTTTTTACCGTGAGCCATGCAACTGGTATTGCGACTAATAACGAAAAAAAAGTGACGAGAATTATTAACAGGAAAGTTCGACCGAAAACAGGCAGCGCATTTGCCTGCAAGACGATATCCAGCAAGTCAGGTCCCGCTTCTGCCGAGCGTGCGATCAAATAGGCAACAGGAAGCAATGATGCAATCGCGACAACGACCGCCGACGTTATTAATAACGTCGGCGGTCGCGGAGTTCGGGTAGATTTCCAGCCGGTCGATTTAACGCCGAGAAAATTCAATCCATCAACTTCCTACTATTCAAAGATCAATCTTGATCTTCTTCTTCTACAGCATGTGATATACACGCTGAAATGACCGATTACCTTCGGCCAAAAACTTCCAACCTGATTAAGGCAAAGCTCCAACCTCTCTCAGGAGATCTTGTGTGCCCTGAAGATCCGTTAAGTCTCCCAAATCAATGCTTGGCTTAGTAATGTCGCCAATAGCTGGCAGCAAATTGTTCGGCTTAGCATTGTCATTCAGAGGAAATTCATATGTCTTGGCTGCAAAAAACTGTTGTCCGGATGCACTCAGCAAAAACTTGATGAATTGTGCAGCCGCATCTTTGTTATCAGAAGCGTCTAGCATCCCTGCCCCAGCTACTAGAACAACAGAACCAGGGTCGGAAGCTCGAGTGTAATAGTTACGGGCTGCAAATGATTCCCCTTCTTCAGCGATAAAACGGTGAAGATAATAATGATTTACAAAACCAACGGAAATCTCACCAGCTCCGGCAGCCTTCACGGTCGGAGTATTTTTTTCGTATACCTTTGGCTCATTTGCGACGATACCTTCCAACCAAGCGCGCGTCCGGTCTTCACCCCATTCCTGTCGCATACCCGTGATCATCGCGTGCAATGAACTGTTTGTTGGGGGCCAGCCTATACGACCTTTCCACTCAGGTTTAACAAAATCTTCGATCGAATCTGGAAGGTCTGCTTCGGTTAACTCGTCTGTGTTGTAAACAATTACCCGAGCCCGACCAGAAGTTCCAACCCACCTGCTTTCTGGATCACGCGCCCATTCAGGAACAGCATTTAATACGTCATCAGGCAACTCAGTTAATAAAGCGTCTACTGCACCAAGCCCGCCTGGATCTTGAGCAAAGAATATATCTGCTGGGGTTTTGTCGCCTTCTTCAAGAAGAGTGGCTGCAAGAGGGCCTGTTTTCGCGTAATTGACCTGAACTTCAATACCAGTCAATTCAGAAAAATCTTCAATCAATGGTCCAACAAGTGATTCGCTACGCCCTGAATATATTACTAGCGGTTTGGCATCAACATCATGATGATCGCTCGCATGGGATTCAACAGGCACTTCTTTTATTACTTCAACTTCTTTTATTACTTCAACTTCTTTTATTACTTCAACTTCTTTTATTACTTCAACTTCTTTTATTACTTCAACTTCTTTTATTACTTCAACTTCTTTTATTACTTCAACT
>RQOU01000030.1 GCA_008373165.1 SAR202 cluster bacterium | reverse complement strand
AAAGGGTAAATCCTGTAAGAGGGTTTTCGTTCTTTTGTCAACAGAGTCAATATTTCTGAACTAGAATTCACGCAAAGCCCCCGTAGCTCAGTTGGATAGAGCACCGGCCTCCGAAGCCGGGAGCGTGAGTTCGAGTCTCGCCGGGGGCGCCATTTCCACGCCATTGCATCTGGCTATTTACCGGTTCTAGCGATTATCCTTTGGGTTCGTTGAAGGGCCGTATCTGTAATACGTATGAGCAGACCTAAACCGATACATCTTTTGAGAGTTGAAGGCGTTCAAGATTTCGTGTTTCGGTGCTTCGTATGATGGAATCCAATGACGATGAGTAAAGTTGAAATTGCTGAACACACCATGCGCGTGCATGCAGTTCTGCGACGCCTGATTAATGACGTTCGAGATCAGCGTAGATTCGATCGGATTACGATTGTTAGTCCCACCTATCAGGCGTCGTTTTATTTACGACGTGCCCTCGCTAAGGAAGGGCTATTCAACGTAGATTTCACGCGACTCGAGGATGTAGCCGAGTATCTGGCTGGTGATGAATTTAGGCAACCGCTGCTTCATGACCTTCAAGCGTCGGAGTTCGTGTTCGAGGCGGCACGTGACGAGAGCTTGGGTACGAAACTTGGAGGCGAACTGGTATCACCTCAGCTTCAGACCGCACTCCACTCCACATTCCGACAATTGGAACTATTGGATCGCCACCAACTGGATGCACTTGCTGCTAAAGATGATATTCAAGGTGAGCTGGTTGCTCGTTTTGAAAAGTATTTGCAGCTGGCTGCGTCATATCGACGCGGCGCACTTGTTGCAGAACAGGCTGCGAAACATGTTCGAAGCGCTGCTCCCTCGGAACGATTAAAAGCACTTGGGACCGTACTGCTCATAGAGGCTTCCCCGGTTGCTCCCACACAAAGAAGCCTGTTCCATGCGCTGAGCGAGATGCCCGGTGCCGTTACCGTTAAGATCGCCCGTTCTAAGTCAAAACCTGTAAGGCCGCTTCATAAGAATACTCACAACCTTCGATTGAAACCGATTGGTGTTCCTGATGTCGCCATGGAGGTACGGAGTGTTGTGAGGGAGATCGTAAATCAAGCCCGCTCTGGTAAACGATTTAATCAATTGGCGGTTGTCTTCGAAGACGATAGTTATTCAAACCGAATTGCAGAGGCCCTTGAGCTGGCGGATATTCCTGTTTCAGGTCCGGATCGTACAGCTCTGATCGATACTCCAGAGGGCCAATTCGTGAATGGTCTTTTGGATGTATTTGAGAGCGATTTCAATCGACTTCAGGTAACGGCATGGCTTGCCAGCTCTCCGATCAAAAACCCCAAGTCAGGTCAAAGCGTTACGGCTTCCAGGTGGGATGCAATATCGAGAACTGCTGGTGTGACGGTTTCGGTTGAAGACAGCTGGATACCCCGTCTTGATCGTTACTCAAGAAACGTTGTCAGGCATGCAGAGCGCTCGGTTCAATTAGAAGAAGCAAATTCGAATCAGGTGCAGGCTGCCCGTTCAGATGCCCGTTACGCATCAGATTTGAAAAATTTTATTGTTGCTCTGGCCAATCGAAAACCGACTGATGCAGAAGACTCGTGGTCAGGGTTTGGCAAATGGCTGAGAAGGCTAGTTAACGATTATCTCTTGATCAATGATTCGGAAGCATCGCAATCAAGAGTAGAGCGCTTGCTTGATATGGTCGGACGCCTTGAATCTCTTGAAACCCCCAGCTCCAAGTCACCTTCCTATGATCATTGCACAGGGATTTTGAGGGAGCAACTTGGTCGACGATCAGCCGGATTGCGGTCATTGGGGGCAGGGATTTATGTCGGCCCGCTTTGGACAGCCGCGGGTTGTCCGTTCGATACAGTGTTCATGCTTGGGATGGCAGAGGGACGTTATCCTAGCCCAGGTCTGACAGATCCTCTTTTACCGGATCCATTAAAAAGGGAAATCGATCCTGAAGGTGTTGTTCTTAAGACTGTTGAGCGCAGGGTTGAGGAGAGTGAGCAGTCGTTTATTTCAGTACTGGAATCTGCTGATCAGGTGTTTATGTACTGGCCGGGGGGTATACCTGGGGAACCGAGGCGATTCGGTCCTTCCCGTTGGTTCTTGGATGCTGTTCGAGAAGTCTCAGGAGAGAAATTACTTCAGGCAGGTCGGTTGGCAAACGAGGATATTTCAGGGCTGACTATTCATAGTGGGTCCGACAAAAGATTATTACTGGCTGAGCGAGCGGGTGACAAACATGAATACGATGTCATAAGCGCCAGGGGGTGGTCGCAGGACAATCAAGCTCCTGAGTCGTTTCCATTAGCTGACGCGGTGTCTTCGATCAAGGATTCGGTGAAGTTCACGAAATCACAAGAGAGTGGCGACTGGACTGAATATGACGGTAATGTCACCCCTGATTTAGCAGGTACGAAGACGAGCGGTCGAAATGTAATTTCCGAAACGGTTGGATCCGCTACGGCATTTGAGACTTATGCTGCCTGTCCGTATCGGTATTTCTTATCACGTCGCCTGCATATAGAGCCCACGGATTCTCCCGAACAGGAAATAGCCCTTGATGCTCTTGAATTCGGAACCCTTATTCATGATGTGCTCGAAAAATTTGGTTTGTGGCGCATGGAGCTAAGCCCTGCTGATACCTCAAGGATTGAACAAGAGGCCTGGTTGAAAACCTCGATAGCGGAGAAGATCGAAGAATTAAAAAGTACGGTTCCAGGTCGATCAGATGGGGCATGGAAGATCGAGGAATCCCGTGCCTGGTTGATCCTTCGTCATTGGCTCAGGCGTGAATCGGATACTGCAGAACAACCTGAGATGCGCCAAGTCGAAGCTGAATATTCATTTGGTGGAGACGGTACTGGATCAGGTGTGGGACCAGCCGTAGAAGTTCGAACTACAACCGGTGGTGTAGTCAGGTTTAGAGGTCAGGTAGATAGAGTCGACATTTCTTCGGATGGTAGTCGAATAATCGTTTACGACTATAAGTCAGGTGGGCATACGGCATATACAAAACTCGATGATGACCCGGTAAAAAAAGGTACGAAACTACAATTACCGCTCTACTCCAAGGCGATCGGAGAGAAGTATCCGGATGCGGAAATATCGGCTTCATACTGGTTCGTTAGAGAATCGGATAATAATGAGCTGAAACCACAGCCTGGTGACTATAAAAAAGACGAAGCTGAGACTGCGCTTACACAAGCTGTTGGGACTATTGTCCAGGGCATAGACAGTGGAATTTTCCCGGCGCGACCGGGTGATTTGGCTGCCTGGGGTGAAAGCAGCGAACAGCATGAGAATTGCAAATTTTGCGAATACGCCAGGGTCTGTCCAAAGAGTAAAGCGCGGTTATGGGATACAAAAAAAGGGTCTGACCCTGTGCTTGAGGGTTATCTAAATCTTGCGGAGGACGGCCCATGACAAAGGCATCACGCAAGGCTGACGGGGTTAGAGATCGAATCACCGGAGCAGGCGGCATCTCGCTGGACGAGACTATTTACGCTGGGGCTGGTGCCGGCACTGGTAAAACCCAGGCACTCGTGGAGAGAATCGTAAATCTCATCATTCATGGCGGGGTTCAGCCAGGAAAAATTGCGGCGGTCACGTTCACTGTCGCTGCGGCTTCAGAGCTTATGCAACGGGTTCGTGAAGAGCTGGAAAAACGTATGGATGAGGAGTTAGTCAAAAACGGTGGTGAGAACCCAGGTGATATTCAGATCACGTTATCGAATGCACTGGATAGTTTAGATTCTGCCTTTGTGGGAACTATTCATAGCTTTGCACAAAGCCTTTTGCGTGAGCGTCCGTTGCCGGTTGGATTACCACCAGTTTTCGAGTTGTATGACGCTGTGCAAGGTGATGAGAGGTTCGATGAGGAATGGTCTTCCTGGCTTGACGTTGAGCTTGAAAACCCCGAGTTTTCTGCGGCTGTCATAAACGCCCAGCGACTCGGATTGACCCAGCCTCTAGATAAGCTTCGTGACCTTGCAGAAGAATTGCACGTTAACTTCGATCTTGTAGAACGTGTTGGCGCACTGGCATCAACCGACCAGGTAATCGATCTGGGAGACATACTCGAATCGATACGAGTCGATCTTCAAAAAGCATTTGATTTGCGGGCTCATTGCAAGAATGCCGAAGACAAGCTTTTGACCCATATGGAATCGTCGATTCGCATGGCGTTAGATTGGATCGATGAGGCGACTTCCAGTGGGTCATCCGAGGAACAAATCATCGCGTTAACCCAACTTCCGGGCTTTACAACTACTGGTGGGCGTAAAGGTGATTGGAACCCACTCACTAGCGGTGAAAGTAGTCTCGAAGAGGTGAGAGATTTACTGAAAAGTGCTCGCCAGACCCTTGAAAGTGGTCGTCAATCCCTGGGTGAGCAGACCATTGTTCCATTGGTGAATGCAGTTTTGAGAATGGTGGTTGGTTACGCTACCAAGCGACGAACTGAAGGCATGCTCGAGTTTCAGGATCTACTTGTCCTTTCGAGTGAATTACTTGATACAGACGACGAGGCACGGAAATATTTTCAGGAGAGATATACAAATATCTTGATCGATGAATTTCAAGATACCGATCCTCTTCAGCTCAAGTTAGCAATGCGCCTCGCAGACCGTGATAGCGATTCCAAGACGGGGGGTACTCCTACACCCGGCGCTTTGTTTGTTGTGGGAGATGGGAAGCAATCTATATATCGATTCCGCAGGGCTGATTTCACCCAGTTACAAGGATTGTTGGGATCTCTCGGAGCTTCTGAGTTGTCATTGACCAAGAACTTTCGCTCTGCCCCTGACATCTTGAGTTGGGTTAACTCGATTTTTGAACCTTGGATGAACGGATCAAATAGCGTAAGCAAGAATCCAAATCAGGCGGAATATGTTTCCCTTGACCCTGGCCGGGAAGACAATTTTGACTCTGACAAGCCCAGGGTCATGATTGCAGGAGGTCCAGCTGACGGCAATGTTGATGTTGCACGAACTTTAGAGGCAGAGGATCTTGCTAACTTGGCGTTGAATATCGGGGTTGGAGAATGGTTGCTGCCTGATGGGACAGGTGGATTACGTCGATCAAATTACGGGGATCTATGCGTGCTAATGCCTCGGCGAACTGGGTTGAGCCTGCTTGAAGATGCTTTTTTCTCTAATGGAGTTCCATATGTACTCGAAGGGCAAGCTCCTATTTTTGAAACTCAGACGATACACGAGCTTGGTAATAATCTTGCAGCTATAGACGACCCTACTGACCAGGTTGCAATTGTGGCCGCGCTGAAATCCGTTGCATGGGGATGTTCGGATCAGGATCTATACGAATGGGCGGAGTCTGGTCGGGAGTTCGAGTATGCACGCGAAACAGTTTCTCTCGACGAGTTTGTTGAGGGAACACGCACATGGAGAGTGGCTGCAGGGTTAGTAGGATTGTCTAGATTTCATGAACGTAGACAACACATATCCACCCCTTATTTGATCGAGCAATTTGTTCGCGAGCGTCGTCTTCGTGAGGTTGCGGCACTTTCGAATCCGGAAGGTGACAGCGAACGACTTATCGACTTGCTAATAGAAATGAGTCGATCTCTGCAAGGTTCGGGGATGGGTTCGCTTCGTGAGGTTGTCCGCTGGATATCTCGTCAATCTGCTGCCCGGGTTCGTATTGCCGAGGGAGCGCTTGCCAACAGTGAAGAGAACGCGGTGCGCGTGATGACAATTCACGCTGCTAAGGGGCTAGAGTTTCCGATCGTCGCGTTGATGGGCATGCAAGTAAATGCCACTGGGCCTAAGGGTGCATCGATTACTAAAGAGGAACATGGTAAAGCGGTCATTTCCGTCAAGTTAGGATCTTCAAAACTCGGGTTGTCGACAATCGATTACGTCGAGAGGGCAGACGAGGAAAAAGAAAGTGAAGCTGCAGAGTTGGTTCGACTTGCCTATGTCGCAGCTACTCGAGCCAGAGAACACCTTATTGTTAGCGTTCATCGCTCATCCAGAGATAAGTCTTCCCTCGCAGCCAAGATAGCTGAACTCGACGAGTCTGCTGGTCAGTCAGAGATATTCGATATTGGGCAGGCTTCCGGCTTGGATATAGACGTTGACGCTACACGCCATTCGGATCCAGTTCCAACCGTTTCTTTAGACGATCGCAGTAAATGGATTGAACAAATTTCAAGCACATTAACTTCGGCCGCTGAGCGGGGATATGTGACACCTTCGCAGCTTGCTGACCATTCGATGTTTAGTCAACCAAAACCTGAAGACAACATGGAATCCACTGAACACAATACCTCTCGACGTGGGCGTGGCGGTACTAAATTCGGTTCGGCCGTCCACGCCGTATTGCAGGATGTCAATTTTGATGATCCGACAAATTTGGATGATTTGGTTCGTTCCTCTGCGGAGGCTCATCAGGTGGTAGGCGATGAAGAGGAAATCGCCAACAGTGTGCGAAATACCCTGGCGAGTCCGAGGATTGCGATGGCAACAACACAACATAGCTGGCGGGAGGTGTGGGTTGCTGCTGAGATTTCGGAGGGCATGGAAATCGAAGGTTCGATTGATTTGATTATTCAAAACGATGACGACACGGTAACCATCGTCGACTATAAAACCGATCAGGTAGAGGGTGAAATACTTCAAGAGCGCGCCAAGGGTTATGAGCCTCAACTCGCAGGCTACGCTCTCGCATTAGAGAAACTGGATATGAAGGTGAGGGAGGCAGTGCTAGTTTTTGCGACCGGCGGAGCTAATAACACGGCTGTTGAATATTGCGTCCAAGACTTGGAAGCTGCAAAAACTGATGTAATGAGAGATATTCGAACTCAATACTGTTAGTTCAACGACTTTATGTATCCGTGCAGCTATGACTCGGGCTAAGATCGTATTCTGACTATTTCTAAGTTCTGATTCTGGAGTTGTTTAATGGGGTTGCTAGACGGCAAAAAAGCGCTGATAACCGGAGCTCGTAAAGGTATTGGGCGAGGTATTGCACTGACACTTGCAAATGAAGGTGCCGATGTTGGAATCAACGATATTGTGGACGATGATGTATCGCATCGTGCCGTTGAATTGATTGCAAAACGGAATGCGAAGGGCACATTTCATGCCGGGGACGTCAGCACCGTGGCCGGGATCAATTCGGTCATCGATTCTTTTCTTAATGAGCACGGCCAAATAGATATATTGGTCAACAACGCTATATTCCCTGATCAATCACGCCCTCTTTTCGATACTGACGAGGTTTTTTGGGATCGGATGATGGATCTTTCATTGAAAGGTTATTTTTTCGGTTCGCAGCGTGCGGCTCGAGAGATGATTGCCCAGAAGACGGGTGGGCGGATCATTTGCCTGGCAAGTGTTCACGCGTATACCGCAATTGAAAACTGGACTGCTTATGGAACAGCCAAGGCCGGACTTCGCCGCATGGTGAAGGGATTTGCCACTGATCTTCGCGGTCACAATATCACCGCAAACTGTATTGCTCCTGGAGCGATTTCAAATGCACTGCCTGAAGGGAACGACGACGTAATTGATGGGCCTCCACATGATCCATCACGCTTTACCGAACATCTCCCGTCGGCTAAGGGCGGACTGCCAAGTGACATTGCAAATGCGGTGCTTTATCTATCATCGGAGCTTGGTCAATACGTTAATGGCGAAACCATTCTTGTTGATGGCGGTATGATCGCGTCTAAGAAGATGCGGGATTAGGGCGGATTAGTAAAAGAGAGAGATATGACAGCGAAACTCCTTGAAGGTAAAAAAGCACTTGTAACTGGCTCACGTCGTGGGATTGGGGCGGGGATAGCTCACCTCTTTGCCGAGCACGGAGCTGATGTCGGAATCAATGACCTCGTTCGTGATGAAGAAGCCGAAAAGACGATTGGCATGATTAAATCACTTGGTCAAAAAGCGTCCTGGCATCAGGCTGACATAGGCGATACGCAAGATCGAGAAAGGATGCTGGCTGAGTTCGTCTCTGAGCACGGTCGCATCGACATATTGGTTAACAATGCGGTCGCATCGCGCGATATGCACTTTACGCAGATTACGGAGGAATTTTGGGATCATCTTGTGGGACATGCGCTGAAGGGATACCTTTTCCTGGCCCAGGGTGCAGCTAGGAGAATGATCGAACACAACCATGGTGGCAGCATCATCAACATCAGCAGTGTGCATAGCTATCGCGCTTGGCCGCACGACACCGTGTACGGAATTGTGAAAGCGGGACTCAACCGCATGGTGAAATCTATGGCCAGTGACCTTGCCGGGACAGGTATTAACGCTAATTGTGTTGCACCTGGATACATAGACAGCCGAGTTCTCTCTGAAAATGAGGAGCCAAGTCGCGGCGGAGATGAATACTTAGGTTCTGCCCTCGATTTCATTCCAAATCGCAGGGGTGGATTGCCTCGAGATATTGCCGGAGCATGCTTATTTTTAGCGTCTGAACTCGGTAGTTATGTAAATGGTCAGACCATTACTGTAGATGGCGGCTTTCTGGCCGGTGGAGTCCCACCTGATGCAAAGCCACTTGAACCCGGCATGCCTGGGGCTGCTGAATAGCCTATGCCAGAGCCGGATCGTCATCATCAATCAGACAATAATCGGGAGAACCTTGTCTACGAAACGCCGTGGATAGATTTCTACTACGATGACATCACGCATGCGGATGGTCGTTCGGGAAAGTATGCCTGGGTGCGCACCCACTCTGGTAACGGCGCAGTCATGACGATTCCAGTTACTCCATCTGAGCGCTACCTTTTGATCAAGGTTTACCGTCATCCGGTCAAGAGTTATATGTGGGAGTTTCCAGCTGGATTGATCGAAGATGGAGAAACGCCAGAGGAAACCGGGAAACGTGAATTAATTGAAGAGACAGGGATCGCGTCTATCCGAACCAAATTGTTGGGTTCACAAACTCCGATATCTGGATTTGTAGGGGACACTTTTCATTCGGTATTGGTTGAAATCCCAGAAATTGATCCCAATGATCTTAAGCTGCAAGGTGAAGAGGGCATTGTCGATGCAAAGCTGGTAACCCGTTCGCAGGTTTCAGCGATGGCAGCGAGCCAGGAGATAGAAGATGGTGTAACGCTGATGTGTCTAGCGCGTTACTGGGCATACAAGGAATCTGAGCAGGGCTCAGGAGAAGAATGAAAGATTTGTATTTACACATCGATTCACATGTTGATGAGTCGATCGAGCAGTTGTTTGAATTAGTTCGTCAGCCTTCTATATCCGCTCAAAAACTTGGTTTCGATAAAGCGCCAGGAGTGATGAAAGATCTACTTGAAAGTAATGGCTTCGAAGCTGAAATAGTTCCGGTTCCAAACGATGGTTTACCAACCGTATACGGGTATATGGCAGCATCGGAAAATCCAGAAAACGCTCCTACCTTACTGTTCTATTGTCACTACGATGTACAACCAGTGGATCCACTTGATCTCTGGGATACCGAGCCATTTGAGCCCACTCGAATAGGGGATCGCTTGTACGGTCGTGGAATGTCGGACGATAAAGGCAATATCGGAGCCCGTCTTGCTGCGATTCGAGCGTTCATAGATGAGCGCGGCGGAGTTCCTTGCAATATCAAGATGTTTTGTGAGGGGGAGGAGGAATCAGGGTCGATCAACTTGCCGGATTTGATTGCAGAACGTGGTGACGATTTCAAGGCAGACGCCTGTATTTGGGAAGGTGGAGGTCGAAACCTGAATGACGATCCATTCATGTACCTCGGGCTGAAGGGCGTGCTTGGAGTCGGTTTCAGTGTTCGTATGCTTTCAGGTGATGCGCACTCATCCTACGCAGCGATTCTCCCATCTGCTGCGTGGCGGTTGCTGCAGGCGTTGCAGACTATCAAGGACCAAGATGAGAAAATAAAGATAGATGGTTTCTATGATGCGATAACGGAACCAACCCCTGAAGCTATCGCTGCAGTAGAAGCATTGCCGGACGACGCTCCAGAATGGCTCGAAACTTTTGGAGTTAGTGGATTCGTGAAGGGCCTTGACGGGGAGGACCTCAGAAAACAGCTCACGTTTCAACCTACAGCGAACATAGCTGGATTGGATTCGGGCTACCAGGACGCTGGTTTGAAGACGGTTCTGCCGGCGGTTGCTAGCGCTAAAATGGACTTCCGATTGGTTCCCGAACAGCGGCCCTTCGATATTTTCAAGAAACTCCGTATGCACCTTGATAAACATGGTTTCGAAGACGTGGAGATTGAGGTTCTTGGTGCCGTGAATCCGTACCGTACTGATCTCAATTCACCGTGGGTACAACTTGTTGCTGAAACGGCAGAGGAGATTTACGGCCGAAAACCAGTAATGACTCCTAATATGGCAGGTACTGGTCCGATGTTTGATTTCGGTGACACGCTGGGGATCCCTATAGCGACTTCGGGTATTGATCACCCATCACATAAAATTCATGCTCCTAATGAGAACATTACTAAAGAGGATTTCCTGCTTGGTGCAAAACATGCGGCATTGATCATTGAGCGCTTTGCAAAAGATTGGAGCTGAAATTGCCTGTCACGGAGATAAAGGTAAATGCTTTTTATCTAACGCGGTATGCCAATGTAGAATTATCACGTTTTATTCCTAGATCGTAATTCTGAAAGTAGTTCAGCAAATGGCCGTAATTCAGCCGACCCCTGATCACGTATTGGACAAGGCAACCATAGAACAACTGAAACGAGTTAACACAACCGCAGTTGTTGATGTTCTGGCGCGTAATGGTTATGAGCCCCATTACGTATACATGCCCAATGTTAAGACCATGAATCCTGGACAGAGACTTGTAGCAAGGGCGATCACTGTGCGGTTTGTGCCGGCACGTCCTGATGGGATGGCGGAAAAACCAGGTGGGGAAGAGTCCCCCGAGTTTGCTGCGTTCGAGCTTGCTGGTCCTGGAGACGTGATCGTAATGGAATCTATGCGTACTAAGCGCATGTCGATCGGCGGTGATATTAAATTCCTGAGACTTAAACAGCGACAAGTCGATGGGTTGGTCTGTGACGGTGGAATTAGAGATATGCATACCGTCAAAGATTACGGTGTTGGTATGTGGGGGTTGGATAAAACTTCTAACTTGGGAACTCGGGTCGGCACACCGTATTCGACAAATGACACAGTTGCCGTGGACGGGATATTAGTTCGACCTGGTGACTACATTGTTGCCGACGACGATGGCGTGGTGGTCATTCCACGCATTGTTGCTCCTGATATCGCCCTCAAAGCTATTGAGTACGATGATCTTGAAGAGTGGATTCGTCGACGATTAGATGAAGAGCAATTGACGCCCGGTATTTATTATCCACCTGATGACAAGGTGATCGCCCTTTACCGAAAATGGAAGTCGGAACAGCCCAGTTAGAGTCAGGCTATTTTTACTGTTCTATAGTTTGAACTCGATATCCATACCGTCGTAAGCGTACTGGATGTTGATACCTTCTGATTCTTGAAGTTTTGCCAGTTGTATGTTTACTGTTTCATGATCAATATCGTGGGTTGCGTCTGTTAACAATGTTCGCGCTGGGCGTAATCTCCTAGCCTGGTCTATTGCTTCCTCTAGGGTGAAATGCGTGCCATGAGTTCGTTTTGGGCGCAACGCGTCGAGTATGAGTAATTCGGACCCACGAATTAGATCTGCAGTTTCGTCGGATATTGAAGATGCATCTGATATGTAACTGACTGGACCGAATCGATAGCCAAATACCTCGCGATTTTTACCATGTTCAACCGGGAGTGGAATTATCCGGAGACCATCGATCGTGAATGGACTTGCGTTGATGGATTTGAAATTTAGTTTTGCTACTCCGCCGCCGCCAGTTTTTTTTGTTCGATCTACAAGGTAGTAAAACAATGATTGGACTTGTTTGTAATCAGGATCTCTTAGGTATATGGGTAGTGACTCTTGAGTGTTATTGGTCCAATCGCGAAGATCATCCAACCCACCTATGGCATCGGCGTGTGCGTGTGTGATTACTAGCGCATCAATGCATTCGACTTTGAATTTTGGAAACCACTGTATGGCAGCTTCGTAAAAGAATTTTCCTGCATCGATGACGATATTGTTGGTCTGGCCATTTGCAAGTTGCCGCTGTATGAGAATTGACGTGTTGCGTCGGCGGTTTGGTGAGCCCTTCTTGATTGCGTCGGGACATACTTTGCATTGGCTGGCAGGGTTTGTCAGGCATGAAACCCTTGGTACACCTTCCGAGGTGCCAGTGCCCAAAAATATTATTCTCGACTTAGAAGTTAAAACGGTCATATAAAGAGGATAACCGTTACTTTGGAGTTTCTCGGTACTTTGGTGGTCTTATGTGAGGAATCTGGATCTCTTAATGTCTGTTGTGATTCATCACATTGATGTCGAGAGTAAAAATGGAAAGTTGAATTCCTGTCGTTAGAGTAGTTTCCTGAGTTGTAGTACAGCGTATTTGGTTTCGGGACGGTAAACTTTGTGCGGTCAAAAATTGTTATTGCTCATGTGGTGAGACTATCCCACTGGTTAGCCGATTAAGGTGAAGTATGAAAAAAAACATTCGAGGCGAACTTAAGAAAAGACTGCACAGTGGTGAGGTTGTCGTTGGTCCGTTTACGATCGTGCCATCTGCAACAATGATCGATGCACTCGGTTACGCAGGGATGGATTTTTGCATTCTAGACACAGAGCACGGTCCCTTATCCATGCAAACCGTTGCAGATCTGGTGATCGCAGCCCAAGGGACCGGAGTTGCTCCAATTGTCCGAGTTGGAGGCAACGAGGAGTGGCCTATTTTGCGAGCGCTCGATATTGGTGCTGATGGAGTGCAGGTACCACAGATTAACGAAATCTCCGATGCCCGCAAGGTTGTCCATGCTGCCAAATACGCTCCACTAGGTGAGCGAGGTGTCTCAGTATTTACCCGTGCCGGTAATTATTACAAGGATGATGCAGTTGACCACCCAGCGCGTCAGAATGACGAGACTATGACCGTTGTTCATATAGAAGGGCAAAAAGGCCTCGACAATCTTGACGAAATCATGACCGTAGACGGCATAGATGTATTGTTCTTAGGTCCGTACGACATATCGCAGTCGCTGGGTGTCCCTGGAGATGTACGTTCAAAGATAGTAGAGGATGCGTTGAAAAAAGCTGCATCGAAGGCAAGAGCACAAGGTCGAGTAGTTGGCTCATACGCTAAAGATGTAGAAATGGGTAAATGGCTTATAGACTTGGGTGTTCAATATCTGTCGATCAATGTGGACGCGACGATTTACATGCAGGCCTGTGAGCGGATTGCTCGAGCTTTGAAATAACGACTTCTATCGCTGATTTTTTCAAACGCCGGTGATGAGTCTTCTTAAGTGATTAAGGTAGCGCTAACACGCTTACTCACCGGATGCTTACTGGTAGCAATATTTCTCTAAAACGTTCGCTTGGCTAATTGCAGTAGTATTTACAAGACGAGGATCGAGGTATCGGAATTACTGTCCGGGTGGAGTGTAAGTAACGCTGTTCGCACCGCGTATTGCTTCGATGCCCTCTTCATAACTTAGAAGAGGTGTCGTAGTGATATTTTGGACAGTGCCTGATGATCCGACTGCGATAGCGACAGATGCTACTGATACATTGTCAGGGCCTTCTATAATTGCCACGATATCGTTACCACCGAACGCGAAATAGTACCCGTGTAACTTCCCGTTTATCTGTTCTAGCATTTTTCCTACAACTTCACGACGGTCAGTGTCGCTGGAAGCCATAGCTTTGAATGCCTCTTTAGACAGTCTTCCTTGAATCATATAGAAACCCATATTTAATCTCTTTTTCTGCTGAGTTTTGATAGATCGTGAAATTTATCAGAACTTGAAGTACACGTGTTTAATCAATGTGTAATTTTTTGTTTTTAGGCGGAGATGTTTAGAGTGTTTTTCGAACGGCTTCTATGACTTTTTCGGGCGTTGGATATACCAATGGTTCGAGTGCAGGAGAATAGGGCACGTTCACCTGTTCTGATGCGACCACTTGAATTGGTGCTTCCAGAGACCAGAATGCCTCCTGTGCGACTATTGCCGCTATTTCTGAAGCGGCCGAGCACATCTTGTGAGCAGGGTCAACTACTACGAGGCGACTGGTTTTTTCAACGGATTGAAGAATGGTATCGGTATCCAGTGGTACCAGTGTTCTTGGGTCTATGACCTCTACTGAAATGCCTTCCGGTTCCAACGCGTTCGCTGCATCTATTGCGTGCTGCACGCCACCTGCTACTCCGACAATTGTCACGTCTGAGCCTTCGCGGACGGTGTTAGCCACTCCAAACGGTACTAGTAATTCTCCGTCAGGTAAATCTTCGTTGTTGGGGACTTCACACCTGGAGCTTATAGCGATTCCATCTTCGAAAATCATGCATACGTCGTTGTCACGAACTGCTGTCTTCATTAATCCTTTTGCATCGTACGCATTTGTTGGGCATATCACTTTTAACCCTGGTGTATTCATAAAAACAGGGTAATTTCGATCAGAATGGTGAGCTGCGGCACCTCTTGCATAGAACATCCTGATTCTGAAGGTGACGGGAAGTTCTGCTTGACCTCCAAACATGTATCGCATTTTTGCTGCTTGAGAGATCATTTGGTCCATCCCGACCCAAAGGAAGCTGGTGACGGTTTCGACG
Source organism: SAR202 cluster bacterium (assembly GCA_008373165.1). GTDB lineage: Bacteria > Chloroflexota > Dehalococcoidia > Lucifugimonadales > Lucifugimonadaceae > Lucifugimonas. The sequence continues at coordinate 4,846 of RQOU01000030.1, read as the reverse complement.
ATTGGGCGCATTCCACACAACGATGCACCTAGTGCAGCCCCGAAGAAACCATTTTCGGACAAAGGTGTGTCAAGTACCCGATCCTCTCCGAAACGTTCTGCCAGCCCAGCGGTAGCACCGTAAACCGAATGGCGCAGATCTTCTCCCATGGTGAAAACCGAAGAATCCCGTTCCATCTCTTCAACGGTAGCGTCGACAATTGATTCTATGTATGTCTTGATTGGCATATATGTATTCTCGATCGATTTAATCGGTTGATCGCATCTAAATAAAGTTTTACCTCGTTTACCAGATTATGAAGTCTAAATTTCACTGGCGTTCCGCTTTATTTGAGACACAGGTTACTTGTTATCTTGTTGGCATGGGTGTTGATTTAAAATTTAATCCTTAATTTATCCGGCGACTGGGGAATTCATGTGGATACGCTTGGGTGTTCATTTGAGGACCCAAACGAATTTAGATCTGCGCTTGTAGATTCTTGTTGTGGGACAAGGCGATAAATTTATAGCTAGAGTAAATTCGCATCTGGTTCGACACCAAAACCTGGCGCATCGGTGATCTGTATATAACCGTTTTCAGGTTTTGGGCTACCAATCCAAAGGTCGTCTTTTTCCGAGGAGCGTGTTCCCATGACTAGTTCTGCGAAATCCTCGCATTGCGAAGCAGCGATGAGATGTAAACCCCAAGGCTCCCCACCTCGATGTGGCACTACCGTTGCTTTATCCTGTATCGCCATTTCAACTATTCGTAATCCCGCTGTGATTCCACCGCACCAGGTTATGTCAGGTTGCCAAATATCGTAGGACCGGTTCTTGGAAATTTCAGCGAACCCACGGTCGGTAAATTCGTGTTCTCCGCCAGCCATATTTACTGGATGTATTTGTTCTCGAAGTCTACCAAGCTCTGTTAAATCGTCTGGCGTGAGGACATCTTCAAACCAATGAATGCCGACATGCTGTAGCGCTGTATTCATTTGAATAGTTACGTCAGTATCCCAAGACATGTATACGTCTAACATCACTTCTGCTCTTGATCCTAAGGCAGAGCGCACTGCTTCTGTGCTGCTTACAGCTGTCTCAATTGAATCTTTGCCTGTCCATCGGTGTGGGATTTTCTGGGCTGTAAAGCCCGTTTCCGCGTACCAATCGGTATCGACGCCTGTGGCGTAGCATCGCATGGTTTGTTTGTTTACGGGATTTAAAAGTTTAGCTACTGGTTTCTTTTCAGCTTTGCCAAGAATGTCGTAAAGAGATAAGTCGATTCCGCTCAAAGCCATGATTGCTATACCTTTTCGACCATAAGGAATAGATTCGGTGTATAGGTAGTCCCATATTTCAGAAATATCTGATAGGGAATTGAGTGGCCGACCTACTAGGATCTCCGAAAAGTGTCCGTTGACGATTTCTACCGCTGCTTTACCACCACCGCCGAAACCCCATCCGGTCTGTCCGGTGTCGGTTTCTATACGGACAACTATTTGCCACAAGTGCGTTCTCCATGACGGTACTGTATTTGCATATTTCGGGTAAACAGCCTTCACAGATGCAATTTTCATAAGGCGATTAACTCAGGTGATTGGTTTTTAGTGAATGCGCAGGGAACAGATGTTATCCCGTCTGCGTTAGTCAAAACATTTCTGCACCAAAAGTTCGGCGCAATTTCCGGTGAAAAACGCCGGCCGATTGGTGGTGGCGATTTTGTGTGGGGTAAATGAGTTCGTTCAGATACTACTACGAGTTGGTATCCGACTTTGCCATCGGCAATATTCGTGATGCGATTTGCACCAACGTGAATCCAACGGCGCCGATCCCTGCAATGATAGCTACAGCTATAGGAGCTCCAAGAGACTCAGCTGCAAATCCCATAGTGAGGGCGCCCAATGGCATCAATCCGATTACGAGGAATCGGACACTAACTACCCGACCGCGAATATAGTCGGGGGCTGAAACCTGAAGCACAGTCATGTTCACGACCATAAAAGATGTTGCTGAAAAGGCTGTGATACTCACCATAATGATTGACAATGCGTACCAGGGAGACAGTGCAAAGCTGGCGAGGGCAGCAGCGGCACTGAGCCCAAATATCAGTTCAAGCTTTTCATGTCCGATACTATCTCCAATTGCTACGACGCTGATTGATCCTATAAGCGCACCAACACCAGCGGCTAGCATAAGTACCCCTAGGCCACCCGCTCCTACATTTAATACGTCTTCGGCAAAAACTGGCATAAGTGATTGGAACGGTCCTACGGTTAGGATCATAACCATGGCACTTAACATAAGGAATCGAAGTGTCGACGCGTTGAACGTGTAGGTTAGTCCGGCTTTGACGTTTTCAATTATTGAGCCTTGAGCCTGATTTACGCTTGTGTGTTTTATTGGTTCAAGCGATGAATAAAGCACTAAAGCTGGAATTACTAGTATCGCGCTAGCTCCAAGTGTCCACGTCGGTCCCAATAGCGGAAGCATTGCACCACCGATGGCAGGACCGATTATTTGGGCCGCGTTGTATGTGGTGGACGAAAGACCTACTGCGGTGCGCAGTTGTTCTCTGTGTACTAAACCTGAAATCAAAGATTGTCGAGCTGAAACGGCTAACGAGAAAGCGATACCGTTAATTATCGAGACGCTGAGAATATGCCACGGCGCCATTATCCCTGCGACAGAAATGGCGAATAGGCCGAGGAAACTTAATAAAAGACTGACATCCGAAACTATCGTGATTGTTTTACGGTCTATCCGGTCTGCCATTGCTCCGCCTATCAAGGATAGAAGCAACATCGGCATCATCATTGCAGCTGTGACCATCGTCACCATAAGAGGTGAATGGGTTAGATCGTACATTACCCATCCTCTAATTAACATCTGCATGTTGAAGCCAGTGAAAGTTGTGAAACCAGCGGCCCAGTATCGTCGATATTGGCTATTTCGAAGAACGCCAAGAGGATGGCCTCTGCGCATGTGACGTACCGGTCGGGATCTGGGGGCGTTATTGGCAATCGCTTGAGTTGTACTCTGTGATTGGATCGCCTGTGGAGAAGCCGTAGTAAAAACTCCGCCCTGACTTTGGTGTATCAGGAACAATACTGTGTAAAAATTTCAGGCGGGAAGGCACGCTGCCTATGCCGCTACTTAAAAACTTCGCGCTTTGTCTCTGAAATCTCAATAAATCTGGCATCGAGATTTCGGGATAAATGATTCCCAAACCAAAAATTTAACTTTAGGTTAGTGGTCATATACTTACTTTCTAATTGAGATTGAATTAATTGATTACGAACTCCCGTGATAATTAATCCAGTTAGGCATGTGATTATGTGTTTACGTCTCTACAATGGTGGGGTTGCTCTGTTTGGCAAAGCAGAAACATCGCACGGTCGGGGCGTGGCGCAGTGGTAGCGCACCCGCTTTGGGAGCGGGGGGTCGCAAGTTCGAGCCTTGCCGCCCCGACCATATCTGCGCCACTGGTATGCCAAGTATTAAACCGCCTTTGTAGCCCGAGTTTTAGATACCTATGACCGGAAAAATAGGTCAACTTAAAAACCTTTTGTGGCCAGCTACTCCACGACCTTTCCAGCACCCGGTATACAGGCGCGTTTGGTTTACGGGAATATGCGGTTCTCTGGCTCGCTATGTGGATTACACAATAGTTGCTTGGTTGTTAGTACAACAGACCGAAAGTAGTTTTGAGGTAGGTCTGCTGGTATTTTTTCGGTGGATATCCCATATTTTTTTGGGGCCATGGATTGGCAGTTTGCTGGACAGTCACTCGCGGATTAAGATCCTTCGGCTATCACAATTAGGTATGGCCTTAGGGGCGGGATGTTTTGGCCTCATAGTACTTAACGACTTGGCTTCTACTGCTGTGATTTACGGTTATTCAGCAGTTATGGGTTTCTTATTTATGGTGGAAATCCAATCTAAACGGACCTATGTATCAAAAGTTATAGGTCGCTCATTTGTCAGTTCGATGATTGCTTTAGAAATGGTGGCCTTACACGTAGGTTGGCTTATCGGATCTACCTTGGGTGGCGGCATTATCAATTTTGTCAGTCCTTCCTCAGCATTTTTCATGGTTAGTTTTGTGATGTTCTTAAACGTTTTGGTTCTGCGCCGGCTGCCAAGCATGTTTTCGATTCACAGAATCGAACGACAAGGAAAGTTATTTACCAGTATCCGGCAAACGTTTGTTTATGTTCGATCTAATAAAGCAATATGGGCGTGCCTGTTAGTCGTCGGGATAAACAATTTCTTCGGTTATTCCTTTGAGTCAATGGCTCCAAAATTTGCCCAGGATGTGTATGAGACCGGGCCGGTGGGATTTGGCATTGTTCTGGCGGCTCAGGGTATCGGTACTTTTGTTATGACCGGGTATTTCGCACTGAGGCGCAAATCTATAAAAAACCCGGGATTGTGGCTTATAACAGCTACTACTATTCAATTGATCGGTAGTATCGGTTTTTCGTTCACTCAAACCACATTGCTCGGAGTTATTTCTATAGTTTCTCTTGGTATGGTTTCCGGGGTATTCACTGTCACTCATACGTCTATTATCCTCCTTACATCTTCGGCAAATCGCTGGGGAAGAGTCATGGGCTTTCAGGTAGTGATGATGGGCCTCTACCCGTTCGGTAGTTTATTATTGGGCCTGACCGCAGATACGATTGGGCTTGCTCATGCGATACGACTTTTTGCGGTGATCGGATTACTGTTGCTTATAGTGATTTGGTTTAGATATACAGACCTTCGAAAACCAATTTAAGTTGACGTGATAGATACTCATTTCGATGTTGATCGTGCTGCTAGCAAATTACTGAATCAGATTACTCTTGGCTTATGGTTTCAATTCC
>RQOU01000029.1 GCA_008373165.1 SAR202 cluster bacterium | reverse complement strand
AATGTATCCCCACCTCTTCGATGGTCTGGTGTGCCTCAAAATGCTCGCTCGATAGCAATAGTGATGGATAACACATATCTTTCGGCGAATCTCATTAGACACTGGTCGATCTACAACATACCCGTTGCCACACGTTCCTTGGATCCAGGGTTTTCAACAAAACAAGTAACTGAAAAATCCTTTTTACAGGTTAAGAATGACTTTGAACAATACGATTACAGTGGTCCCTGCCCTCCTAAGGGGGAAGAGCATGAATATGTATTCTTCATTTTTGCTTTGTCACAACCGCTTGAGATTCTTCCCGATCCAGATCCAATCGCACTCACCAATGCTATGCGTGGTTATGTCATAGCCACCGGTTCGTTCTCCGGTCGGTATTTCATTGACTAGTTGATCAATTCAATTGGAAGGTCAAATCCTTTGAAGCCTTTTTGCGATACAACACCGAAGATTTTTCATCTCCTCTAAAACTGGCTGAATCCACTTGCCTCCAAAATCATCTGTAATCCTTTGGTTGACGGTGAATTCGTAACCCCCCGCAAGATTTGACCCATCATTGCTTCCATATGATCAGGCCTTAGTTCAAAACCTGTGCAGATCAACAGCAGAATGAATGCTAGACTTGCTTTCTAACGCGCGCACATGCTCGCGTAGCGGCTACTTAATATGCCTGTCTGCATTATGTCCAAATGCAGACATGGGCGACTGGCGTGGTAACTTGTCGGCACTCAAATATACCGAGCATCCAATCCTCAGTAATACTGTTTTCCTGGCAGCTTGGGGCGGTTGGCCTGATGCCGCAGAATCCGCAACAAGATCCCTCAGGGAACTAGTACGCCAATTCTCTGCAACCAAATTTGCTTCAATCGACCCAGAAGATTTTTACGACTTCGCAGAACAGAGACCGGTCATCAGTAATCAAGCTGATGGATCTAGAAAACTTACTTGGCCGAAAAATGAGTTCTTCTACTGGAAAGCTGACGATGGTGGTAGAGATTTGTTGATTTTCATAGGTGTCGAACCAAATTTGAAATGGAGGACATACACTGACCTTATCCATCAGGTTGCAAATGAAAGTGACACCAAACTTTTAGTCACAGTCGGGGCCCTACTAGATTCAGTTCCTCACACACGTTCTCCAAGAGTAACTGGCTCATCACTAAACACAAATCTTGGCAAGGAATTTGAGCATATTAAGTACGCTGTCCCCAATTACGAAGGTCCGTCTGGACTCACATCGGTACTTATCGACCGTCTCGCTCAGGATGGGGTCCCTGCAGCCAGCATCTGGGGACACTCTCCACATTACCTACAAGTAGCCCAAAATCCTACACTCACGCACGCAATACTTTCAGAATTGCAACAATTTATATCTGTCCCTGTTGACCTCACCAAACTAGCACAAGATTCTGAAGAGTTCGATGAAAATCTGGTCAGGGCCTTAGCGGATCAACAGGAAATAGAAGGCTACGTCAAACGACTAGAGGAGAGATACGATTCTGAAGAAGAGTATAGACAAAGCCCTGAGCCTGCTGCGCTAGTCCAAGAACTTGAAGATTTTTTACGCCAACAGCGGGATACAGATTCTACTGAAGAGAACGAGGATTCAACCGATTGAGTAAAATCTCCGACCGATTGGCCAAACTAGGTCAGACCGAAACAACTGGATTTGGATTCGGAGCCCGAGCGCTAACTAGAAAAATTCCTGTAATTCTCACCGCCGTAGCCTTACACAAACCACAAGATATACAGGACGTAGACGCCGACGTTTTCATCATGCCGTATGGCTCAATAGATGCCTCCAAGTCAAAACCTCTTGAAGACGTTGACATGTGGGGAGTTTCTGTATCAGATAAACACGATTTTGACACCGATTCGTTAGTCGGGTCAGGGCCTGATTTTCTGGTTATTGAGACAGAAGCCACTCCAGGAAGCGTCCTGTGTGGTGCTGATACCGGAAAAGGATTTGTCGTAGATTGGAACCTGTCCGAAAATCGTGCCAAGGCAATAGATAATGGACCTTTCGATTTTCTGATTCTTGATGGAAGTTCCATCATGTTTCCGTTGAGTGTTGGAGGTGTTCTGGAACTTCATGAACAAATAACCTATTACTCAAGGCACATTTTTTTGCGTTTAACTCAACTACCCAACGATTCAGATCTTGAACTCTTACGCGATACAGGTATCTCTGCTTTGCTTTACGATGTTAGTGATGCAAAGGCAACGGAATTCGCTAAGCTTAGGGACTCAATAAACAGACTCGAACCAAGAAAAGACAAAAGGTCGGCACCCGCTGTTTTGCCGACCGGCGAGGCTTCCTTGGGTGAAGCTGATGTAACTGAGCATGAGGAAGATGATTGGGATTAATGTCCGATACGTATCAAGAACATTCAGGTGACTTGATAATTTCAGGGAAATAAAAGTACAACAACCATGGCAAATTACACAATTATTGGACTTGGTCGAATTGGGACATCTCTCGGGATGGCAATTAGAGGTCGCCAAGGCAAAAAATCGACGGTGATAGGTTACGATGCTGACAACAACACACAAAGTCTTGCCCAACGCATGGGAGCCGTCGATAGTGTTGAATGGGAGCTGAGTAAAGCTGTGGGTGACGCTGATTTGGTGATAGTCGCAACACCTGCAAGGTCAGTTCACGACGTTTTTACGGCGATAGCACCACATCTCAAAAACGGTGCAGTAGTTACTGACACATCCCCATCTAAACGAGCTGTTACACAATGGGCCGAAGAACTTTTGCCGAAAAATACAGTGTTTGTAGGTGGCAATCCTCTGACTGGCGCCTCTGTTAAAGAACAAAAAGACGCCTCTGGACATATTTTTCACGACACAAAATGGGCGGTTGTAGCATCACCATCTGCGGACCATAACTCGATCAAAACATTGACAGACCTAATCGAGAGCATCGATGCCAAACCAGTCTTTATGGATCCAGACGAGCATGACTCCTTTTCAGCAGCGACCACTGGCCTGCCTGCCGTCGTAGCAACCGCTCTTATGAATGCAGTGAGTACATCGCCTTCATGGTCGGAAATAAGCAGGTTTGTCGGAATGGAATTTGATCAGATGACCGCTCCAGCATCTGCAGAGCCTTCCTCATCACAAAGTGCAGCGGTAACCAATTCAGACATGCTGGCGCATTGGATAGACCAGGTCATGGAGCGGTTGCGATCCATGCGAGAGGCTTTACTCGACGACGAGGAAAGATTCGCTTCCGATGGAATATTAAGTGATTCATTTGTGCAGGCTTGGGAGCAGCGTGCCCGTCTTGAAGCAGGTATAGCTGATAGACGACCTGATACAGCAGCAAATACTGACATACCTTCTTCAAGTGAAAGCATGATGAGCCTTTTCTTTGGCAGCAGGGTTGCGGGTGTTATGAGTGGTGGAAAAGAAAAAAAGAGAGACGCAACGAAGTATGACAGACGTAAATTGAACTGATAGGAGTCGGATGTCAGTTACCATCGCACGACCTCATTCTCTTCGGGGTGAGATTGTTTCTCCCGGGGACAAATCAGTGTCACACAGGGCTGTTATATTCAATGCCCTATCGAAAACCAACACGGCACAAATCACAAATTTTTCTCCTGGAGCTGACTGCTCATCCACTCAACAGATAATGCAATATTTGGGTGTAGAGATAACCCGAAAACCCGGCGGCCGATTGGCTGGAGATACTCTCACGGTTAAAGGCGTAGGCCTGGAAGGTTTGACAGAGCCAACCGATATCTTAGATGCGGGCAATAGTGGTACAACTACCCGTTTAATGGCCGGAATACTCGCCGGCCAGAATTTTTTATCCGTGCTGACCGGTGATCAATCACTGAAAACTCGCCCAATGGGACGGGTGGTGAATCCCTTAACTACTATGGGAGCCGAGATTTCCGCACGCGCAAATAACACGTTGGCACCACTTGTTTTTCACGGTGGATCCTTGCAAGGCATTAATTACAACATGCCCGTAGCGTCAGCACAATTGAAATCATGTCTCTTATTAGCAGGATTACGCGCAGACGGGATAACGAATCTCTCTCAACCCGCTGAATCCAGAGATCATACGGAACGAATGCTTTCGGCAATGGGGGCTAATCTAAAAAAAGAGGGGTTGGATCTGATTCTGCAACCGTCCGAATTAGAAACCATTGACGTCGAGGTGCCGGGCGACATAAGTAGTGCGGCTTTCTGGATGATTGCAGCTGCATGCCATCCGGATGCTGAATTACTGATACGAAACGTGGGTGTTAACCCAACTAGATCTGGAATTATTACCGCACTTCACATGATGAAGGCTCGCCTAGAACTGATGGATGAACGAGAAGTTGCTGGCGAACCTGTTGCCGATGTTTTAGTACGCACAAGTGACCTGCAGGGTATTGAATTGTCGGGCGAAACGGTTCCTTTACTGATTGATGAAATTCCTGTCATCGCAGTAGCAGCTGCTGTAGCTAACGGTGAAACCGTTATAAAAGATGCGCAAGAGTTAAGGGTAAAAGAGTCCGACCGTATCGAATCCAGCATTTCATGGCTAAGAAAGGCTGGCATTAACGCTGAAGGCACTACTGATGGAATGATCATTGCAGGGAACGAAAAAATCAACGGTGGTTCCTTCCAAAGCTATGACGATCACAGACTTGCAATGAGCTTGGGGATAGCCGGATTGATATCAGAGCATCCCATCACTATCGCAGATCCCGACGTGGCTGCAATCTCCTATCCTGGATTTTGGGGAACGATAAAAGAACTTGGTGGCCTCGTTGCTTGAAGAACGAGAATTAAACCAACACCCTCTAGTGGTTGTCATATCGGGACCTTCTGGAGTAGGAAAAGATGTGATCATTGATCAGATGATTGGTTCAAATCGTTTAGGATTTCACTTTGTTGTCACTACTACGAGCCGTTCTCCACGACAAGGAGAGCAAGAAGGAATCAATCATAATTTTGTTTCCGTAGAACATTTCAAAAAGTTAATACGATCCAACAAATTACTCGAGTGGGCTCAGGTTTACGACAACTATTACGGTGTCCCTAGAATACAAGTCAGTGACGCTCTTGCAGATGGTAAGCACGTCATAATTCGTGTAGACGTACAGGGTGCAAAACGCCTAAAAGAAATTATTCCCGAGGCACTTCTTATATTCATACTCCCACCCTCCTTGGACGTTCTTCGTTCCCATCTGGAGAAACGGGGTGTTGACACAGAGAATGAAATGAAAAAGCGATTGCTTGCGGCTAAACAAGAGATCACCCAAACAGATCTATTCGATTTCACCGTGACAAATAAAGAACACAACCTTGATCAAGCCGTGAATCGGGTAATACAAATCATCGAAACTGAATCTCTAAAAAAACCAACACGCGAGATTCGGTTATAAGAATCCAAATCTGGATTTAAAGCTAAATGAACTTGACGATTTAACTCGTGTCGATCAGAAGTGGTCGTTTCTTTTTACTGGGATCGGTAAGTGGTAGTGGTGAAGCGCTCACGTTGTGATTTTACGTACTGTCGAGGAGTGAAGTGAGGCTTAAATTTTCCGATCGTTTCTTCGGCCTTTGTCGCACCATCGTGTAATAGTGACAATACCGTTGCCGCCATCACTTTCGCAGAAGAAACCACTGCCCTATCGTAATCTTGAATGATGTAATCCTCACCATGTCCAATGCCCGAGGCTGCTTTGGTATACGGATGGATAACTGGCATTATTTTACTCAGATCACCCATATCTGTTGAACCTCCATGATTTCGATCACTGGGCTCAGAGATGACGGAATGTTGGCCGAATATCAAATTTGCATTTTCGACAAATACTTTTCCCATAGAATCACTTTGAGTAAGTGGGTGATATCCGGCAACCGTTTGAATTTCAACTGCGGCACCTATAGCCAAAGCTCCAGCCTTATAACATTTAATCACTTTTCTTTCTAATAACCGTAATGCGTCAATAGATCCGGCTCTAACCCGACCTTCATAGAGCACTTCGTCCGGGACAGCATTAACTGAAGTACCTCCATTTGAGATGATTCCATGGACTCTAGCAACGTCATCTTCTACGAAAGTTTCCCGTTGAGTGTTTATTGCTGCGTTTGCAAACATCGCGGCTTGTAATGCGTTAATTCCTTTGTACGGAGCCCCTCCTGCATGGGCAGATTTCCCTATATATCGCACTTGATGAGTCAGATGAGCATTCGTTGTGCCTCCCACACTGAAATTTCCATTGCCATCAATATTTGAGGCATGGATCATAATCGCCATATCTATTCCGTCGAAAGCTCCCAAACGAATCATTTCTTGTTTGCCGGACAAAAACTCGATTTCATCGTTGCTTCTTCTGGTTAATCGTTCATCGATATCGATGAATTCTTCAGCTGGTGTCAAAATCAAAACAATATTGCCTGAAAGTGAATCTTTCACGTCAGGATTAACCAGAGCTGTGGCTACTCCAAGAAGGGCCCCAATTTGTATATGATGACCACAGGCATGAGCTGCACCAGAGTCACTGTCAGACCCAGGGTGTGATGGGACTCTTAGCGCGTCAAGTTCTGCGATCACTGCAATTGTTGGGCCTGGGTTACTCCCTTCGATCACAGCTTTTAAGCCTGTTATGGCTATCCCTGTCTGTACAGATAAGTTCAATTGTTCTAGTTGTTTTTTTACAAAACTAGAAGTTTTGCGTTCGTTGAACCCGGTTTCGGGCATCCCATACACTGACTTGGCTGCAGCAATCAAGCCTTCGCTAGATTCATCAATTGATCGAATTACAATCGCTCGTAATTCATCCAAATTAGAGTCGACCATCTCGATTATTCCTCATAAGTATCGGTAGAGCGAAAACTTCGTATTCGGTTCAAGTAACCGTCAATTGTCATCGGGGCATCAAAAGAACCGGAGATCTCTTTGGCTTTTTCGCCATCTGCTGACAACAGATCAATCAGGGTCATACCCATCGCTTTCCCTGCTTTTGTTACGGCGAGTTCATAGTTATCGACTCGATAATCTACACCGTGTCCGCTGCCAGTAGTTGCGTTAGCTGATGGCTGTATAGTTGGCACAATTTGACTGACATCTCCCATATCAGTGCAGCCAGTCCCATGATTGAGTTGGATGATGTTATCTTCACCGATCAGCGAAGCTGCATTTTGACGGTAAAGTTCAGTTAAAGAGGAATCATATTTCGCAGGCAAATATCCTGGAGTTGTACTGATCTCTACAGAAGCTCCTGTAGCGAGTGCTCCTGCTCTGAATGCTCGATCAATTTTTTGAGAAGTACGCAAAATCGCTGGAACATTAGAAGCTCTAACATATGCTTCGATTCTGACATCACTAGGAACAGAATTAACCACACTTCCTCCTTTTGTGATAATCGGGTGAACTCTCACCGTATCTGAATCTCGGAACGTTTCTCGTTGTGCATGGATGGCTGCCAACGCAAGATGCGCTGCATTTAAGGCATTGATTCCAAGATGAGGAGACCCGCCAGCGTGAGCTGCTCTACCTGTGTACTTAATGGTTTTACCAACCATTCCATTATTTGAGCCACCAATTCCTAGTGTGCCAGCGAGCTCACTACCTGTATGGGTTAGCATCGCTATATCGACATCATCAAAAAACCCAAGTTTGATGAGTTCTTGTTTGCCCCCAAAAAATTCAATATCACCGTTGTCAACCAATGTTTGACGATATTGCAGTTCGATGTACTCCTCCGCAGGTGTAGCCATGAAACTGATCTTACCGGCCAGATTTTTGTTGACTGATTCATCGAGTAGCCCAGCGGCAACTGTCAACATTGAACCAATTTGGGCATGATGGCCACATGCGTGAGCTGCACCCGTCTCACGGTCCGCATACAGATGCTCAGGAACTAGTAGTGCATCCAACTCGCCCATCACGACAACATGGGGGCCGGGCTTGTCTGTTTTGAGAGTGGCGATCACACCTGTTTTAGCGACGTCCGTCTGGACATGAAATCCATTAGTCCGAAACCAATCAGCCACCAGTTTAGACGTTCGATATTCTCTGTAACCACTTTCTGGATGATTCAAAATATCTAGACTGATACGTTTGATTTCATCGACTCTTCTATTTATCGCGTTTGAGAAAATTGTTTTTGTGGCGTTGTTATCATGCATGAAATTTCCAAATGAACAGGCTGAGTTTAGCAGTGCAAAATATAACACCTGTCCAATCTGATACGAACCCAGCACATATCTAGCTATAATTTCAGACATGAAAAAAGTTGTTATAGCACCTCAAGGGTTTAAAGAGAGTCTTTCCGGCATGCAGATCGCCGAGGCAATGTCACTTGGTGTGCAACGCGTATGGCCCGATGCGGAAACGGTATTAATTCCCGTTGCAGATGGCGGTGACGGTACCTTGCAGGCTTTAGTTGACAGTTCGGGCGGTGAGGTGCGCACTGCGAACGTAGAAGATGCTATAGGACGCCCAATAACAGCTGAATGGGGTGCGTTAGGAGATGCAACCACTGCAGTGATCGAAGTAGCGAGCGCAGTAGGTCTGGCACGATTATCGCCGGATGAACGAGATGTACGTAATGCTTCAACTTTTGGTATAGGTCAATTATTCACGCACGCCCTTGATGCGGGATTCAGTAATTTCATCATCGGAGTTGGGGGAAGTGCCACAAACGATGGTGGTGCTGGAATGATTCAAGCCATGGGTGGAAACCTTACTGATAAAAACGGTGAAGAATTACCACGCGGGGGAATCGCCCTTTCAAGTCTGGCTTCAATCGATATTTCAAGTATGGATCCACGCATGCTCCATGCGGATATAGTGGTTGCTTGCGACGTAAATAATCCACTTTGTGGTCCACGCGGTGCTTCAGCTATATTCGGCCCTCAAAAAGGAGCCACTTTCCAAGACGTGCAAGAACTTGACGCCGCGTTGGCTAATTATTCCGAAGTGATTGCAAAGGACTTGAACACCGACGTCGCTGAAATACCAGGTGCTGGCGCCTCCGGTGGGCTTGGGGCTGGTTTGATGGGGTTTTTTGGTGCACGTTTAAGACTCGGAGCGGACATCGTGCTGGAAGCAGTTTCACTTGAAGAACACCTGATAGATGCAGACCTAGTCATCGTAGGTGAAGGTCAATTTGACAGATCTACAGTCTTTAATAAATCTCCGGTAGCTGTTGCTCAACGGGCAAAAAAGCATGGCACTCCAGTTATCGGTATAGCGGGCTCACTTGGTGCAGGATTCAGGGAAGTTCATCAACATGGAATTGATGCTGTTTTTAGCCTCGTCAATCGGCCAATGTCATTGAAAGCAGCAATGGAAGATACTAAGAGGCTTGTTGCTATTGCGACAGAGGAAGCTTGCCGCGCTGTTTCGCTAAAAACTTAGGTTCAATATTTATTGTTTTCAATGACAATTAAATGGACTTCCAGCGGACCGTGAATACCAGTCACGGTCGTGCCTTCTATATCCGCCGTCTTACTCGGTCCAGATATTAAGTTCATAGAACCCTGCAGTTTGCCATTCAAAAAATCGTCTCTTTGAATAGCAAATAACTCATCAAGTGACGCTAAAACATCCCCAGGGCGTAGTACCGCTATATGAGTTGGTGGTGCCAAGGATAGAAGCCTTGAGACTCCTGCACGTGGATGTAGCACAACTGTACCTGTTTCGGCGATGGCATAATCTACACCCGTGATTCCTACATCTGCATTGAAAGCCGCAGCCTTGGATTTCTCAATGTGTCGATTACTGCTTTGTGATGAATGTTCCGTCACCTCTAAAACTGTCCCAGATGCAGCCAGAGCCCTGTCTATTGGAATATCGGTTAGGACACTGTGCGCAGAGCGTAAAACAGATTTAGCGTTATGGTCTTTACAGATACCAACAATAAGTTCCGCAGATTCTTCATAATTATCAGTACGGTGAACTTTCCAGCCAGCATCATCGGCTGATTGAACCATCTGGTCAATCAGGCTTGCCGCCATTGAATTCGCATCGGCAACAGCTTGCGCAGCGTTCGCTCTCGCCAAATTCCTGTCTTCAAAAATTGCCGTATCGTAATTATCCTTAGGTCGAGTTATGTTTGTTCGACCTAAAGCTTTAGTCACCTGCTTAATGAAACTAACCTTATCGGCCATCAAATTTCCTTCTTGTGCCGATGCTTAAGTCGATATTTCAGAGATTTGCCAGCGATCAATGGAAAGTCTCGCGATACCGTCCAACCTGAAATAGGAGGCGGAGCTTTCTTGATCCAACCGTTAATAGAAAAAGGTCGCATGAACAGGTAGGCTAAACGCGCTCCCCAATCGAACCGACCTCTTCCCATCATTCCGATTCGCCACGTTTTCCAAATAGCTCGTTCAACGAATTTAGACGTCCGCTCATCAGGATCAGATAAGCCTTCGGCTGTTTTGTGCCTAAGTTCTAAAAGCATTCGTGGAATATTTATTTTAACTGGGCATGCTTCGTGGCAGGCTCCACATAATGATGACGCAGCTGGCAGATTAGTGGCATCTTTGAGACCCGTTATTACAGGCGTCACGATAGCGCCTATTGGTCCTGGGTAGACCCATCCATAAGCGTGTCCTCCAACCTTCCGATATACCGGGCAAGCATTCAAGCATGCTCCACATCGAATGCAATTCAAGGACTCTCTCAGAAGCGGATCTTTAAGAAGTTTAAGGCGACCATTGTTCATGATCACTACGTGAAATTCTTCTGGGCCTTCTTCTTCATCGGGTGTTTTCGGTCCGTTTACCATCGTCACATATGTGGAAATACGTTGACCGGTTGCCGACCTTATGAGAATTCGTAGCATCGTACTGAGATCTTGAATTGACGGTACGATTTTCTCCATACCCATGACAGCAACGTGAATTCTAGGAACACTCGTTGACATTCTTCCGTTGCCTTCGTTGGTTACAAGCACAATAGAGCCCGACTCGGCTACAGCAAAGTTCACACCAGTCACAGACATGTCAGCCCGAGCGAAAACATCTCGGAGTTGTTCTCTGGCCAGCATAGTCAATTCCGTCGCATCAGGGACTCGATCTCCATCCGTAAAATCTTCGTCTAATAACTCAGCTACATCCTTACGGGATTTGTGCACTGCTGGCGCAATCAGGTGATACGGCGTCTCTCCAGCCAATTGGATAATGTATTCCCCGAGATCAGTTTCTATTGTCTCAAATCCTGAGTCATTCATATTTTCGGCCAGAGACATCTCCTCTGAAACCATGGATTTAGACTTGATAACCGTTTCAATATCTCGATCTTTGGCTAATTCGGTGATGTATTGGCGAGCTTCTTCAGCGTTATCGGCGAAAAACACGGTTCCACCGCTTTGTTCAACCTTTTCGCTGAACATATCCAAATAATGATCTAAGTGCGCTATGGTGTGGTCTTTTATAGCCTTACCTTTAGTACGAAGTTCTTCCCAGTTAGGGGTATCGGAGGCAGCATTAATCCGTCCCTGGTAAAAACCTGTGTAAACGTGCTCCAAAGAATTTTGAACCTGCTCATCACCGATTGTTTGAGCAGCTTTTGAACGAAAGTTAATGGTGAGCGGTTTCACTCAGTAGCCTTTCCAGTTTTCCTATTACGAATCGATTCTGAAAGGATTTCCGCCAGATGGAGTACGCGTATGGTAGATCCTCGGCGTCTGAGACCTCCTTCGATCTGGTAAATGCATCCAATATCCCCAGCCACTACACGGTTAGCTTTAGTAGCCTCTATATTGTCGAGTTTCTCTTCCAATATAGCTGAAGATATATCTGGCATTTTCACTGAAAACGCTCCACCAAAACCGCAACACACATCAGCTCGATTCATCGGCGTCATCTCGAGACCGTCGATATTAGAAAGCATTTCCAAGGGCTGCTCATCAATTCCAATTTCACGCAACAGGTGACAGCATTTATGATACGTGACTCGATCATCACAACTGCCTGCAATTGCGTCAGATCCGAAAAACCGGTCAATAAACTCGGTAAATTCGTAGAGTCGCTCGTTCAAAGTGTTTGCTCGCTCTACAAGGCTTTGATCATCTCTGAACAGGTCCGTGTAAAAGTTTCTTACCATAGCGGCGCATGATCCAGAAGGTACGATTATCGGACCGTCAACTGCTTCAAAAAGTTCTAAAAATCTTTGGGCTACAGGTAAAGATTCTGATCGAAACCCGCTGTTAAAAGCAGGTTGCCCACAGCAAGTTTGTTGGTCGACAAATTTCACCTGCAGGCCCAGGTGCTCAAGAACCTCAACCGTACTTTCACCAACCGTTGGTGCCATTTGATCGATCATGCAGGTTGCAAAAAGAGTAACTGACTGCGTTCCAAGATTGTTATTTGAGGTTTCAGGCATGATAAGAAAGTATCAGATTCCCTTGATATAAAAGCTGTTTATCGGAGCAATAACAAGTCGTCGTGACTATGATAGATCTCTATATATCTTAGGTTAAATCGGGAACAAGTAACCAGTGCCATCTACTAACTACGACATTGTGATCATCGGTGCCGGAATAATTGGATTAGCAACAGGCATGAAATTGCTGGAGCAGTTTCCAAAAATCAATCTTGCCATTTTAGAAAAAGACAGCAAAGAGGGCAGTCAGCAAAGCGGGCATAATTCTGGGGTCATACACTCAGGCATCTACTATAAACCTGGTTCATTGAAAGCCAAATTCTGCGTAGCCGGACGCGCATCAATGACTCGGTTTTGCGAAGAAAACGAAATCCCAGTAAGTACTTGTGGAAAACTAATTGTTGCTACAGATGTCGCAGGTGAAGAACGCTTGCAAGCCCTTGAAGAGCGTGGAACCGCCAATCAAGTCAAAGGACTTAGATTTGTCACCCAGGATGAAATGTTAGAGATCGAACCTCATGTCAGGGCTCGCAAAGCGTTATACGCACCAGGAACCGGCATCGTTGATTATCGTAATGTAACTGCTATTTATGCAGATCGAGTTAGATCACTAGGTGGAAAAATTTTCTTCAACTCAGCTTTGACCGGATCAAAGGCAATAGGTTCAACCACGATCCTTGAAACCGAGACTGGTGAATACGAATGCTCAAATGTAATAAATTGCGCAGGACTGCATTCAGATCTAGTAGCCGAGATGATGGGAGTGAACACCGATCTCAGAATAATTCCTTTCCGAGGCGAGTATTACAAGCTTAGAAAAGAAAGTGAATTTCTAGTCAAAGGGCTTATATATCCTGTTCCAGATCCGGCCTTCCCTTTTTTGGGTGTACACCTTACTCAAACGATGAAGGGTTGGGTAGAGGCAGGGCCGAACGCAGTACTGGCGGCAAAACGCGAAGGTTATCGCAAACGTGATTTTTCGTTCAATGACTTTATTCGTACTGTTACCTTCCCAGGTTTTTGGAAAATGAGTGTCCGGGAATGGAAAACAGGATTATGGGAGATCAACAGATCATTGCGAAAAGGAGTATTTTTAAACAGCCTTCAACAACTAGTACCGGAACTATCCGCCGATGATCTTGCGGGAACAGGGTCTGGTGTGAGGGCCCAGGCTGTCGATCGCTCAGGCAATTTAATTGACGATTTTAGGATTGAAGAATCACCCGGCGCTATCCACGTGTTGAACGCTCCTTCTCCTGGCGCCACATCTTCGCTGGTTATAGGTCAACATATTGCCCAGTTAGCTGCGGGAAATTTCTCTCTGGCAAGCTGACTAACCAATGCTGCGAAACACCATTACGGCCTAAATTATCGCATACGATTATCGGCATTCCACATGTCGGCGCTCGACCCAAGTTTATGTTTGACCACATCGGTTACAGAGGATAGTTGATCAACCTTCGATGCGGGTAATGAATACTCAAACGCAGGTATATTCAAATCCAACTCTTGTGGAGATCTTGCCCCTACAAGAAGTGCAGTTATACCAGGTCTGGATCGAACCCAGGCCAATGATATTTTAGCGGGGTGTTCTCCCATCTCATCGGCCAACGAAATGAGCTCGGAGATTGCGTCGAAGGTTTCGGCTTCTATGCCTTCTTCTCCGTGAGTTGCTAATGGCCGATTACCGTTAAACAAGCGAGAACGCGATAACCCCTCCGGAACATCATCAGGCGACGAATATCGCCCTGTCAGTAATCCTTGAGCAAGTGGGCTGTAACAAATTAAACCAACGTTGTGTTCCAGGCATTTCGGCAATATTTCATGTTCTATCGGCCTCCATAACAGATTGTATGGTAGCTGGTTGGTTACGATTTCAGTCGTGTTCAGTGCGTCCGATAAGTCTTGAATTCCAAAATTACAAACACCAATAGCGCGAATTTTGCCCACGTCCCGTAATCGCAGTAAAACTGCCAGAGAGTCTTCAACTGATACAGAGTGGTTAGGCCAGTGAATCTGGTAGAGATCGATGTAATCCGTTCGCAGTCTTTGCAAACTTTCATTGCACGTTTTTTCGATTAAATCTGGGATTAAATGCGGCGGGCTAATTTTTGTAGCAATTACAGACTGTGAGCGTTTGCCTAAAAGTGCTCGTCCTAATACTTCTTCTGAATGTGAATCATCGTCATAACCTTCGGCCGTATCAAAAAAGTTAATTCCTCTGTCTAAAGCAGCGTGCACCGTTTGTATAGACATGGAATCGTCCTGCACCCCCCAAACTCTCCCTCCAGCAAATGGCCAGCACCCGAGGGCAAATTCCGACACTTTTATTTCTGTATTACCGAGTGTTTTATATAGCACAGACGAACTCCTACGGAGATGATTTTGTGGCTAATTTGGATTTATGGCGGGAGTGCGAGGGAGTCGAACCCTCCGCGCACACCGAAGGGCGCACGCCAACGGAGTTGAAGTCCGCAAGGCCCACCGGGACCCATCCACTCCCCCACCACGCAACGCAACTGCAAAAAGTTAAAGCTGTTCTTTAATACGGTTTGGAAATTTGTAATGCAGTTTATTAGTGTGCTCTAGCGCTTAACCAAAAATTACGTATCTAGTGCGTCGTCGAGCCGTGCCTGCAAATGTTGCTTAGGAACAGCACCGACAACCTGACCAACAGGTGCGCCTCCCTTGAATATCAACAGCGTAGGGATACTTCTAACGCCATATTTCGCTGAAGTTTCTGGGTTGAAATCCACGTTGAGTTTCACGAATTTAGCCTTGCCCTCATATTCATTTGCAAGTTCTTCAACCACGGGGGCAATCATCTTGCAGGGTCCGCACCATTCTGCCCAGAAATCTACGAGTACTGGTATCTCAGAGTCGATAACTTCGGTACCGAATTCGGCGTCGTTGACATCCTGCGGTTTTGACATTCCAGTTCACCCCTTCTTGTAACAGTCGATTTGTATTATCTCGATGAGTGTATCGTTAGTTAAGTCTACTCGTTATCAGCATTGACCAGTGGTCAAAAACATAATAGGTGGGCGTTGTTCAATCGGCCGCTGTTTCTGATTTCTGTTCATCAGTAACTAATTCCAAAATAACATTCGAATAACCTAAGTTTGGCATATGAGGAGACCAGTCAGGGATTTCAAGATCGTGCATTCTAGTCGCAAGTTCTCCAAACAATGTAGTTACCCCTATTAAGCCTGGCTGAGGTGACTCGAACACAACCTTCCCGCGAGCAAGGGTGTGTCCATCTACATGCTTTACATAAACAGCGTCTCCTTCAGCCACTCCCGCCGCATCACCGTCGGCAGGATGAATCTGGACAAACTGTTCTCGATTAATGTAATTCATTTCCTCAGGCTTGCGAACTTCAACGTCACGTTCTGGCTGGTTAAGAACACGCCCAGGGGCGAAAATCAGATGATTATCACTAACCGAATTAGCGAATTCATCGTAATCCAGCGGTATAACTGTAATCAGTTCATCTGAGGAAGCGAACAGTGTCGGCGTACCAAGATTATCTCCATCAGCGG
>RQOU01000028.1 GCA_008373165.1 SAR202 cluster bacterium | reverse complement strand
CTGCAGACTGTTGACAATGAACATGCTTCAGCATGCTGGCGAGTGTCTGAGATATCCGAACTTAAGGTTGCGTCATGACTGACACTCAGTCCGCGGTTTCAGCCTCGCCAGCCGATAGTGGCGTAGCCGACGATGTGTTTGTACAGATACGCAATCTCAAAATGCATTTTCCGGTTACGGAAGGGACTATCGTTCAGAAGACTGTGGCGCATGTTAAAGCGGTCGACGGTGTATCCTTTGATATCAATCGCGGTGAAACATTGGGCCTGGTTGGAGAGTCTGGCTGCGGAAAGACTACGGTCGGCCGTTGTATTCTTCAGCTTGAACGACCTACTGCTGGTGAGATTATGTTCGATGGTCGGGATCTCACCCAACTTACACAGAAAGAGCTGATCCCCGTGCGGGAGAAGGTCCAGGTAATTTTTCAGGATCCCTACAGTTCGTTAAACCCCCGCATGAAAATAGGTGCGATGTTGGAAGAACCCATGCGGGTTCACAGAATCATCAACAACGCTAGCGAACGAAAGGAGCGTGTCAAGGAACTTCTGTCCGTCTGTGGGCTTGACCCCAAGTTCGCCGATCGTTACCCGCACGAGATGAGCGGAGGGCAGCGCCAGCGTGTCGGTATTGCCCGTGCTCTAGCGTTGGACCCTGCGTTTATCATTTGTGATGAGGCTGTTTCAGCGTTGGATGTCTCGATCCAGGCGCAGGTGATTAATCTTCTTGAAGACCTTCGGGAACAATTTAACTTAACCTATCTGTTTATAGCGCATGATCTCAGTGTAGTTCGTCACATTTCAAATAGGGTGGCGGTCATGTACTTGGGTAATCTGGTTGAGCTTGCTGATGGTGACGAGTTGTTTGATAACCCAACACATCCTTATACCCGGGCGTTGTTAGATGCGGTGCCTATTCCAGACCCGGTGGTTGAGGAGGATCGAGAACACAGAATCATCAAAGGAGAGGTTCCAAGTCCTATGAACCCCCCGAGTGGTTGTGTTTTTCATCCTAGGTGCCCAATGGCAGTAGATAGTTGCCGCTCGTCAGTGCCAGAATTTCGGGAAATAACATCGGGTCACTATGTGGCCTGTACCGAGGTATGATTTAGATATATAAATTGCCTATACTGGGAGCGTGGCAAACAGATTTCTGATCATTGATTGATCGGAAGCTGTCTGAGTGGTGAAGGATGCGAATTGTGATCAGGGATCCATTCAGGCTAAGTAAACTGATGTTCAGACAAGGAATGGAGGATACAGATGACATCAAAAACCTTTAAATATGTAGTCGCGGCGACAACTGGGGTGGTGTTTGCCCTGGGGGCAACGTTCACGACACTTGCGAGTCCGAAATCAGGCGGAATCCTGAATTTTGTTGTCGGCAGCAAGATTCCGTCGTACGACGGACACCAAGAGACGACGTTTGGAATGATCCACCCGATTCGGCCGTTCTACAGCTTACTGATTCGAGTGAATCCGGACAATCCAGCCGATCCGGCTGACTTCAAGTGTGATCTGTGTGAGGGCGATGTCCCAGCCGGTGCGAATGGTGGGACCAAGTACACCTTCAAGATTCGAAAGGGGGTCAAGTTTCACGACGGCACACCGCTGACGTCAGCTGATATTAAAGCCACCTTTGATAAGATTATTTTCCCACCTGAAGGTGTGCCTAGTTCGCGTAAGGCGTTTTTCAAGATGGTTGGTTCAGTTGAAGCACCAGATGCTCATACGATCGTCTTTAACCTGGATTTCCCATCGGGTTCATTCATCCCAGCCGTAGCGACCCCATTTAACTTTGTGTACAGCAAGAAGGATTTGGATACGCACGGTTACGAGTGGCATAAGAAGAATATCAACGGTACAGGCCCATTTAAATTCGTTGAGCACATTCCGGGTCAGCATGTCGCTGGAGAAAAATATGCGGGATATCATTTTGAAGGCCGTCCCTATCTCGATGGGTTTAAAGCGATCTCTGCACCGAAAATGGCAGTTCGTTTAAACGCCATACGAGCTGATCAGGCATCGATAGAGTTCCGCGGATTTCCGCCGAAGGCTCGTGACGACCTTGTCAATGCACTGGGTGACAAAATTACGGTTCAGGAAAGCGATTGGAACTGTGTATTAATGGCAACAGCAAACTCAAAGAATAAGCCTTTTGATGATGTCCGAGTTCGTCAGGCACTGACCTTGGCTGTTGATCGATATAGTGCGTCGAAATACCTTTCGAACATCGCGATCGTTAAGACCGTAGGCGGTATCGTCTTTCCGGGCCATCCATTGGCCGCAAGTCAGGCTGAGATGGAACAGTTGATCGGGTATTCTAAAGATATCGAGGCAAGCCGTGCGAAGGCTAGGCAGTTACTCAAAGATGCTGGCGTACCAGAAGGCTTTAAGTTCATATTCAACAATCGTGGCGTGGATCAGCCTTACAAAGTTGTCGGTACCTGGTTGGTCGACCAGTGGCGTAAAGTCGGGTTGGACCCACAGCAGACCGTGAAGCCTTCTCCGCAGTTCTATGCAACGTTGCGGAAAAAGTATGACTTTGACGTCTCAATCGACTTTAACTGTCAATCTGTCATCAATCCAATCGCAGACGTGAGTAAATTCCTATGCAGTGCAGGTAATAATTATTCACAGTGCGACAACCAAGAGATAGAGGATCTATATGACCGCTTGATGAAGGCGGCAACTCTTGATGAACAAAAAGCTGCTATGCGTGCGTATGAGAAAGCGGCAGTGGATTTTGCTGGCAGCAGTATTACTCTCTGGTGGTATAAGATTAATCCACACCGCTCGTATGTTAAGGGCTGGAACATTGCTCCCAGTCATTATCTAAACCAACATCTTGACAATGTTTGGTTGGATCAGTAGCTCGACGAGCAAGAGTAATTTCTGTAATTTGGTTATGACAAGAAACCCGTCGGCTGCCTCTTGGGTAGCTGGCGGGTTTGTTTTCTCGAGGCTATAACACTTTGCATCGATACATTACTAAACGAATGCTGCTGATGATCCCGACATTGTTCGGGGCGGCTTTGTTGGTCTTTTTCCTGCTTCGCGCAATTCCCGGCGATGTGTGTGAGGTACGCTTAGCCGGAACTGGTCTGTATGTGGATGAGGCTGAGATTGAACTATGTAGAGAAAAGCTCGGTTTGACCAAACCGCTGATTGTACAGTTTTATAATTTTGTCAGTGGTTACTTCACCTGGGATTTGGGTGAGTCAATGTGGACCGGGAAAGACGTAACGTACGAGATCGCCATTCGATTTAAATTGTCAGTTCAGCTCGCCATTATGGCCACGCTTGTAGCCGTGATTCTTGCGATTCCGCTGGGTGCGATTTCTGCGATCAAACAAGACACCTGGATAGACTATAGCGTCAGGACATTCAGTATCGCTGGTATCGCGATGCCTTCTTTTTGGCTTGGGATCATCATCATTCTGGGTCTTCTGATTGGGAGTCAGAAGTTTTTTGGCGACCCTTGGATGCCACCCATCTACTATGTCTCTCCGTTTGAGGATTTTTGGGGCAACATGTCTCAGCTTATTTGGCCTGCTGTTGCGACGGGTTACCGCTATTCTGCAGTGGTCGCAAGAATGACGCGTTCGGCGCTACTGGAGGTGCTGCGCGAGGATTACATTCGCACAGCTAGGGCGAAGGGCATGGTTGAAAAAATCATTATCAATCGACACGCTCTGAAGAACTCGATGCTGCCGGTGCTGACTATCATTGGAATTGAATTTGCCTTCCTGGTTGGTGGCTTGGTTGTTACTGAACAGGTTTTTAATCTCAATGGTCTGGGACGACTTTTTGTCGAGTCGGTCGGCGCCCAAGATTTCAACCTGACTCAGCAGCTGGTGATGC
>RQOU01000027.1 GCA_008373165.1 SAR202 cluster bacterium | reverse complement strand
ACCTCACTCGGACAACATCCAACACTACGTACGCCTCGGGCATTCGCTATAGATCCAACTGATAATTTCATGTTGGTAGGTGGTCTTGATGACGGTCTCCTCGCAACCTACCGAGTTGAGCAAAACGGTCATTTAACTCACCTGTGTACGCAACCCGTCGGAGATCAACCAATGTGGATCGAAATCACAGGTGATTTTGCATGATCAAGAAACCAGACTTAACCGATAAAGCAACCGATCAACGCAACAACCCAGATGCTGTGGTTTTCGCAGGGGATGGTGAACCACAAATCCCACAATCAATGGTGACGCGAATCACAGGTCTTCTGCAATCCGACAAACTTCAGCCCGATACCTATTCAATCGGTGGCAGCGTGGAAATGCTGGAGAGCAGGATCGCTAAGGAATTGGGCATGGAAGCTGCCATATGGATGCCCACGGGGACCCTCGCAAACCAAATCGCTTTACGCCATCATTGTGGAACCAAATCTAGAATTGTCCTGCAAGAACAAAGTCACATATACCACGACGAAGGTGACGCGCTTGTAAAGTTGAGTGGATTAAACGCAATTCCTTTAGCTTACGGACAACCGTACTTTTCTGTAGATGAACTACGCAAAGCACTCAAAGAAGCAACAAGCGGTCGTGTTCTTAACCCAGTAGGGGCTGTATCGATTGAAAGCCCGGTCAGGCGACAGGCTGGGCAAGTGGTGCCTTGGAACGAAATGCTGTCAATAACCAACCTCTGTCACGAGGAAGGAATTCCTGTACACCTGGATGCAGCAAGACTGTATATGATGTCCGCTGCCACGGGTATCGATGTAAAAAAATATGCAAACCTATTCGATAGTGTTTACATCTCCTTGTACAAGTATTTTGGAGCACCCTTCGGGGCAATACTCGCTGGAACGGACAAGTTCATCGAGAACATGTTCCACGACCGTCGTATGTTCGGTGGTGGTCTTCCGTCTTCCTACTTATCAGCCGCACTAGCGTTGGAGGGGATGAATGGATTTTCTGGACGGTTTAATGAATCATTCAATAAGGCAAAAGCCCTTTTCGAGATAATCAACAAACTTCCCGGAATTGAAATCCGACAGTTCCAAAACGGCTCAAATATCTTTGAGCTTTTGATTAATTCAAATATCAACATTGACCAACTAATAGAAAATTTACTCGATTTGGATATCGTGATTCCTGAGCCAAAAAATGATTGGCCAGTCCCATTAATCCACGTAAATACCACGATACTCCGGAAATCTAACTCAGAAATAGCGGAAGCGTTTTCTGATGCCATCAAAAGTTAATCAAATTTAAATCATCCGCCACGCCAATAGCACCTTTTGATATTTTCAGTTAATCATAGGGTCGACATACGTTTCCGGCGAGTCTATCTGATCGTCACTCAACTCTCTGAAAGTCTTACGGTAAATCTGCATCCTATATCGGCCTGAATCAAGTACGTAAACCCCAAACTCCTCGTCTACTTTTACCGCTGTGGGTTTCCAGAAAAGCTTCTCACGTCCAAGATCAGTAATATGGTCACGCCAGCGAAGCATGTCAGGGTTTGCCATTAGCTTATCTGCACCCCGCTCGGTCATCACCGCGTCACCACGCATGGCCTCTATAAACAGCCCTGCTCTGTTGAACTGCACCAGCCGATCATTGCCTCGGTCGCAGACGTACAGATCACCGTGGGCATCCACTGCGACATCACTCGGCCTGTTCAAGCTACCTGCGTCTCGACCCAATTCATCCAACACCTGCAGTAACTCGCCTTCCGGTGAAAATCTCTGGACCCTATCATTCCGCCAATCAGCTACAACAACTGAACCGTCGATCGGATCGACTGCCACACCCCATGGATGGTCTAATTGACCTGGATCATCTCCAACTGAACCAAATCCACGAACGAACTCCCCATTCCTGGTAAATTGTTGAACGAGCGAAGAACGGGTACTAACAACCCATAATGTGTCATCTTGGAGGTAGGAAATCCCTGACGGAGCGTTCAATTTTCCGAGGCCATCTCCTGTATCACCCCAGACATCGGTTATTTCTCCTCGCTCTGTTGTCAACGTTACAACCTTATTGGCACGCTCATCGGTAAAGAACATACTGCCATTTTGGTCAGAATCACAAAACATGGGAGATCCATATATCTCAGAACCACGTACCTGGGGTTTGCCATCGATCAACGGCTCAATGTTCCTAGGGAATTCATCATCAACATTACAGACAGCAATCCTCACCATCGGCCGTAAGGCATCGAACGGAATATAATCGCGTCGGTTAAGTACATATAACCAGCCATCACCACCGAAGGCAAAATCCATTGCGCCGTAAAAACCGTCGATAGCCAGACGTTGACCAATGGATGTTTCAAACCTATGCCCCATGCGAAGTAGATCAGGATATTTCAAGTGAGGTTTTTCGTTTTTATTAGTTACTGATATCAACTCGACTATGCACCAACCGTTGCAAACATACCTAGAAACCGCTCAACCGAACCCTTAATCAAGAAAGTTGAAATTCTCGAGAGGCCACTATCAATTCCATGACTTGCCCGACACGTTGCCCAAAATTCGCGTCGATGAGAATAGGTTCCTCCTGACCAAGCTCGCTCAATAGTATCGATTTCGTCTTCTCATCAAGTTCAACACATCCTAGTTCGTACAAACAGGTATCCACCAAATCCGACAGTGAAATCGACGTATGATTCGAACCTATTCTTTCCAAAATATTTTTCATACCAGGTGTATTAGGGTTGCCCAACATTTCAACAGCGTAATTGACTCGCTCTATTAAGAACGAAGAGTCAATCCACTCGCGCCCCGTATGCCAGCCCTCAACACTCGGAGGATTTAGCAGCTCTTGACCCATCATGGCGGATTTAGAAACCAAGGCCTGAAATCCGTTTTCATAAGGATCATTAAACACACCGGCAATATTCACAATGTTCACAACATGTTCTACAGGCCAACGCACTCTATCGAATGCTGAATTTTTGAACTCATCAGAATTAAACAACTGTTTGAGCATCGATCTAATTTCGTAATCAGAATCAAAATAAGACTGAGCGATGCGATCGATCGCAGGTTGATGAGGTTGATCAGATATGAAAAATCGGTGCAAATTAGTGGCGACAAACTCTGCAGTCGCATCCTGTTTAACTATCTCCTCAATAATATCGTCTCCATCCAAATCACCTGATCGGCCAAGAAACGTCTTCTCATCGTGATCATGATCCTCATCACGAAAGACAAAACTGAAATCCCACCATCCGTTTGGATACCTAGGAATGGATTGATCGTGCGTCCAGCCTGTAAAAGCTCTCGCAGCAGACAGCACGTCATCTTCAGAATAGTTACCACGACCCATAGAAAATAACTCTAGAAGCTCTCTTCCGTAATTTTCGTTTACCGCACCTGCATGATTAGTCTGCTGATCAAGCCACCAGATCATCGCAGGATCTCTTGAAAGCTTTTGAAGCAAAGTCTTAAAACTACCCATCCCATGATCCCGAAGCATTTCTAGGTGAGCTCGCATCATGAGATTAACATTCGATTTTGCGATGCCTGTAGCAAAACGGTTATGCCAGAACAAAGCAACTTTCTCTTCAAGCACTCGTTCAGAATTGATCATCCGATAAAACCAACGTGCACCTGTCCATAGCCCGGACTCCTCGTCAGCATGCTGGGTGTTGAATCGTTCCAGCAAGTCCTCTTCGGGACGTGGCTTAACATCGACCTCAACAAGAGACTCCACTAAATCCTCATAGGGTTGCTCTGCCAAAAGCTCTAGCTTCCACGCCGGAGCTCCGAAAGCAGCTCTCCTCATAAAGTGTGCAACCAACTGGATATCGGTCTGAGTAGTCGTTGTCATTGAAATGATTTATCCACTATGTGTTTAGTTAATCTTGGGATCAGCATAAGTGTGCGCCGGATCTATCTGTCCTTCACTTAGCTCTCTGAAAATCTTACGGTAAATTTGCATCCTGAACCGACCTGAATCAATTACGTAGACCCCGAACTCGTCGTCTACTTTTACCGCTGTAGGTTTCCAGAAAAGCTTCTCACGTCCAAGGTCCGTTATATGGTCGCGCCACCTGAGCATATCTGGATTTGCCATCAACTTATCCGCACCCCTCTCCGTCATTACCGCGTCACCACGCATCGCCTCTATAAACAGTCCTGCTCGGTTGAATTGCACCAACCGATCGTTACCACGATCGCAGACATACAGATCACCATGGGCATCCACTGCAACATCACTCGGCCTGTTCAGGCAACCTGCGTCTCTGCCCAGTTCATCCAGCACCTGGAGCAACTCACCTTCGGGCGAAAACCGCTGAACCCGATCATTTCGCCAATCAGCCACAACTATCGAATCGTCAATTGGATCGACAGCCACACCCCATGGATAAGACATCTGCCCTGGTTCAGAACCAACCTCTCCAAAGCCTCTGATATACATCCCATCGCTGGTGAAATGCTGCACGAGCGAAGATCTTGAACTCACTACCCAAAAAGTGCCATCAGAAAGACGAGTTATTCCAGAAGCACCATCGAGTTTGCCGGGTTCGCTTCCCGACTCTCCCCACACAGCCGTAACATCTCCCTGCTCTTGGCTCATGGTGACGATCTGATTCGCTCGTTCATCTGTGAAGTACAGGTTGCCGTGTTTGTCAGAATCACAAAACACAGCTGAATCCCACTCGTCCTCTTTACCAACGAGTGCCTGACCGTCAACCCGTGGATCGATGTTCCTTGGGAATTCGTCATCAAGGTTGCAAACGGCAAATCGAACTTTCGGGTAGGTGTCGGTATTTACTGTATCGAAACGATTCAAAACGTATAACCAAC
>RQOU01000026.1 GCA_008373165.1 SAR202 cluster bacterium | reverse complement strand
ACGATTGGCAATATCTCGCAAATTATCTGAAACACATACGCCCGGCACACCCCACCTATTGAAAAATCGTCCTGCAGGAGCCGTGAGAATAAATACTGAACCAATCAGTGGAACATTTATTCCATTCGATTCAACATAATTGTGAATTTCAGAAGCTTTGCGCGAATCATAACCAATCTGTGTGACTGCAAACTTGGCCCCGGTACGGAGTTTAAGCGCTAGCTTAAAGTATTGAGTCATCAACTCACCTTCAAGTTTTTTGAACGGGCTCACCACACAACCTGTAAAGAAATTTGTCTCTTCCAAGCGGTGTCCGGAACTCGACGATCCCAATGCCTTATTACGCAAACCCTCATTCATCTGGGCCATCATCTCAATCAACCCAACTGAATCGATATCAAAAACCGGCTGTGCCTGACCTTCAAACCCGCCTACGGGGTAATCACCTGAAAGAGCTAAGACATTTGAAAAACCCTGGCTATCCAATGCCCAAAGTCGACTTTCTACGCTATTACGGTTGTAATCCTTACATGACAAGTTGATCATGACTTCGCGCCCACGTGACAACAGTTCTTGGCCAAGAACTTCTGGACGAATGTGTGGATTACCACCGGGATTATCCGTAAGTGATACAAAATCGACCCTGTCAAACTCTGCCAATGACTGAGCCGAATCCATAGTTTTTCTAGAATCCTCACCCATCAAAATTCCGCGCGATGTTTCGATTTCCACAGTAGTCAAAAATCGATCAGTGTTTTCCAGCATGGCAGAAAGGTGCTGAGATGCACTACCCGACGGTTGCAATTACTATCCCTAATTTAAAAATTTCTGGCAGACCAATCCAGTTCAACACTTTGCGCAAAATACAGTTGGCAAGCAATGGCAAAATTTAGTCAGAAACAAATTCTGCGCTGGCATCTTGTTGATAAGTTCATAGAATCGATCCGGTAAATCATCGAATTAAAATAATAGCGCACTATTTTGCATCTAATCGTTATATGACACGGCGAGTAGAATAGGCATAGGCCTCTAGGGAGCTTTACCGGATATTGATTCCGTGTAACGTTTACGTGTATTCGAACTACGATAGACAAAACATGATTCTCGGTGCCGTATGAAAACCAAGCAACAGGTCGTAGTCGTCGGCTTAGGCCGATTCGGCGGCAATGTTGCACGAACCTTGTACCAACTCGGGCACGATGTTCTTGCAATCGATATCAATGAAGAAAGAGTACAAACCCTGATGGGTGAGGTAACTTACCCGGTTGCTGGCGATGCAACTCAAGAAGGCGTACTCCGTGAACTGGGAGTACACAATTTCGACATTGGGATTGTAGGAATAGGTGCAAATATTGAGGCTAGCATCATGGTTAGTGTCTTATTCCAAACGATGAACTTGCCGTACATAGTCGCTCGCGCACATAGTACCCTCCACGGCAATACACTAGATCGCTTAGGTTGTCACAGGGTAATCCACGCGGAAGAAGAAATGGGTAATAGACTGGCCCACAGTCTGTTTAACCCGGATGTGGAAGAATACATGGAATTAGCCGATGCATTCGGAGTCAGCAGGATCCAGGTTCCAGACCGTTTTTGGAACATGACGCTCGATGAAGCTGGGTTCACCAGCGCTAGGGACAAGTATGGAATCGCCACTGTTGCATTGAAGCGAGGGGATGAAATCATACTTAGCCCCGATTCGGAGGAGAAATTACGTGACGGCGATGTACTGGTAGTCGCGGGGCGGGATGAATACATTAACCAGATAACAAACTAATTATTTTCGTATACTGAAGCCTATCCTTTGTTTCACCAAGACACATGCCTTTTAATCGCGTAATTGCTGTCGTAACTGACGATCCATCCGATATACACACAGTCGAAAGAGCTGCAGATATCGTCAGGGAGGATCGTGGCCACCTTTACATCATCTATGTAATCAAGGTTAAACGATCGCTACCGCTGGACGCCGAGATCAAAGAACATTTAGCACGCGGAGAGCAGGTACTCAACCGTTCAGAAAGACTCGCGCGCCTCCCTCGCAACGATATCGACTGTCAACTTCTCCAAGCAAGGGAATTAGGTCCTGCTGTCGTTCACGAAGCAGTAGTACGTGATGTCGATGCAATTGTTATAGGCACTTCATATCCAACTGATTACGGAGCTTTTTCATTGGGCAGCGATATCCCATACGTACTTGAACACGCACCTTGCGATGTGATTCTATGGCGAGAACACTCAGAAACAAGTCGACCAACTGCACAAACACCAACAAATGGAATTTAAACCTCAATGAACGTAATAATTGTAGGAGCCGGAAATCTCGGCTCCTCACTAGCACAAAAAATAAGTGACCTAGGTCACCAAGTAACCATTATTGAGAAGAATTTTGGGGCTGCATCTTCATTGCCACGTGGACGGGTAAACTCGGGCCTTCTTAAAGTAATTCACAGTGACGGATCTACTGCATCGGCAATGATTGAAGCTGATATTGCCAATGCAGATGTTTTCATCGCAGCCACAGGTAAAGATTCACTTAATGGACTCACAGCCCAAAAGGCAAAAATGATCTTTGGAATTGAACAGGTAATGACAGTCGTTAAAGACCCAGATACTAAAAATCTTTATGATTCACTTGGCATTACTACAATTAATCAAGCGGCTTTAGTGAGCAACCAGCTTGCAGAGTTTGTAACACAAGAAAGTTAGCGGGCATTTGTATCTCGTAATCGTCGGGGGAGGTAAAGTGGGAGAGCCCCTGGCATCGTCTCTCATCAATGCTGGTCATGAAGTTTTCATACTCGACCATAATCAACAAACGGTAGCCGCTCTACAACGAGAGCTAGGCATGGTAGCAGCCGTCGGAGAAGCAACTTCCGTGCGTGATCTTAATGACGCAGGAGCTACTCGTGCGGAAGTGATCATAGCCACTACCGATTCAGATGAAGATAATCTTGCTGCCTGTCAACTAGCACGCAACCATTTCGATATACAGCGAACAATCGCTGTAGTCCATTCACCAGAAAACGCCGAATTATTCGAACGTTCTGGAATCGATATGGTGATAAGCGCGACAAGCTTAATACTCGCCAATCTAGCAACGGCTATACCATCCCACCCCCTTATAAGACTGATGCCGATTGGAGATCATTTACAAGAACTTGTTGCTATAAAACTCCCAGCGGGTGGTTTGCTCATTGGGCGTAAGCTCTCAGAAATAACATTGCCTTACGGCACAAACATAATCTTAATAATTACCTCAGAGGGTAAATCAAAAAAACCCGATCCAGATATTCGCATTGAAGCAGAAGATGAAGTAATTGCTCTATCTCCAACGAACTCCACAGCAGAGTTGTGGATACTACTAACAGAATTAAGGTGAACATGCCTAAAACAGTAGCTTTCCTCGGCCCTGAAGGGACATACACGGATGAAGCATGTTATTTGTACGCCCCTGAAGAACATCGCATGCCTTTTGGATCACTCGGACTTGTAACAAATGCCCTGGAAGAAGGGAAAGTTGACGAAGCCGTAGTCCCTATTGAAAATTCACTGGGTGGTACTGTAATCGAGGTAGTTGATTATCTAGTAACTTCAACAAAAGCCCGAATATCGGGTGAAATCCTCCTCCCGATAGATCACTGCTTGATCACGCGTCCGGGCGTGCAGTTGAGTGAGATACGGGTGGTCATGTCAAAACAAGAAGCACTGACACAATGTCGACGATTCCTCTCTGAAAAACTGCGTTATTCAGAGCAAATAGCGACAACAAGCACAGCTCTTGCAGTAACCAATCTGAAAGAAGGAGACGATATAACCGCCGCAATCGGACCAAGGAGATCCGCGGATCTCGCAGGGTTGCCGGTATTGGTCAATGGGATCCAAGACCGTGAAAATAATGTGACAAGGTTCGTTATTCTTACCTCCAATGGAAAACCTGACAAGGCAAGCAATAAAACATCAATCGCATTTGATTTTGACAGTCCAGATGCGCCTGGGCTAGTTTATGGAGCGTTAAGCCCATTCGCAGATCGCGGTATCAATCTGCTAAAAATAGAATCACGCCCCACTGGTAAAGGAATGGGAAGTTACATATTTTTGCTTGATTTTGAAGGACATATAAACGCCCCACACGTTCAAGAAGCGATTTCTAAATTGAAGAATCACACAGCAACATTCAAAGTATTAGGAACTTATCCGAGAGCTAGAGATCTATCGACAAAATAAACACTTCCAAATCAAGAAAAATTACAGTTCTTGATCATCTAAATCAAGATCCCTAAAGCCCCCAGTATCACGCTGTTGGGAGGCGGCATATCTACCCTCATTAGCTGCGCTAGCCATTCGCTCTCGAGCCGCTGATGTAAGTTCATCAGCCTTATCACGCCATTCACGGCTTTGATCCAATATAAAAGCTCGAGTCTCTTCTCCTGATTTTGGGGCAAAAACCATTCCAGCCACAAACCCGCCTACAGCTCCCAACAATAACCCAAGTATGAATCCGCCACCACCATTTCTTTCATTTTCAGCCATTAGAAACCCCTAGCTCGACAGTTTCAAAATCATTACTAACGTGCAATTTATTCGCCTTTAGAATCATGGTCACGCTTACCAAACATACGCTCTAAGCCCTGAACCATTCGCAATAATCCAATAGCCCCCGCTATGGGCCTAAGGGTTAAAACAGCGTCTTTAAGTGCCTCTCGTGCGATCGTCAGACGATCAAAAGTAGATTCAAGATTCCCTGCAACGTTTTCCATGCGATCCATGAAACGACTAGCACGTCTGTACAGGCGAACCGCCAACACTGCCCCTAGGACCA
>RQOU01000025.1 GCA_008373165.1 SAR202 cluster bacterium | reverse complement strand
GTCGTTGCTGACTGCATTCGAGCCATTGATGTATTGCTCGATCAGCCGGAGACAGATTCTGACAACCTTTCGATATCTGGATCTGATCTAGCTTTTCAGTCAGCCGCTTTGCGTGATGATGTTAAAGTTCTTTTGACTTCAGGTCAGATCTTATTTGCTGATTGGGAACATTATTCTGCGAGCATAACGGATGCATATCCTCAACAGGAATTTAATGATTTCAGGCGTTTAAATACCGAACAATGGGAGGAAGCGCAACGTACTTTAGGCCTTTTTGATGTTTTGAACTTTGCCCCGAATATTACTGCTAATACGCTGTTAGCGGTTGGCGGATTGAGTGGCATGACGACCACCAGTATCACCGATGCTATAAACGGTGAAGTAACAGTATTGCCACCTACCGAGTATAGCGCGCTCGATCATATTGCCCAGGAAAATTGGTTGGCTGAAGCTGCCGGAGAAGCCAAGCATCCTGGTCCGTTCTTGCCGAGGTGATTCAAGCTTTTATTGATTCGTTAGGCCATCATTTCAAAGAATGTATGGAATCAGGGCTTTACGTTCAGTAGGATACTCGTCGAAGTTTTTGCGGTACCAAGAATGGTGGTTAAGTGCCCTAGGTGCGAGATTTGCTGCGGAGTACAACGCAAAAGCCAACCCTGGTGTTGACCAGGTTGCGATGGCCCAACCTATCCACATCAAGATTTCGCATCCGTAATTAGGAGCCGAAATCCAACGGTAGAGGCCGCCTTTAGGGATCTTGTAAGAAGTATCACCAGATTTTCTAAGAGACCTGAGCTTGTTGTCTGAATCCAGATTTCCAAGCCAGCCTACTACGAATACTGTTAGTCCGAGTAGGAAGCGAGGGTCGTAGAGCCATTCGGATTCGTAATCTCCGAAGTGAGTCAGCCAACGCGCATTGATGTACGCATTAAGTGTGTTGAATGCAATTCCTAGTACAGGAACCAGTAGGGGAATCATGCGAGATGAAAATCGCATCCGATGTGGGAAAATAAATGCTCGATGTATGTAGTGGATCTGCCAGATTCCTAGGAATACCAGTGGGATGAGTTCTAGGCGTTTATCTCCGAACAGAAACAAAGCCAAGAACACAGCTACTGCTGGAAATTCCATCAGGATCCACCCGTGTTTTTTTTGAACACGCCATCCCCACCCACTACGTTCGTAACGTCCATATGGTGCAACTACAAAAATCACACTCAAAAATGTTATGGCCGCAATGATTAATTGGGACCATACCGCCCATCTATGAAAGTCGAGTTCTGTCAAGAACTTAATCCATTTTTATGTAGCAGCGGCTTTTTTAATAATCCGAATTTCTCAAACCATTTGTAAGCATCATGTACCGAATTCCTGATTGGGCGTGATTTGAATCCCAGCTCTGTTTCAGCTTTTGCTGAGGAGATTTTGCGGGCTGCCTTAAGGGCTGACACTGTATCTGAATTCAATCGATATTCGTTGCTGCTTATATTTCCCAATAAGCTTCCTATCGGTGCTATGCCTTGGGCTAACCACATTGGTAGGTCAAAGGTCGGTGGAGGTGTCCCTGTAATTTCCTCACCAAAGGTTGCGAGTTGACGAGTTGAATGCCATTGACCTGAAAGAATATAGCTCTCTCCGATCCGTCCAAATTCCTCCGCAGCCAGAGCACCAACACATACATCACGTACATCGACCCAGTTGAATCCTCCGGAAATTAGTGCAGGAAGTTTTTTGGAAGATAGGTCGATTAGTACCTGGCCCATACGCGACGGTCGGTGGTCTCCGGGGCCGATCACCCCGGTTGGGTGAATAACTACAGCGGGGAGGCCCATTTTAATGAGATCCCTTACCGCTATTTCTCCTGCATATTTTGTCCGGTCGTAAACAGGCGAATCCGTAGTGACTCGGATCGTATTTTCATTGATTGTTTTGCCATGATCTTTCAGGTCGAAGACATGAATCGAGCTGCAGTGTATAAATCTTTTTACACCGTTTTTAAGCGCTGCTTCTGCAACATTTCTTGCACCATCGATATTGGTTGCGCTCACACTACCAGATCGGTCTCCCGATAAAGAGATTACTGATGCAAGGTGGAACACTGATTCCGCTCCCGCAAGTGCCCTGTCAATTGAAGATGAATCCCTTATGTCGGCAGTTACAATCTCTATATCTAGTTCTTCAAGTGCTTTTGCGTTGGACCGGATTATTGCCCTAACTGAACGGCCTCTAGCAACAAGTTCGCGCACGAGTACGCTGCCGAGGAATCCTCCAGCTCCAGTCACTACGGTGGTCATGCCTATGTCCGCTTCACAGCAGGAAGCATTAAATGTGATGGGTATTTATCTGAATGAAAGACCATTTGGCTCGCAACGCGCATTTCTGAATCATAGCCGGCCCGTTGGCCAGTGTTTAAGTTACGATCAAACCGCGGGAAATTTGAAGAAGAAACTTCGAGTCTTATTCGGTGACCGGCTTTAAATACATTAGCGGTCACACCTATGTCTATGTCATATTCGTAAACCTGCCCGGGTTCTAACATGTTCTGTTTCTCAAAGCCTTGTCTGTAACGGCCTCTGATTATGCTGTCACAAAGGTTTTTTGCGTAACCGTCTGGCGAAACGTCTACCAGCTTTGCAGTCCAATCCGTATCTAAACCGTCTGTTGACGCGTACATTTTGAGTTTGATCGGCCCGGTTACTTCAAAATTACTTGGCATCGGATCGGTGGTGAAGCACAAAACATCACTACGACTTTCTACGGGGCGTTGATCATATGGCCCCCATGGCACTATATCGGGAGAGCAGCAATTGTTCCCACCGATTGTTTGGACAGGATATTCAGGGTCATATGAAAACGTATCAGGCTGTTCTTCACCTGCTTTTACTAATGAAAGGGTTCCATTACCATGCGCAGTGTTTGCCCCGCCATCTGAGTGCAGATGCCATTGTTGCCAGTCTGTTCGTTCCAGAGGCCATTCATGTTCGTCACGCCACTCATTTGTTCCCATTATGAACAGGCGTAAAGGTGCTTCGTTCTCTATTCCGTTGTCTTCATCTCCCAACCAGCGATCTAACCAGCTACGTTCAATTGAATCCAAGTCTATTTTGGACGGAGCGCCAAAGTCTATATCTCCAGTTTTTGTCGATTGACTCAGTCTGTGTGGCCATGGCCCCATTATGAGTCTGCTCTGGCGCGCTAGTTCAGATCCTCCCTGTTTACGCATTCCATTGAAATTGTCAAAAGCATCAGGGGCATAAAGGTCGTACCAGCCGCCCATAATCAGGGCCGGGACTTTGATATTGCTGAAGCGTCGTTCTGTGTTAACTTCGTCCCAATATTCATCATCGTTCTCATGTTCGTGCCAGTCCTGCCAGAAAGGCATGTTGCGTCCTGTACTTCCTCCCAGGTCGGCGAGTGGCAGAGAGTGAAATGCCTTGGTCCAGTTGTGGTAGTCAATGGTTTGTGCCGTGCGACCACTGGTTCGCATTCCCCAGGTCATCATTACGTTTAGCTGGAAAGTACCGCCAGGATGAACTAGTCCTCGATAGTAATCTGTACACATAACGCGTGGCACCATGGCTTTGAGATATTTGCTTCTAAGAGGTGCGCTCAGCCATTGCACTGCACCGAGATACGATCCTCCTACCATTCCAATATTTCCGTTGCACCAAGCTTGTTCCCCAAGCCATTCTTGGGTGTCATAACCATCTTTTGCTTCCTGATGGAACGGGTAATAATCGCCATCAGAATCCCATCTGCCACGTACGTCTTGCATCACACAGGCATATCCACGATTTGCATAGCCAATCGCTGTTTTTACGATATCGTCACCGTTATTGCTATATGGCGTCCTCATCAGGATCACTGGAAACGGACCATCTGCCTTTGGTAAGTAGATGTCGGTCGAAAGATTTACGCCGTCTCGCATAGGCGTTTTTATGTCCAATAACATTTCAAAGTCAAAATTCTCTGACATTTGCGACTCTTTCTTATGTTTATGGTTTGGCGGTCTGGAAGAGTTTGTTAGCCACGAAGCCGAATAATAGTCGGCAAGTATCATTATGCCAACGACAACGGGGATGGTTGTTATTTCCACAAGCGGAACGTGAGCATAATGGGTGAAATGTATAACAACGACCTAAAGATATGAATAGACCTCTCATCGCCGTGACAACTACACATGTATGTGTTTAATTTAATCGGCGGCAGTCGATGTGCTGGGGATCAGTTTGATTCCCTAGAGCTATTAGCTTATTACTGGTCTAGAAAAACAAGACAAACTTCTAAAAAGTCATTTGCGTATACTCTCTGTTTGTCGCATGTCAGCCAAATACTCTGAATGTTAGTTTTATGATTCAGGTTGTAATTTGAAAATGATCAAACAAATTTTTACTGCCGGTTTGTTGATAATACTGCTCATTGGGTGTAATTCTTCGGAACCGGTTGATATTCCAGAAACTGAAAACGTTTCCGTTGCAAAAGTGGAATCTGAATCAGGCTCTTCCGAGGTTTCATCGCCTACGTCAACACCAAGTTCAGTAGTCGATTCCTCAACAGTGTCAAAACGTGACGCCGCTATTGTCGTTGCGCCTACGTCAACACCTGAATCCAGTAATTCGAAACGTGTCGCAGAAAAGGTGAAAGAAGTCCCTTCGGCCGTTCAAAAAACGCCAGTTACGACGCCTACAGTTATCGCTACGGTGTCTCAGAAACCTTCTACATCGGGTTCTAAAACAGAGTCTAAGCCAGATGCACCCGACTTTTTACAGGCTCCTGATCTAATTGTGGATTCTTCTGGTTCTGGCAGAAAT
>RQOU01000024.1 GCA_008373165.1 SAR202 cluster bacterium | reverse complement strand
CCGTTTCGTCGTTACATCGATACTTGTCGCAACAGCCCTAAATAAATACCCTTTGATGATCGACATCAAGGGCGTAAATTCAACTAACCCTTAGAACGAGCAGTGGTTAGCTGGCGAGACACAAGTCTTGTGTAGAGACCTCCTCGTTCCAACAACT
Source organism: SAR202 cluster bacterium (assembly GCA_008373165.1). Lineage (GTDB taxonomy): Bacteria > Chloroflexota > Dehalococcoidia > Lucifugimonadales > Lucifugimonadaceae > Lucifugimonas. The sequence goes on along the minus strand of RQOU01000024.1, from coordinate 4,345 downwards.
CCTCATGCGTCCCGTATTCAACGACTTGACCTTGGTTCATCACGACTATCAGGTCGGCGGTCATAACCGTGGATAACCTGTGGGCTATAACCAGCGTTGTCCTGCCTGAGGCCAATTTATCAAGTGCAGTCCTTACCGCGTACTCATTAACTGCATCAAGGTGAGATGTTGCTTCATCCAGCACGAGTATTGGAGCATCTTTCAGGAAAGCCCTTCCAATAGAGACTCTTTGTCTCTGACCCCCTGATAACTGTGATCCTCTTTCGCCTACAACCGTATCGAGACCTTCTGGAAGCGTTTCAATGAAATCACTTAACCCGGCCATGGCGACTGCAGTAGTTACCTCATCGTCCGTAGCAGAAGGATTAGCGATCAAAAAATTCTCACGCAACGACGTATTGAAAAGGTAGGTATCCTGGGCTACAAGCGCCAGGCTTTCCCTAAGTTTTGAAAGGACGTAATTGCGCAGATCCTTACCACCAAGACTGACTGCGCCGGATTGCGGATCCCAGAAGCGCATTATCAGGTGTGCCGCCGTTGTTTTACCCGCACCGGAGGGTCCGACAAGAGCAACGGTGTCACCTTGGGTTATGGAGAATTCGACTTGGTCGAGCGCTTTGAAGTCAGTGAAATCATAGCTGAACCCGACATCTTCCAAATTGATTTCTGTATCTACAAGGTCGCGTTCATCTCCGTCCGATACCAGAATAGGTTCCAGTTGCACCGCGTAAATCCTGCGGGTAGAACCTATCGTATCCGCAAGTAATCTTCCCACCGTGGATATCTCTGAGATCGGCAAAAAAGCAGACATCGTAACAATCGTTAATAACGGTAATAACCCCGCATCCAGAGAACCTTGTGAAACGAGATATGCTCCAACTATGGCAACGGCCAAACCACCCAATCCAGTGATTAACTCCAAATAAATTTTCTGAAGTGTAAGCTCCCTGAAAAAAGGAATCCTAACGTCTACGTATTCCTGTGCCATACGCATGAATTCATTACGCCTATGTTCTCCCATGTTATAGGCAGAAACCTCATGCAGGCCCTGAACGGTATCAACGCTATGCGAATTCATTTCACCGAGTTTCTCTCTGGATCTGCCTCCCAACCTATCAACGCGATCTCTCGCTACGAGCGGGCTAATTGCCGTCAGTATCAGGAACGGTGCAGCAACCATCGCAAGGGGCCAACCGTATATTCCAAGCGTCACCAAGACTGCAGCAGGCACAGCTACTGCCACGAATGCAGGAGCGACGATATGAGCGAAAAAATACTCGACGGTCTCAACGTCCTGAGTAGCCATACTGACGAGATCCCCCGTACGTCTTCGAACAAGGTAAGCAGGCGCTAGTTGGTCAAGTTTCCTGAAAAGTGAAATACGCATCTCTGACAGCAACCTGAAAGCCACGTCGTGAGAAACCCAGGACTCCGCCCAATGAAGTATCGCGGTAATCGGGGCTATCGCCAAAAGTATAATTACTAGGTTTTCACGTGGATCACCTGACCTCACGGCAGCTACGATTAATCCGCTGGTTATTCCGACACCGATTAATGTAGCGAAACGTGCTAAACCAAGGAAGAAACTAAGGGATAACTCTTTCCACCACGGGCGTATTAATCCCATTAACACCCCGAAGGTTTGAAGCCAGCCCATACCTTCAGCTCTGAGGATGGCATCGGTAGGTTCCATGTTAACTCGATCATCTATTTGACTGGTGCGAACAGGCGTAACTTCAGCTTTTTTCTCGATTCCTGATAATTGGTGATTCGTCGACTCAGATTCGGCTGCCTCCTGCGCAGCCATCAACCGAGCGTATTCACCATTTTTGTTTAATAACTCGTCGTGACTTCCGGATTCAACCACAGTTCCCGTCCGCATAACGTGAATTTGATCAGCGTTTTTTACACTTGAAAGACGGTGTGCTATTACTAAAACAGTTCGACCCTTCATCAGGCGATCGAGTGCGGCTTGTATCACGTGTTCGTTTTCAGAGTCAACCGCTGAAAGTGCTTCATCAAGCACGAGCACTGGCGCGTCTTTTAACAGCGCTCTTGCTATGGCTATCCTCTGACGCTGTCCTCCCGAAAGTTTAATACCTCTCTCGCCTATTAATGTTTCGTAACCATTCGGTAAACGATTAATGAACTCGGTTGCATTGGCGAGTTCAGCCGCTTTTTCGAGATCTTTTAGGCTAGCGGATTGATTACCGAACCTGAGATTCTCAGCAACGGTCCCATGGAAGAGATAGGTGTCCTGTGATACGACCGCAAGGAGACTAGATAATCGTTCACGAGTGAGACTATTAACAGGTTTGTCACTTATCAGAACCGACCCATTGTTCACGTCGAAAAATCTCAAAAGCAAGCGTATTACGGAACTTTTTCCAGCGCCGCTTTCTCCTACAATCGCGGCCGTCTGACCAGGTAGAACTTCGAGATCGAAGTTCTTTAACGCGGGTTGCCGACTACCGGGATAACTGAATGACACATCCTCGAAAGATATACCCGTAGTTTCTGGTTCGACGCCATCAGATTGATTATCAGTAACACTCGGATTAGTATCAAGAAATGAGAAAACACCATGTGCGGCCGACAGACCGTTAAGTCCCTGATGGAATAGCTGGCTGAGTTCCCGAAACGGCCTAAAAAGCTCTATCCCCAGCATCAGAATGATCAACAGTTCCTCGAACCGCATCTCGCCTGAATCCACGCGATTAGCACCAACCACCAGCATTATGGCTGCCCCTATCGCCACCCCGGCAATGGTCACACCTAATGATCCTGCATTGGTTGCTAGAACCCACATCGTTGACTTAAAAACCGCATGTGCCTTTTCTGCCAGAACATTTGCTTTAGCATTACTCTGCCCAAAAGATTTCAAGGTGAATAACCCTTGAACAGCATCTAGAAATTCGGCTGCAAAATCACCGTATGCTTCCCGTCTGTATATAGATGCGTTCTTATTCCAACGATGAAAAGCGGCAGGGGCAAATATCGTCAATATCGAAAATCCCAAAGCTATCAGTGCCATCGGGAGATCTAGGTACATCAGGTAAAAGAAGATACCTATCGGCGTCAAAATTGCTGTGAAGAGCTGGGGCAGGTATTGACCGAAAAAAGTCTCCAGCTGTTCGACTCCGTCAACAATCGAAAGCATCGCATCACCCGTGCGTTGCTGTGCAAAATATGCTGGACCCAGGGCGATAACCTGATCTTGCAATGATTCACGCATAGATAGCTGTATAGAAGCTGCAGTCCGATGGGCGACCATCTCTTTGTGGTATTGCAGAATCGCTCTAAGTAAAACCATCCCCCCAGCACCCAAAATTAACATTAAAAGATCTTCTAACCGTTCTCCTTTAAGAATCTCTCCCAGGAGAACACCCAATAGCACCAAACGGGCAATACCTGCAGCAGCGGTGAGAATTCCATATAACACGGCGAAAGCAATTCTTAGCCTGAATCCGCGTGTCAATGCCCATAGGCGAAGATCAAAATACATTAACGATAACTATTCTTGATATATCTGGTTTAACTAAATGGTAACGATCAAAAACATGAATAGAAACATCACTCATTGATAAACGAATTCACCCATCTCAATTCAAACTGAAGAAGTCTTAACAGAAATGTGGGGGCTTTCGCGTTTGACACCTAAGGAGACGGTTACACTGGTAAGTCTCACTTCTGTCAGCTTAGTGTGTAGGAATCAGGGTCCTGAGATTAGTCCTCTACATGAATCGGGTAGATCTTCACCAAGCTTCACGTCTAGCCAACAATTTGATTTTTGGTCGACATAAATAATACGAGCGGATCTAGCTCCATCTGCCCATTGCACATGTCCACACCCTTCAAGACTGATTAGCGATGGACATTGACCGCCAGTCCCGTCCCACGCTTCGAGTTTTATGACTTCTAAAAAGACTCTTTCGGGGGAAGAACCAGCTACCTCACCAGCTTCATGACCAGCTCGATATGCAGCATTGGCTGTCGCTTCGACTTCTTTCTTGCTGTAACCGTTTGAGCAAGCTGTGACACATAGCATCAGCAATGTGAGACCTATAACTGTTCTAATCATCCTGTTTCCGATATCGAGAGTATGCCTTAAAGCTAGCACGCCGATACTCGCCACGTACTATGAGGAATATGTAGGCGGGTGTCAAAGTCATGATGCGGTGTTAAAGTATCGGCAGGTTTAAAGCTATGGGGACTTACACCCGCTGTGCCGCTGACAGTAGTGGCTACAGTTGGGTATTCGTACCCAGATTAGATTGCTATCGATCAAGCATTTCAATACAAATGACTAATTTAAAAATTTCTTCTGAAGCTCAAAAAATTCATT
>RQOU01000023.1 GCA_008373165.1 SAR202 cluster bacterium | reverse complement strand
TTTGCATAAACTGACATTTACTTTTTCGTACTGGGTCGTCTATCCATCATGAAAACTTCAGAGAATTAAAGGAGATTTTCCCCTGCGATACGAATTACTTGTAAAAAACGGTCGCGTTCTTGATGCTGAGTCTGGTCGGGACTCTATAACTGATGTCGGCATATCAGATGGTGTCATACAGAGTTTAGAGACTGATATAGATCCAAATAATGCTGATGACGTTATCGATGCTTCTGGTAAATGGGTCATTCCAGGGATGATTGATACTCACGTTCATGTTGAGTTTCAGCGCAAACCGAATGCCGAATCATCAGCAACAGGACACACTTACGGGTTAGGCCTTCAGATGCTTGCGTCTGCAGGGGCCACTACAGTCATTGATCTGGGCGGTAGCATGGAAACTCTTCGCATGGCAATCGAGGCGAGAGGTTCGGGTATAAATGTTGGCGGTCTCGGTTATTTAAAGCCAGGTGAGACCGTACCCGAGGGTCGGATAAATTACGCTCAAATCGAAAAGGTTGTTAACACGGCAATGGACGCTGGATCGATTGGGGTCAAGTTGTGGGGCGGATATTACCCATTTACGCCTGAAGAAACTTCGAATTTCATTAGAGCTGCGAATGAAATGACAGCTTATGTAGCTTTTCACCTTGGCACGACTGAGACCGGTTCACGCCTGGACGGTCTTCGAGAGATTCCTTCCTTGCTCGGTGCTAATGGTAGAGTCCATATAGCCCACATCAACGCGTATTGCCGCGGCTCAATCCTACCGGTAGAGGAGGAGATAATTGAGTCTTTGCAGATCCTCACCGATTTGCGATCTCAAATTGTCTCCGAAGTGCATCTGGCTCGTCCGAACTTCACACTTGGTAAATGCGATCCAGATGGTAACGTTTTGGCAGATGTGTGCCAGAACTGCTTGAGTCTCAAAGGCTACGCTACAACCGCTGATGGACTTAGATCCGCCTTGATGGACGGTTACGCTTCGACCGTTGAAGCAACAAGTGCTGGCTTGATCCTGGTTTCGGGTAAAAGGGGTGTGGAGCTTTTTAATGAGGGCAATACAGATGTTCAGATGAGCTTTCCTGTTAACAACTCAACTTCTGCTTTTCAATTGACTGTGGCAAAAAATAGCCAAGACGAATTCATAATAGATGCTGTGGGTAGTGATGCCGGCATATTGCCTCGTAACGTCAATATAGAGCAGTGTATGCAGTTGGTTAAATTTGGAGGCTTGGATCCGCTTGAACTGGTGATGAAGCTAAGTCTTAATCCAGCAAAGATGATTGGGCTGGAAAATAAAGGGAGGCTTTCAGAAGGTAAAGATGGTGACCTTACGATCATAGACCCGATACACGGTCGTGCAGTTTATGGGGTGGTCGCCGGGCGTCTGGTAATGATTGACGGGCGTGTTGTTGGCAATGGTGGAAAGATCTTGACGACCCAGCGAGGCGTTGCTGCTGTCGAGGAGACGGGGATTCCTTATCAGGTTATCGACCTGACAAAGGCGATGATGTACGCGGGTAGATGATATGAATCCATTTATTTGATCCGGATTGACGCTATGGTGTGTTTTTAGTAAGTTCACGAATAACGAGTGAAAAACAGCCCATGAGTAAATCACTTCAATGACAATGACTACTCAGACCGATATCAAATTGGTGGCACACCTTATGCGGAGAGCTGCGTTTGGACTGCCTGCCCACCGATTGGAACTTCTCGCTGAGCAAAGTTACGAGGATCTGGTTGAAGACTTGCTCGACATTGACAGCAAGGAACGCCCTGAAGAAGACTTGTTTGAGCGGTTCCACTCAGAGCATGCTGACGAAGAAAATTCAGCGATGGCCGTGGCTCGTTGGTATTTTCGGATGATAAATTCTGACCGGGTGCTTGAAGAAAAGGTCGCCCTTTTCTGGCACAACCGTTTCGCCACGGGAAATGACACATTCAGTAAAAATGTGATGATGTGGGCACACTTGGAAATGCTCCGCAATCATGGAATGGGTAATTTCCGCACTATTCTGCAACAGCTTTCGAGAGATCCTGCGATGATCTGGTGGCTGGACCAACAGACGAACCATAAGGGTGCAATCAACGAAAACTACGGTCGCGAGCTCCTTGAACTTTTCTCAATGGGTCGTGGTAACTACACCGAAGACGATGTTCAGGCAGCGGCCCTTGCCTTCACGGGTTGGACGATTGATCAGTCGATTCCACGTTATCCAAACGGAATGTGGGATTTAAGTTTTGTATTCAGTGAGGATGATCACGATCATACAGAAAAAACGTTTCTCGGACGAACCGGGGATTTGAACGGCGAAGACATCATCGAAGAGATAGTCAAGCACGATGCTACCGCAAGGTTCGTGGCTGACAATCTCTATCGTTATTTCGTTTCAGACGAGCCTAATGAATCCGGAATAAAAGATTTGATGAATGTGTATTTTGAATATGACTATGAAATCAGGCCCATGCTTCGTCACATATTCAACTCGGATGCGTTTAAAAACGCTGCGTACGAGAAGGTGCGCTGGCCTGTCGATCACGTTGTAAACATTGTAAATATCACTGGTCGTCACACTGATCCGTATGAAGGTGGAATAAAGCAACTTGGGGTGGCATCGTCGTTGATGGGACAAAAGCTGCTAGACCCTCCGTCGGTGGAAGGCTGGCATACTGGGAGAGAGTGGATTGATTCATCTTTCCTCATAGAGCGAGTGAACTTTGCGGCCAATATGCTCGGCGATACAAATAGTCCCGGGATGCAGAAGGTTATCGAGCGAATTTCGACTGGAGAGTCCAGCACTACTCCACAGGATTTAATCGACGCCTGTTTATACGAACTGGGTTGCGTAGAAATTGGCTCGGACACCAAAGCCATCCTTATTGAAGAGCTAAATTTTTCGTCGGTTGTTCACATCGATGACGACTTTGGCGATAAGATCACTCAAGTGATCGAGTTAATTGTGGCTTCACGTGAATATCAACTTGGTTAGAAAGGCTTAATCATGACCGTCACATCTAATCAATCCCGGTCTTCAGATCCGGTATTTGTCGTCGTTCAGCTTTCTGGCGGAAACGATTTCATGAACACGGTAATCCCGTACGGGGATCCGTTTTACTATGATTTTCGAAAGACAGTCGACGTCTCGGAAGAAATTGTTTTAGGTATTGACGATCATTTCGGATTCCATCCGGCCTTGGCTCCATTTAAGAAAATATGGGACAGTGGAGACATGGCGATAATTCCTGGAATTGGCTACCCGGTTCCAGATCGCTCTCATTTTCGTTCGATGGATATTTGGCACACAGCTGAACCGACTAAAATCATTGCCGAGGGCTGGTTAGGTCGGGTAATTCGGGAGTTGGATCCCGGGAAGAATAATGTCTGCACCGGAGTCAGTTTTGGGCAGGGTCTTCCACGTGCTATGTATCTGATGGGTACGCCAGCTATTTCGGTCAGTCAATTGGAAGGATATGGCCTGCTAACTTCATTATCCGGGCAGCGGCAACGGAAGGCACTTAATGCTTTTCAGCGAATGTATGTCCCGGAAGAAATCGATGAAGCCTCGATGGTAATGAACCACATCGGTCAGACTGGCATTGACGCTATGACTGGAGCAGACATGCTGGCAGTTGCTCCGGAACGGTACAGTTCGACTATTGAATATGGTCAAGACGCTTTGTCGCAGAGCCTCAGGGGTATTGCGCAGGTTCATCTTGCCGATCTCGGAACGAGGGTGTTCTATGCCCAGTTGCCTGGATTCGATACGCATGGAGCCCAGATCACAACTCAGTCTGGGCTACTTGAGAACCTGTCCAATTCAGTGACAGATTTCTTCGACGATCTCAAGGAACACGACGCTGCCGATAACGTGGTGATGATGATCTTTACTGAGTTTGGTCGTCGAATTCGTGACAATGGTAACGGTACAGATCATGGTTCTGGTGGGGGAGCGTTTTTGATCGGGCATCGAGTAAACGGTGGGATGTACGCAGAGTACCCCTCACTCGATCCATCGGAACACCTGAGCGGTGATTTGAAGTTCAATAACGATTTCAGAATGCTGTACTCCACGATTGTTGATGACTGGTTTGGGATTGATCCTGCTCCTGTAGTCAACGGGACATTCGAAAAATTTACCGGCATGCTCCAGCCTGTCGGGGCATAAAAGAATGACCATTACATCTCCAGAGTCTACTTCTGATCTAGCAGGTGCTGCCTACCCAGATCTCTTGCGTATGGGTCATAAGTTCGTTACGTCGATTGGCCAGCGACTGATTATTGATGGTTTTTATGGTGCGATGGATTTCGCATTTGGTGGTGATGGTTGGTTATACGTTTTGAATCGTTTCGATACAGTAAATACCGACACCTACCCGAA
>RQOU01000022.1 GCA_008373165.1 SAR202 cluster bacterium | reverse complement strand
TGGAGATGTCTTAGTGGTTGGAGGCGATCCAACGTCCGACCTAAACGCGCTGTGGGACGTGAAGGATGTGTACAAATCAGGTATACGTGTCGAACGCCCTGTTTAATCAGTCAACCCTACCCCAACAACCGATAAAACAACAGTAAACTGCCAAGCTGTATTCCTCGTAGTCGTATGCAATAAGTAACATTGACCAGACAAACAAGAAGTAAAAAATGCCAACTATCGCTTTTCTAGCCAACCTTTCCACAGCCGAACATAAACGACGCTGGGACCTACTAAACCAACACGCCGGAAAAGACGTCAATTTAATAGTTGCAGATCCAAACAGTTCCCCTGGCGAGCTAATCGAAGCGTTGAAAGATGCCGACGCGGCTGTTCCGTGGCTTGCTTCAATTCCTCTGGATGTTGCCAAACATCTTCCAAGATTAAAACTTGTTCAACTTCTGACTGCCGGATACGACTCAGTAGACGTTATCGGTCTAAGCAAGCTAGGAATAAAAGTAGCTAACAACGGTGGTTCAAACGCCATATCCGTTTCGGAGCACACAGTATCGTTGATGTTAAGTGTGTACCGCCGGATGATGGAAGCATGGTCCAACACGAAGAGTGGGGAATGGCGATCGGGTGTAGATCAACTACCAGTACGTACTGAGATCAACGGAAAAACCGTAGGAATCATCGGATTTGGAAATATAGGACGACAGGTGTCGCGTCGACTATCAGGATTCGACTGCGAGGTCATTTACCACGATGTAGTTGAACTGATGCCTGGTCGCGATGGTGAGCTTGGCGCTCAAGCAGTCGGTTTGGATCATCTTTTGCGAGTAAGCGACATCGTGACCATACACGTTCCACTTAATAGCTCGACGCGAGGGATGATGGGCGCAAGAGAGTTCAATCTAATGAAAAACACAGCAATCTTCATCAACACATGTCGTGGACCCGTTCACAACGAGACTGATCTAATTGAGGCTTTACAAAATGGTGATATCGCCGGTGCAGGTTTAGATGTTTTGAAAGAAGAGCCAACGGATCCAGATAATCCGTTACTGCACATGCCAACATCGATTGTCACACCGCACTGGGCCGGCGGGACGGGCGAAGGGAACGAACGCGCCGTGGTGTTCGCCCTGTCAAACCTTGAACGAGTAGCTGAAAACCGTAAGCTGCTTTCTGTCGTCGAACCTGCTTCGATCTTTTGAGGTGCTAGATATACGAAGCCCTTGGCTTATTCCCGGAATTAGCGAGTAACAACCCGAGATCAGCCTACCGAAGCTCTTGATCACTGTGCAGTGTAGCCCCCGTCTACTGGCAGATTTGCACCTGTGATAAACGAGGCCTCATCAGAGGCAAGGAACAGAGCTGCATTCGCTATTTCCTCAGGCTGACCAAGTCGTCCCATAGGGTGCAGTGATTTCAAACGTTCATGCATGTCTGCATCTTCTACAAGAGTAGTAACGAGCGGCGTATAGGTAAATCCTGGACAGAGCGAATTCACCCTGATGCCCTCCTTTGCTAGGGCGATACTCATATCTCTAGTCATCTGAACAACTCCACCTTTGGTATGAGGGTAAGGGTTGAACCCGTCACTAATGCCCTGAGCATAACCGACAAGGCCAATGATCGACGCCAGATTTACAATCGAACCTGTCTGCTGTTTCTTCATCTGATTAACAGCAAAACGAGACATCATCATAGTTCCCTTGAGATTGATACTTACCACCCAGTCCCATGTTTGCTCAAAATCCCATTCAGGCGGTGCGTATCTCGGAGTTACTCCTGCACTGTTCACTAACACATCGATCCCGCCCATTTGCTTCACCGTTTCGGCAACGAGGGATTCACACTCTGCTCTAGAGGAAACGTCTCCGCTCAATGCGATGGCGTCTCCACCCTGTCGCACTATAAAATCAGCAACTCGCTGAGCGGCCTCCATCTTCAAGTCAGAAACCACAACCCTGGCACCTTCGCTACTAAAAAGACGAGCAATAGCGTCTCCAAGTCCCGATCCGCCGCCTGTGATGTGAGCAATTTTGCCTTCAAGCCTGCCTGCCATATGAGGCCTCCATACTTCGTTCTGAATTCCCGGTGTGCCGGTATGAATTAACTTTCGTTGATTATTACTTAAACAATGAATCTGGAGTCGATTCTAATTCGAGTTTCTAGTGCCGTGGAAGCAACTGAGCCGTAATATTGGCTTTATATGTCTTCAGAAAACAAAAAACGGCGAAACCCGCGACAGCGTTCCACGAAATCTAAATCGAAAGCACACCTGCAATCTAAAGCAGATAAAAAGTCTGGCGCCACAAAAAACTCCGACAAACCGCGAAAACCGACCGTATACCCGATGAATTTCGCTGGGCCGATGCGCCGACTTTATGCGTTTACTATAGATTTTGGACTTCTGATGATGATCATTTATGCCGTGGCGCCCGCCGCGAGCGGTGCGATGTTCAGCCAAGAAGCAGCACCACAAGATCTCTTATTCTTTTTAGGTTACTTCATCATTCCGACCATTATTTGGGGTCGTACTCCTGGCAAATGGGTCGCAGGGATAGTAGTGGTTGACTCCGAAGGCCAAACACCAGGTCCTGCTGCCATTCCCCGAGAGATGATCGGAAAACTAGTTTCTTACCTTGCGTTCGGAATCGGAATACTCTGGCTGATATTCGATCCAAAACGACAAGGCTGGCACGATAAAATCGCAGGGACTTACGTGGTTGACAACCCCTATTCTGGTGGCCCCCAGTTTATGAAAGATTTTTTCAAGATCGGCGAAAAGAAGCCGAATGACAGGTCAGATACGAAGCGAAATTCAGACTCATAACATGGTATTAAACAACAGACTTTCTGAGGTTTCAGATAGTTTTATAAAAATCTAAAGGAACCCTAATGGCAATTTCTCGAAAAGTTCGAGAACAGATGAACGATAGTTCGTGGATCCGACGAATGTTCGAAGAGGGTATCGAACTCCGCAAAATTCACGGCGCAGAAAACGTATTCGACCTATCGTTGGGTAATCCATTACTGGAGCCACCCGATGAATTCCGTACTCAATTGGCACGCCTGTTGGCCAACGAAACGCCTGGAACCCATCGTTACATGCCAAATGGCGGATTCCCTGAAGTGAGAGCCAGCGTTGCCGAAGTCCTGGCCGAAGAATCAGGTGTTCCAATAACCGGAGCAGAGATCTTGATGACGGTTGGCGCTGCCGGAGCAATCAATACCATCTTGCGATCCATCCTCGACCAAGACGATGAAGTAGTACTAATAGCGCCTTACTTCGCCGAATACATTTTTTACGTTCAACACCAAGCCGGTGTAGTAAAAGAGGCGCAATGCGATGAAAACTGGATACCGGATATTGAATCCCTTGAAGCTGCAATCGGACCACGTACGAGAGCCGTAATCATCAATTCTCCGAATAACCCAACAGGTGTCATCTATCCTGACTCGTCAATCCGCGCAATCGCAAAGACCCTACAGCGGGCGGAAGAAAAATACGGAATCGAAATTTACCTGATCTCCGATGAACCGTACAGAAAACTTATTTACAGTGATGCTCCCTATCCGTTTATCTTCGACCACCATAAGCGTTCCGTGGTGGCAACATCACATTCAAAAGACTTAGGGCTTGCAGGAGAACGTATTGGGTACGCTGCAGTAAATCCTTACGATCCGGGTAAAAACGATCTTATGGACGCGCTGAACTTCTCTTTACGAACACTTGGATTTGTGAATGCGCCCGCCCTCATGCAACGAGCGGTCGCAGGTATTCAACGAGCCACAGTCGATATCGACATCTACCGAAAAAAACGTGATCTGCTCCACGGGGCGCTCACCGATATCGGTTACGAATGTGTAAAGCCTGATGGAGCCTTTTACCTATTCCCAAAATCTCCGATTCCGGATGAAACAGATTTCGTCGCACAACTACAAAAAGAACTAGTACTCGTAGTCCCAGGCGTAGGGTTCGGCACTCCCGGATTCTTTCGAGCTTCATACTGCGTTGACGATTGGGTTATTGAAGGATCGATCGAAGGGTTCCGAAAAGTTTTTCAGAAAACTAGGGGATGAAGAATCACATACAACCGATTAATTATCGACCTGCTCCAAAGGTTCTTTAAGCCCAGATCCAGTAACTGGCACGCAAACGTTTGATCCCTGTTCTATCTCACCAGATTCGATCAGGCTTTCGAGTCCAGCAAATGCGCCTGCAGAAGTCATCTCAGAAAATAAGCCTTCGGAGGAAGA
>RQOU01000021.1 GCA_008373165.1 SAR202 cluster bacterium | reverse complement strand
CGATGCTCCGCTACTCTAAAAACGGGAATCTAGTTAACACCACCTGGGATGAAGCCGATAATCGTTTTCGCAATGCACTGACGAATGCGGACGGTGCTATGACGATTGTTACCAACCCCATCCGAGGCCATTTGGGAAGCGTAGCTGAAAAATTTGCGGCTCAATACAATGGCAAATACATGACTTTCGATCCGACAGAACAGGGAGTTTTACACGGAGCAGTCAAATCGGTTCTAGGTCAAGATCAACTCCCTACATTTGACATATCCCATGCACATACTGTCTTATCTTTCGGTGCCGATTGGCTGGGTACATGGGGATCTCCGGCGCAATTTGGGGTGAAATACGGTGAATTCAGGTCTCAAAGTGACAGAGGGTATCTAATTCACGCTGAACCACGCATGTCTTTGACGGCAGCTGCAGCCGATCTCTGGCTGGCACCGAAACCAGGTACTGAAGGCGACCTCGCTCTGGGAATAGCAAGCATAATCATCAATGAAGGTCTAGCAACCCAAGAAAGTATTTCTAATTTCAATACTGTCCTGCCAAATGGATTAGATGGATATTCAGTTGCGCAAGTTTCAAATCGAACAGGGATATCCGGTGATCGTATTGAAAAAGCAGCACGCCATTTCGCCAATCACACGCCAGCCGTTGCGTTTGGTGGAGGCTCTGCTGGGGCACATACAAACGGAAGTTTCAATCTAGAAGCAATATACGCACTAAACGTACTCGTTGATGCCGTCGATGCCAGTGGTGGCATAACGCCCAACCCTAAATCAGCGATTGATGGTCTCCCAATTTCATCTGCTGGCGCACCCTTCGAATCTTGGGAAGCTGAACTCGCTCAGTGGAGAGCCGGCAACGTTGAAACCGTAATCATCCGGGGAGTAGATATTGTCCACGGGATGCCCAATTCTGTGGGAATACGCGAAGCTCTCCAAAATGTGCCTAACGTTATTGTTTTCGGTACAGTTCATGACGACACAATGGACTTTGCAGACCTAATACTGCCAGAGAAAACCGTTCTAGAATCTTGGGGAACAGAGATACCCGAGCCGGGGCCAGGGTATCAGGTAGTTGGGACTCAACAGCCGGTCGTAGGCCCAACCGTTTCACGTGATGAGTCCGGACTAACCAGTAATGCCCGCGGGTTTGGCGATTCTCTACTACAGATGTCAGATGGATCTTATGGGTCATCTATGGAACAGTTAGTGAAAAATGGTCTAGCTGATCTGCATGCTGCTGGACGAGGTTCAATTTCGGCATCATCATCATCACTCTTCGCAAATGGTGCTCTTCAACGAGGTGGCTGGTGGGATACCGGGACCCGAGGGAGCGCCAATCTTGGGAAAATGAACTCAACCGAAAAGAATGCTTACTACTCAGACACCGAGGTCCTTGGAACCGGTAACGATTTCCACCTCGTTCCATTCCACTCAAATTCCTTGCTTGATGGTCGACTGGCAGCTGCACCATGGGCACAGTCAACTCCCGATCCTATATCCTCAGCTTCTTGGTCGACTTGGGCTGAAATCAATAGTAAAGAAGCTCAAAGTCTTGGTATAAGAGAGGGTGACGTACTGTTGATTCGTTCCACTTCCGGTGAAATCGAAGCTCTTGCCTATCCGCATCCCGGTGTACGCCCTGGAGTTATAGGAGTGCCTATCGGACAAGGGCATCACAGAAGTGGCCGTTGGGCCGAAGATCGCGGATCTAATGTGCTTTCCATACTCACCGGAGAGAAAGATTCCCAGACGGGTGCCTTAGCATGGGCTGCGACTCAAGTCCGCGTTCAACGTGCGGGTCGTCGCACAAAGGTTCCAAAATTTGAAGGTAATGTTGAAGCCCGTCCAGTCGAGCCCGGTGTCCCAGTTCTTGTTGTAGGAATTGATGAAACTGCTGAACATGCCCAAGAAACAAATCATCATATTTACCAAAAACAGTTCATCGGTAAAGATGAACAGGATAAAGACCATGAATAGACTTCAACAGCAGTACCCAATGGTAGTAGCCAGATGACCACAGAAAATTTTGGAGATCATAACTGGGGAATGGTCGTCGATGTAGATAAGTGCATCGGCTGCAACGCATGTGTCCTTGCCTGTCAGGCAGAGAACAACATCCCTTTAAACACTCAAGATCGCGTAGAGAGGGCTCGGTCTATTTCATGGATTCGCGTCGAGCGCTACTGGGAGGGTGATTTCCCCGATGCAAAGGCTCGATTTATTCCGATCATGTGCCAGCATTGCGAAAATGCCCCGTGTGAACCCGTGTGCCCCGTTTATGCAACTTACCACAACGCTGAAGGCATGAATATTCAGGTGTACAACCGCTGTGTAGGTACCAGGTACTGTGCGAATGGTTGTCCATATATCGTTAGGTTTTTCAACTACTGGGAACCAGTATGGCCAGAATCTCTCCGAAATCACCTCAACCCGGATGTAACCATCAGAAGTCGCGGCATCATGGAGAAATGCAGTTTCTGTGTACACCGTATAAGACGTGAAACACGTAAAGCCCGAAGCGAAGGGCACGGAGTACTTGACGGGACTATTCAAACCGCATGCTCATCCGCATGCCCAACAAGCGCTCTAAATTTTGGAAACTTTAACGATCCAAACAGTAAAGTTTCCAAAATGAAAGAAGACAAACGTCATTACACGCTTCTCGATCAATTCGCTACGGATCCCAATGTGATCTATCTGGCGAAAATCGATGCCGATAAGAAGGTTGCTGCGAAGCATGACTAGCGAAGCTACAGCACACGGTCACGAAACCGAACATCATGCGCCGCCGGCCCAAGTAGATGCCGATATCGTTGCGCGTGAACTTATCGCGACCACAACTAACGCGAGTAGAAGATTCAAAACAATCGCCTGGGTTCTTGGCATACTCGGAATCGTCGGTATTGTCGCACTCGTTATAAAGTTTCTAGATCAAGGCAACGATAGTACTAGGTGGGGTTACGTTGCTGCGTTGGTTTCATTCCTTCTATCGATTACCGGCGGAGCTCCTATGGTTGCTATGGCTCCAGTTATGGCGAAGGCTAACTGGGTTAGACCCGTTACCCGTATCGCTTCGATTTTTTCGTTTGCTGGCGTGGTAACTATCGGATTGTTAATCCCACTTGTCGCCATGTTGCCACCACTCGTAACAGAAGGCGCAAGGCGTCGAACGATTTGGATGGAAGCTCCCGACTATTCGCCTCATATATGGTCCACACTAGGGCTAGTTCTTTTGTTCATTACTGGAATCATGTTGTTTTACTCAGCCGCCATACCAGATTTCGCAGCCATGCGAAATCACTCGACAGGATGGCGCCAAAAACTGGGTAAAAGGCTTGCGAGAGGTTGGGTAGGAACTGATAGTCAATGGCGCACTCTACGGATGCGTATTGGTATGTTCGGAACCTTTTACTTCCTAGTACTCGTGTTCGTCAACTTCTTGATCACTAGCGATTTTGGTCAGAGTATGGTCCCTGGATGGCGTGACGCTATTTATCCGATGTATCACACAGTTTCGTCGTTCCAAGCTGGGGTAGCAGGTATAGTCATCGCCCTTTGGGCAGCACGCAGACAAATGAATCTACAGAAATATGTACACATGGATGCCTTCTGGTCATTAGGCAGGCTTTTGTTTGCATTAACTTTATTGTGGATCTATTTCTTTTACTCATCTTTCATTGTGTTCTGGTACGGCCGTTCAGCCAACGATATAGCCACGTTGAATCTTTTGGTAAAAGGTCCGATGATCTACGCATTTATCGCTGGCATGGTACTAATCTGGTTTGTGCCGTGGTGGATACTCATTTGGAACAAGGTACGACGTGGTATCAATGGTATGACGATAGGCGCTGTCATCATTCTAATAGGTCTACTACTTGACCGTATTCGAACGTTCGTTCCTGCCTGGTCCGTTCCTCCCGAACGAATACACGAGAAGTGGTTGACGGTGATTCCTGAAACGGTTTATCCAAATGTATTAGATATTTTGATCATGATCGGAGGAATATCATTAGCAGCAGTGATCGTTATGCTAATGACGCGCGTAGTACCGGTTTTATCCGTATGGCAGGTACAGGAGTTCAACCTTCTTGCAAAACCAATAAGATACGTGCGAGGCCACGCTACTTTGGTTGCAAAACCGGATTAATTTCGATAATGAATTTACCAAAACAATTACAGGTAACTAGCTAACAGATGCAACAGCGACGAGAATTAG
>RQOU01000020.1 GCA_008373165.1 SAR202 cluster bacterium | reverse complement strand
ATCTTGATACCGTAGATGAAATTCTGACAGGAAATGATCATGTTGCAGCCGTTGTGTTCCAGGGAAATGACATTGCTCCTCCGGAATTCATTAGGGGCTTACGTGAATTAACCACTACTCACGGTGTTCTCTTGATTTTTGATGAGGTTGTAAGCGGGTTTAGATGGTCTAATGCCGGGTGCCAGGGTCGGTATGGCATAACACCAGACTTGAGTACGTTTGCAAAGATTCTTGCAGGAGGATTACCAGGTGGATGTGTAGGTGGCAGAGCTGATGTGGTAGACACCGTTGGAGAAGGGGGTATTCGACATCCTGGGACATTCAATGCGAATCCTTTATCAGCCGCTGCGGGAAGTACTGCTCTTGGGATAGTTGAACGTGATGGGATAGTTGAAACTGCTGAAAAACAGGCAGTTAGATTAAAGGATGGTATAAATCAAGTACTCCAGTCCATGGAAATTCCTGGTGGAGCATACGGGGTCTCGTCGATAGTGATGGTTAGTCTTGGTACTCCAGTTGATACCGATGATCCTCATGCTGTTCCTGTAGGTGTTGAGCAGGGAGGCCGCCCGGTAGCAAACGAAGTATTGGATCAGCTACAACTTGCGATTATTAATGAGGGGTTATGGACGCATCCTGCGTCGATGATACTGTCATCGACTCACAGTGATCATGACATAGATGAGACGGTGAACAAATATGAGGCGGGACTGCAAGCAGTGCGCTCGTCTGGTTTGATTTAACCCGTTAATTTTAAAGCGTCACATGGTCCTTGCAGCAGATCCCCGTTCATTGGCGGTTCTTGTTGCTATCTCGTCGATGTCAAGGGACTTTTCAGGCCATTGGTCAGGAGTGGTGTGAGACACACGCAAGAGCAATCTTGCGAGTAGTCCTGCATATTCTTTCAGCTCTCGAGTTCGAACTTTATCCAATGTATCTGATGAGCTGTGCCCAAAGCTCGCATCAGGGTGTCGACCTACGAATCTCCAGCGCCAGAGCATTCCCGATTGTATTCCCCTTAAAGCAAACGGGAACATATCTCCTGAAGAGTCCATTTGTGACATTACATGACAAGTCAGCCCTTCATTCATAGCATCCAGTTCTCGTTGAATTAGCGGACGTAATTGTGGGAATTGCAGAGCGACGCCTTTCATAGCGCCTGTTGCGAGTTCATCTAGATTGATCATTAATCGTGGGATTGGATCATTGCCGTAGTGTTTTTTTACAAACGCGGTGGAACCCTGTAGGCCTTGTTCTTCCGAACCGAAAGTAGCGAAACGTATAGATCGACCGGGGCTTATGTTGTATTCCTGCTCCAGTCGCGCGAGCAGGCGTGCAGTTTCTAAAACTACTGTGCAGCCCGAAGCATTGTCATTTGCACCCGGAGAATCTACGGTGGTGTCATGGTGTGCACCGAGAATTATCCATTCATCCGGCCAGTTTTTACCTTTCAGATCTCCAATTACGTTCGAAGAAGTCTTCTTGAGTTGTTTGGAATCAACGTGCACAGTTACAGAAGCTCCTGCATTGGCTCTACGGATCAATAATGCTCCGTCTTCGCGGGATGTATGTATTAATGGCAAAGGAACATCATTAGGATTATGGTCACGCCAGTCACTTGCATGACCGTGAGCGGTATGACGGCCACCGGTAGGGTGGGGAGTAATACACGCTAAGACACCTAGCTTAGACAGGCGCTCAAGCCTGAGCGTTAGCGATTCAGGGAAAGTAAACGGTTCATAGCCGCTTGCCATTAAAGCAACGGTTCCCTCTAGGTTTTGATTTAGGGATTTAATTTCATGTGGCATTCCGAATCCGACGTCCACCAGCCGTGCCGTAACGTTTATCGACGGACAAAACAGGCTGGCTCTCGCATCAATCGTTCTGCCTGTTTCATCACTGATTAAAATATCAGCGGATGTAGCTTTCCAGGAATTAACTTGAAAATTTTCTATTGAAGCTGATCTCAGGCCAAAAGCCTCAAATTGTGATCGGATGTATTCTGCAGCGTGTCGCTCACCTTCGGATCCCCCCCAGCGTATTCCTATGGAATCACATAGTGTGTTGATGTGCTCATTGGCGAGGGAATCGGTTGAAGCGCTCCCCATGAGCCACCTTTCGGCCGTAGACCAATCAACCGTCATGTTTAGGCCTTCCTAAATTGAGAGTATGGTTCGATCTTTGATTTGATCCCATTTAATTTCTCTTCCTAACCCTGGTGTCTGGGGTACGTGCATATATCCGTTTTCAACCCAATGGGTGTTTCTGATTAACTTCGAAGTTTCCGTTGTGAGTACACGATCTGGTGAGGTAGGCTGCCACGCGGGATGTTCCCACCAATCGTCATTTCTGATAGCTGCTACTACATGGGGGTTACCGCCATGACAGTTTGCTCCGAACATCTCGGCCAAGTTGGCTAGTTTAATTTGTCCTGTTATGCCTAATGCTGTTTGGCGAACTATGTCTATCGATCCTGAACTTAAATATGGCACTGCAAGATAAGGTGCCCCCTGAACAGATTCTAAGGCGAGAATAGCTATATCCAGGGCGTCAGAAATTCGTTTAAGTCCATTGATGTCTGATTCCTGCAGTGGTTCTTCCATCCATAGAAAACCTAGTTTTTCGAGTTCTCTGCCTACCTTTATAGCTTCATCTACTGTGTATTGCTGGACTGGATCATGCATTAGAACCATATCGTCGCCAACGATATTACGTAATTCACCTGCCAATTTAATATTGTTTGCTACTCCTAGAATCGCATGGTCTTTAAATCCTAGAAATCCCTGAGCTTTGGCTCTTTCTGCAGAGGCTAGCGTATCTTCAAATGAAACGGCAGTTTCTGTCAGGTATGCCGGCACCTTGTCCCGGAATCCACCAATCATTTTATGTACTGGTAATCCCGACTTTTGACCGGCAAGATCCCAAAGCAATTCGTCAATAAGTGATAAAGGAGAGATTGTTGGCATGTGGAAATAGCGACGAGCCATCCACATTTTGTGCCAAATGTATTCCCTGTCCAGGGCGTTCATACCTACGAGTTCGGGATCCCATTGAACTTTGAATGTTCGTGAATCCCACTCTAATTGTTCCTTGCTCCAGGAAGACCACAGTACCCCCGGAGTTTCAATTCCGTCAGCAGTTTGTATATTTAATATCGCAGCGTAAGCGGGTGTTGGATCCCCGGTGACACCCGCTCCCTCAAAAGGTCTATGAGCGAATTTAGTACGGTGTGAGTCGGGATACTCTTGCATTCGGCGTAGGGGTCGCCATTCGGGTTTTAGTACGCCCAGCTCAATTATGTCTACACGTAGTTCTTCAATCTTCATTATTTGATCCGGTTGTATAGATTTGGATGTTCAATGATTACTAGTTTTGGCGTGTGATTTGTCCCTGTATCAGTCTTGAAGATCTTTGGGTGCAAAAAATTCATGCGCGGCTTCTTTATTTATATCTTTTTCATCCATTAGTAGCGGATGGTATTGGTTATTCAAGGTTTCCATTACTCTGTCATCGTAATTAACGCTGCCAGGTTGTCCTGATTGTCCGGCTAGCGTAGCGCCCCAGGCTATATTCGGCTCTGACATGTCTACAAATAGTCGATAACTGACTCCACTGGCATTTTCAAAACCATTAGCTGTTTCAACAGGCCTACGATTGTTCACTGTTCCGCCCCCACCAGGACAGCTGAAGGGACCGAGGTTGAAAAGTTGTTTCATAGCTTGAGTTTTTGCTGCAGGATGAACTAATTTCACTGTGTGGGCCTGAGTCCATCCCCAATTCTCAATGTCTGGCCCAAATGTTTTTTTGAGGTAGGTTATTGCTTCATTTGCTGCTCTATTGACTATCGATTTCAAATTGATCTCATAATCTGCAGGATTTTCTTTTCCAAGCAATAATGATCGAACAAATCCTCCCGCCGATTCAGCCATTAAATTTGCTGCGGGCTGTGCAAGTACTTTATTACCTATCTCAATCACCAATCTTTTCCATAAAGCTTCCCATATGGCCGGTGCGGAACTTGTCCCTTCGAATCTGCAGTTCCATGACTCAAGTGAATGGGCAGCGTAGAGGCTTCCAGTTCCTCCTGCGGATTTAAGCAGACGGATGAGTTTACTTTTCAGCTCAACTGCTCTCGGGTCTAAATTATACCATTGCAAG
>RQOU01000019.1 GCA_008373165.1 SAR202 cluster bacterium | reverse complement strand
CTCCGTCTGCAGTGATCGTTCAAATCGATTCACCTGTTCCTGGTAACTGGACTTTACAGGGTGTTGGTCCGGCATCAAAACTCGTAGCGGGTGTTGATGTGGACAACCCGCTGGATTTAAGGCTGATTGAACAGCCGCCATTACCAGTAGGTGAGCCGTTTGTGATGGAAGTTGCTGCATTTAACGGAGATTCTCCTCAACTGCTTGCTGGTGCCGTGATTGAGGCAAGTATCAATAAAGCTAATGGATCAAATGTTGTAGTGGCCTTGAAAGATGAAGGTGTAGATGGCGATCGTTTTGCCAATGATGGAATTTATTCTGCCCAAATGGACGCGCCAGAATCGCAGGGCGTTAATAATGTATCCATTGAATTGTCATGGGTTGATTACGTTTCGACCATGAGGAGCGACGCTGCGTACCGGAGCGAAATTTTTCCTACTTTGACTCTCGTGGGAGTTTCCGATGTAGAGACCTCTGCTGGTGAATATGCAACAGTGGCGCGCGTTCAAACCCTGGTAGGTGACTATCCGTTCCTGATCAGCCCTTCAGAAATTAATGCTGTTTTGACTGGAGATGCTGGTCAATTACAGGCGATAGTCACAGCAGTCGACGAGCCGGAACCTGGGCTAGGGTGGGAATTTGACATAGCGGCTGATATAGCTGATTCCGGCGCATATGAAGTTGAAGTCGTACTAGATAGTGTTTATCAGGGTCGGCAATACGAACGTGTTGCCCCTGTAGCTACTACCACTGCCCTGATTTTAGAAGAGCCGTTTTTAATACTCGGCATGCCGGTGTTTGTGATTGCAGGACTGGGATTGATCTTGGTTTTAGTTGGAGGTTTCTTGATATGGGTACAGCAAAAGACTTCTCCATTTGGGTTTATCGTTGATGATGCCGATCAGATAGTTGTTGATTTTGCTGGACTTAACCGAAGTCTTGTGAGGAGACTATTCTCCAAAAATACAGTTGCATCTTACGAGGCCGTAGGATTGCCATTTGTTGGGGGGAGTTTCAAATTCAGCGGCAGGGATGTCACGTTAGAGCACAAGAGGGCTGTAGGGGACCCATCTATGCGTGTAGATGGTCGGCCGGCAGGACCAGAAATTGATCTTGGTGAAAATGTTTGGTTGGGAGTTGGTGCTCGCCTTCTGAAATTCCAGGTCGCAAGTCCACGATTAGATATTCAACCGACCCAAGACGAAGTGGAAGATCCAGCCGGAGATCCAGCCAAATAGACCAGCACTAAATTAATCGTTTTTAGAACCGATAATTAGGTAGCTGATCTTTGCGTTGATTTGATTGCTCGTATCGAAAGAATGATTAAGGGCTATTTCGTTGAAATGACTATCGTTTCGATGAAATCGCCTGGGTCTGGATCGCTCATCGGGTCACGCTCTCGTATCATTTTGACAGTTTCCATTCCCCGGATAACCTTCCCGAATACAGAGTGCCGACCGTCAAGGTGGGGTGTGGGAGCAAGTGTTACAAAGAATTGACTGCCATTTGTTCCGGGACCAGCGTTTGCCATTGACAGTACACCTTCAGAATCGTGGCGTAATTTCTGATTAAATTCATCTTCGAATCTGTATCCTGGGCCTCCACTTCCAGTGCCTGTGGGGTCTCCGCCTTGAACCATGAATCCAGGTATTACGCGATGGAACGTTGTTCCGTCATAAAATCCTGCCTCAGCTAGGTTCACAAAGTTTTCAACGGTGATCGGAGCATCGTTGGCAAAAAGCAATACATCAAATTCTCCACGTTCTGTTTTGAATGTTGCGGTGTAAGATTTTGATGTGTCGAGATCGCCGGAAGGTGGCGCTGGGTCAGTCATGATTTCTCCTGAGTTTTGCCTGAGCGTTAATTACTATTTTGTTTTTTAGTTCATTAGCTTGCGTTGATACTAATTTTTTTTATTACGTCCCCCGGAGTCTGAGCTGTTCCAGGGTCTCGAACTGTGATGTTGAGTGCATCATCCAATCCTTCAACTACCTCACCAAATACGCTGTGCATCCCGTCTAAATGGGGTGTTGGAGCAAAAGTGATGAAGAACTGACTACCGTTTGTTCTTGGTCCAGAATTGGCCATTGAAAGCACCCCGGGCTTGTCATGCTGTCTTGAGGCATGAAATTCGTCCTGGAACTGGTAGCCGGGTCCGCCCGTGCCAGTACCTAGGGGATCTCCTCCCTGCGCCATAAAATCAGGGATTACCCGATGAAACATTGTGCCTTCATAAAAACCGATAGTTACAAGATTTATAAAATTCTCGACAGTCAGGGGCGCTTCGTCATCAAACAGTAGTATTTCGAATTCCCCCTTGTCAGTTTCGAAAGTAGCGGTGTACGTTTTTGATGTATCCAATGCACCCACAGGTGGGCGTGGGTTATCTCCAGGAGAAAGCATTCTTACTTCTACTTGCGTCACTTCAGCGATCGTGGGAGACGGAGTCGATGTTGGAGCCACTGTAGGTTCGGGGGTGCTTTCTCCACAAGCCGCTAAAGCGAATAGCGAAATAGTAAGCAGGGCAACCAACGTTTGGAGCGGTCTCATTCTGTTCTCCATGGATATTGAATGTTGTATTTGTGGTACGACATATAATTTTTTAGAAAGGAAAGTATATCCAACAACCTTACACAACAGCCCTTTTATGTGTTTATTTGCCCTCTTATAATTACCGTTCATGAAAGCAACTACAGACGAACCTGACCAAACCATCCAACAACCATCTGGTGAACGCATGGTTGAGTTGTATCGAATCATGGTGTTGAGCCGATATCTGGACGAGAGAGTTTGGCTGTTAAATCGCCAGGGTAAAGCTGCGATCGCAGCTTCCGCTCAAGGTCACGAAGCTGCCCAAGTCGCATGTGTAGAAGCCACCGATCCATCAAAGGATCATTACCTGACCTATTATCGTCAATTTACAGCCATGATTGCGTTGAATACCGAACCTGAAGAGATGTTGCGAGGATTTTTGGCGAAAGCGGACGATCCCATGAGCGCTGCTCGACAATTCCCGCTTCACGGCGCTCATCCTCGAGTAGATTTGTTTAATTTTTCAAACGTGATTGCCACACAATTACCGCAGGCAGCCGGGGTGGCTTTGGCTGATAAATTACGCGGTTTGGATGCTGTGACCGTCGTTTTCTTTGGAGATGGAGCATCATCACAAGGTGATACACACGAAGCAATGAATTTTGCCGGAATACACAAACTTCCCGTGGTTTTCTTTTGCGAAAATAATCGTTACGCCATCTCAGTCCCACTAGACAAACAGATGGGAATTGAGAGTATCGCAACCCGCGCTGCGAGTTACGGATTCCCCGGCGTTCAGGTCGACGGTACGGATATTGTTGCAGTCTATGAGGCAACTTCTGCAGCCGTAAAAAGGGCGAGGGCAGGGCAGGGCCCCACTTTGATCGAAGCCTCTGTGGAAAGGCTTTTGCCCCACACAACCGATGACGACCATACTCGTTATCGATCGACAGAAGATATAGCTCAGATGCCTGAACGAGATCCCATACGTATTGTGTCCGCTATGCTGCGCAGAAGAAATTTGTTGAGTGAATCTCAAGATGAGGCTATTCATAACTCCGCAAAAGAACGAGTAAACGTTGCAACTGACATAGTGGATGCTGAACCATATCCAGGCGTGGAAACGATGTTTGATCATACTGACGTAGCTCCGAGAGGTCGCAATTAATGGCTGAGCAAACGGTTATCGAGTCAGTTAGAAACACTGTGCAGGAGGAGATGCGCCGTGATGATTCCGTAATTTTTTTGGGCGAAGATATCGGAGCTCGCGGTGGCGTATTTCTTGCATCAGATGGTTTTGTAGAAGAATTCGGTGCAAGCCGCGTGATTGACACTCCGTTGGCTGAGTCATCGATATGTGGCGTGGCGTTAGGGGCCGCTGTTAATGGCATGCGTCCAATTGCCGAGATCCAGTTC
>RQOU01000018.1 GCA_008373165.1 SAR202 cluster bacterium | reverse complement strand
TCAACGAACAGGGCTTAGGTATTCTTAACTAAGAGTAAGTTTTCGTTACGTATTGGTAAAACGTATAACTATTTTCACTTCTAGATTTTTTTTTAGGCTTCATGTAACGTCTCGCTTTGATTGCTCATAACGGGCAACGTTTTGATTTGAATTCTCAGGAGAACCACTCGAAATGGTATTTGGAAAAAAAACGTGGCAAATTGCTATTACAGCGTTGTCACTAACAGCCATGCTCATCATGGCTTGTGGCGGTGAAACTGAAACGATTACTGTTGTTGAAACAGTTGTCGTAAAAGGTGACACAGTTGAGGTTGTGAAAGAGGTTGAAGTAAAAGGCGACACAGTTGAGGTTGTCAAAGAGGTTGAGGTTGTGAAAGAAGTTGTGAAAGAGGTTGAAGTGGTCGTTGTTGCAACTGCAGCAGCTTACGGCTCTGGACCAGGTTCACGAGCTTTTGCTGAACCTAAAGAAGCATCTCCCCCTAAGCAACAATCCGGGACACTAGTGGTAGAAGTCCCTCGTTTGCCTGGAGCATCGTTTACTTCAAGGCCCTATGACGGCCTTACTAGTGATAACTACGGTATCTCAGACCCTCTCATATACGCAGACCCTGCTGACATACCGATCAGAGGAAGTTTCAACCCATCCATCTCGTTAGTTAATGGTTGGAAAGTTGCGCCAGACGGAACTTCAATTATCTTCGACCTTCGTAAAGGCGTTGATTTCCACCACGGACAAGGCCAGGTTACAGCAGAAGACGTAGCCTGGAGCATGAACGATGCTTTAGCTGAAGGAAACACTAACGGCAGAGCAGGTTTCGTAGGAGAATGGATGGGAGAGTGGGAAGCAGTAGATAGTAATACCGTCAAGATGAACGTGATTGAGGGAGCAACACTCAGCCCGGTTTGGCTGCTTGAACTCTCAAACACCTGGCGGAATACTCTGACAGTAACTTCGAAGAGTTACAACCTTGACAACCCTGAAGAAGCAAAGACGATGAAAATCGGAACTGGCCCATTCCATCTAGTTGACTGGGCAGTTGATGACTATGCCGAACTGGCGGCTGTCGACGGTGAACACTACCGAGCCACCGCTAGCATAGACAAACTGATGCTTATTGCGATGGGTGATGCTCAGGTAAAAGTCGCAGCTTTCAAGACAGGCGAAGTCGACATCGTAAACTTGGGTTCGCAATACATTGCGGACGCAGTAGCTGCTATACCTGGGAGTTATATCCAGAAGCTCGGTGAAGGTTCGACGCTTCATCTCTACATGGCTGGTAACTTCTGGCAGCAGACGCATCCTGTAACGGGTGACCAGCTGTACCCCAGAGATGGACTGCTAGTGGATTCTGATCACCCATGGATTGGTGATCCTTATGCCGATGGTTGTGACCCGGATAACTTGTTTGCAACCGTGCCACCTGAAAAGCCAGCCTGTGACAACATGGAA
Organism: SAR202 cluster bacterium; assembly: GCA_008373165.1. Taxonomy (GTDB): domain Bacteria; phylum Chloroflexota; class Dehalococcoidia; order Lucifugimonadales; family Lucifugimonadaceae; genus Lucifugimonas. The sequence continues at coordinate 2,318 of RQOU01000018.1, read as the reverse complement.
AATGCCAGGTTGGTACGACATGCGCTTGCGATGGCGATTGACCGTGATGCGATCAACGAAATCGTTGGGCTCGGTAACACACCACCAGCACATACTTTTACAGGCTTCAGCGAAGCTAACCCTGAGTGGAAAGATGACTGGAAAATACCGTATGACCCTGCAGCAGCTAAAGCTAACCTAGAAAAAGCGGGTGTTCCTGCTGGTTTCAAGATGAAGGCCTGGGTTGTCCCAGACGCATCTTCTTTGCCGCCGGACATTGCAGAAGCTGCTGTGCAGTTCTGGGTTTCTGAACTGGGATTAGACGTTGAAATTGAATCAACTAACTACGCCGGCCGCCGACCAACTTTGATCGGACGCAGCATTAGTATCCCGTTCCATCACCACATGAATGCTGGTTACGCTGACGAGCCTAAAGGCAGATTGGTATCAGCTTCAAAGGGTGGAGCAAACCGTGGAATCGAATTACCAAACCCTGTACTCGACAAAACTTACCTGGCCAACCTGAAAGAGGGTGACGCAGCAACGCGTATCGCCAACAACATCTGGATGGAAGACTACATGAGCTACTGGATGCTCAACGTCCCGATGGTGTTCAAGACCGCTTTGGTTGCAGTAAATGGTCGTGTAACAGAATGGACTCCTTACACCGAGACCTTCGGTAACCAGAACAGCTTCGAGACAGTTGTTCTGAAATAGACGTGATTACGGAAAAGTAATTATTTCTCTGGCCGATGACAGATTAATGTCATCGGCCAGAGTTGTTACTTTGCAGTCCTAAAACAACAAATATGTAAGCCGGAGATGTGCCTGATGAGTGATCGACGCCCCAACATAGTCCTAATAATGTCTGACGACCTTGGATACGAGGTGATCGGATGTAATGGTGGAACTTCCTATAAAACCCCAGTACTGGATGATATGGCGTCAAATGGATCTCGATTTGAAAATGCACATGTCCAGCCTTTATGTACACCAACTCGGGTGCAGTTAATGACGGGAAAATACAATTTCCGTAACTACATCGGATTCGGCTTGATGGCTCCCGACGAAAAAACTTTCGGTCATATTTTCTCCGATGCCGGTTACAAGACATGCATCTCTGGGAAGTGGCAACTTTACTCCTATCGTTTTCCTGAAGAGGAAGGGGCTGAGACTAGAGGCACCGGCCAGAAAATCGAAGATGCGGGTTTCGATGAATATTGTGTCTGGCATGCCCACCACACCGAGCAAAAAGGATCCCGTTACAAAGATCCTGTGATATATCAAAATGGCTCGTACCTTACAGATACCGACGGGAAGCTTGGGGACGATATTTTTGCCGACTACGCCATAGATTTCATGGAGAAGAACAAAGACGAAGAGTTCTTCATATACTACCCAATGGCGCTAACTCATCGACCATTTGAACCGATGCCCGGCGACTCAGAATTCGATTCATTTGAGCCCCAACCAAACCAAACTCTTGGGGCGCTGACCAGGGACTCTGACGATTGGGATGACCCTCCAAGGCACTATAAATCCATGGTCGAATACCATGACAAGGTTATCGGACGGGTTAATGCCAAACTCCATGAACTTGGCATAGCAGATAACACGCTGGTGATATACGTCGGTGACAATGGGTCACCTCAAGAAGTATGTTCGATATTCCATGACCACACAGAAATTTGTGGTGGCAAATCGTTAACACTCGACCGTGGCACGAATGTGCCTCTAATATGCAGCTGGCCTGGAACGATTGCTTCAGGATCTGTGCCAAAAGATCTTGTGGATTCTTCGGACTTCCTGCCGACTATCCTTGACGCTGCTGGCATAACTCCCCCGGATGATTACTTCATGGATGGAAGATCGTTCTTGCCACAGCTCAAAGGAGATAAAGGGAATCCTAGGGATTGGATGTTCTTCCACTTTGATAAAAATGCAGAAGGGGAGAACAGTCCTGGGTTCAGACGTTTCGTCAGAGGACACCGATGGAAACTATATGAGGATGGACTGCTTTATGACACAGAAGCTGACTCCGAGGAGCTATCTCCCTTCGGTCCAGATTCTGACACCGCTGAAAGTGCGTCAGCGCGGTCCGAGTTAAACCCTGTGTTTGCACAGATGGTACCTTAGGCGCGTGGCTTCAAAAAGCACATATAGATTTACGCCTATAAAAACTCATACAGAAGAGTACAGATAATTGGCCAAGTTTTTCGTAAGAAGAATAAGTTTCGCAGCACTTGTGCTGTTGCTCATATCGGTATTCGTCTTTTCGCTTTCGCGAGCCAGTGGTGACCCCCGCAACGTGTATCTCGACGAATATGCCACGGATGAAA
>RQOU01000017.1 GCA_008373165.1 SAR202 cluster bacterium | reverse complement strand
CTTGGCTGCAGGCTTCTTGGCTGCAGGCTTCTTGGCTGCAGGCTTCTTGGCTGCCTCAAGTTTAGCTGCAGCAGCTTCTCTAATTTCTCGTCTTTCTGAACCAAGAACCTGTGCGGAATGGGGATGTTCTGCACCAGGATAAATTTTTAATCGCTTGAGCATCTGTCGCCCGAGTTTGCTCTTCGGCAACATACCTTTGACAGCTAATTCAATAATCCGTTCCGGATGGCGCTCTTGCATCCGCGTATAAGGTATCTCTTTAAGATTCCCAGGATATTGACTATGGCGCTTGTAAACCTTCTTCTCTGCCTTGAGTCCGGTAACTTTCACCTCACTAGCGTTGATAACAATAACGAAGTCACCTGAGAGCATATGAGGCACATAAGTAGGCCTATGCTTTCCCATAAGGAGTGTGGCAACTTGGGTTGCAAGTCGACCAAGAACCTGACCACTCGCGTCGATAACTTGCCAGTCGCTTACAACTGCAGAAACACTCGGATTATATTGCTTTATATTGGTAACCATATTCAATCCATAATTCTCGACGTTCTATCTTACGCCTATGTCGACTGAGTCAACAGCAGCATAAACAGGTAATCCACACTCTCCAGATCCGTTATACGTAATCTTGGTTAAACAAAGACCCTCTGCAGGCATAACGTTACTTGCGGCCCCACGCTCTGCAGAACTCAGTAATTCATCGACGATACTGATCGGAGAGTTACCTCGACCAATGTCATAGAGAACGGCAACAATACGTCGCATTTGTTGATGCAGGTAAGCATTCGCTGTTATTGTGATTTTAATATTATCGTCGTGGCGTATAGCTGAAGCATGTTTAACAACGCGCCTTGTTGGGGCATTTTCCGGAGTGCTAGGACCCGCAAAAGCAGCAAAATCATGTGACCCGATAAAGGCTTGGCTGGCATTATTCATTATCACCGCGTCAAGATTTGCACGTACATGAGTGACGAAATGTCGTCCCATAGCAGGCTGCGATCGAGCATCATTAAAGGTATATACATATGTGCGTGATGCGGCGTCACTACGAGGATCAAATCCCCCGGGTCCGTCTGGAACCCGCTGAGCACACATGATGCGCACGTCTTTTGTCATATGGTAATTCAATGCTTTCCTGATCTGATCGGGCGGCATATCAGTCTCCTGATCGAAACGCCCGACTTGTCCTCTTGCATGCACTCCAGAATCTGTACGACTAGCAAAATATATTCTTATATTTTTTTGAAAGATCTTAAGTAAGGCTTTTTCAATCTCACCCTGGACAGTTCTCGCGTTGGACTGCAACTGGGAACCGTGAAACTCAGTCCCGTCGTATTCCACGACTAATCCAATACGCATCTGGAATCTAATCGATCAATTCAATTAGCGCCATTTCCGCAGCGTCACCAGCTCTCACACCTAGACGAGTTATGCGAGTGTAACCGCCATTTCGTTCCTCAAAACGAGGAGCGATCTCATCGAACACCGCCTTCACAACTGATTTATCAGTAATGAAAGCTGCTGCTTGACGCCGATCATGAAGAGTCCCGCCTTTACCCAAACTTACCATTTTCTCGGTTAAAGGACGAATTGCCTTAGCCTTAGCAACCGTAGTCTTGATCTGACCATGACGAAGCAAATCGGTCACCATGATTCTAAACATAGCCCTACGCGGACCTGAAGCCCTACCAAACTGCCTGCCGGATATCTTATGCCTCAATAGCTTTTTCCTCGGAACCCTCAGCAGAAACCTCTTCGGTATCACCATCCTCCGCAGAGGAGGCATCATCTTCGGGCAACATATTCCGCTCGGCAAGTTTGTCGTAAAGTTCGTCGAGTGACTTTTGACCAAAATTTCTAATCTTGAGTAATTCGGCCTTGGGAATAGAAATCACTTCGCCAACCCGATTCAATCCAGCACGTTTTAGACAATTAAGCGTTCGGGCAGAAAGAGCAAGGGTTTCCACCAAAGTGTTGTAAACATCCGGAGAAATACCAAGGCCTGCGGCAGGACTGGCTTCTTCCTCTGGTTCCTTGTCAAGTCTCGTGAACAGGAAGAAACGTTCCATCAAGGAATTTCCTGACGATTGTATGGCTTCAAGTGGCGTGATCGTCCTATCAGTCCAAACCTCAACAATTAAACGCTCAAGATCAGACCGTTGACCTACGCGCGTTGGCTCGACGGAGAAATTAGCTTTACGAACGGGAGTGAAGATAGCGTCCACTGGAAGGACACCTATCGGCAAGCCTTCATCTTGACTTGCTGGTTCATAACCAACCCCCTGCTCAACATTGAATTCCACAGAAAGCCTTGCATCAGCATTATCAAGGGTAGCAAGATGATGCTCCGGGTTTACGATTTCGAAATCGGCCGTCGCCATAATATCCCCGGCGCGTACTTCCCCTTCACCATCAACCTCAAGACGCAATCTGCCAGGACGTTCGGACAATGAACGTATACGAATACCTTTAATGTTCAATAAAAATTCGACCACTTCCTCCCGCATATGAGGAATTGTGGAGTACTCATGAAGAGCACCAACGACTTTCACCCATGTAACAGCAGTACCGGGCAACGAATTGAGCAAAGAACGCCTCAACGGGTTACCCAATGTCACTCCCCAACCACGTTCGAGAGGTTCCACAACGAATCGACCATAGTGCTGTTCATTTTCTTGAATAGTAATCGAAAGATCTGGTATCTCTGGTGCTACAGGCGGCAATTCCTCCTGAGGAGTAATGCCGTACATTCGTTCAAGCATATGGGTAATCTACCTCCTAGAGTAGTACTCGACTATTTGGCGTGTATCAATCGCAAGTTCAACCTCATTTATCCCCGGAACCGTTACAACCTCACCAATATGTTTATCTGAATCCACATTAAGCCAGCTGGGGATCACCGAATTCGACCCCATGCCTGCAGAAACGATTTCGAACAACCCGGTCTTCTTGGACTGCTCGCGCCAACTGATACGATCACCAGCCTTAACTTGATAAGAAGGAATATTCACTTTTTTCCCGTTAACTTGAATATGACCATGACCAACGATCTGTCGAGATTGCGGCCGGGAGTCAGCAAATCCTAGGCGATAAACAACATTATCTAGCCGACTCTCTAGAAGTTGGAGTAAACGATCGCCCGTCACGCCATCAAGACGGCTAGCTTTTTTGTAGTAATTACGAAATTGTCGCTCAAATACGCCATATATCGCGCGTGCTTTCTGTTTTTCACGGAGTTGTGTTCCGTATTCAGAAATTCGTCGTCGACGCTGCTGGGTAGACTTGTCGCCGGGAGCACTCTTGCGGCGCTCCCACGCGCATTTACCAGCAGGTTTTGAGCAAAGTTTCATGCCGAAACGTCGGCAGTTCTTACATTTAGGTCCAGTGTACCTTGCCATCTAAATCCTTGAATTACTCATTGGTGTTAATGTTTTGCATATGAAACTAACTAATAAAAGTATAGATCCAACTATATAAATACTTAGACTCGACGCTTTTTAGGAGGTCTGCATCCATTGTGTGGGACAGGGGTTACATCTCGTATCGAGACAACACGTATACCTGCCCCCTGAATCGCCCGAATCGCAGCCTCACGGCCAGAGCCGGGACCCTTAACCATCACATTAACCGTTTTTAAACCATGTTCTGTCGCAACTCGAGCTGCTGTTTCTCCGGCACGCTGCGCAGCAAATGCAGTAGATTTTCTAGAGCCCCTAAAGCCCATTGCTCCTGCACT
>RQOU01000016.1 GCA_008373165.1 SAR202 cluster bacterium | reverse complement strand
AGTTCAGACTAGCACGACTCAAAGCTCACAGGTCTATACTGCCGTATTACTGAAAAATAATATTTCGAGATCAATATCTTGCCACCGAAGAACAAACAACAGCAATCCTCTAATGAAATCACGAACCAAGGCCTGCCTAATTCCGTTGAGGACATCGACGAAATACATGCTTCCAAAAAAGAGGTGCAACAAACCTATTCAGTGATTTGCGCAATTGATACGACTGGATTTGAACCGGCATCGATTTTTATGCCGACCGCTTCGCTCCGAGAATCACAGTAGATTGACCAAACATCTTCCTGATATCGAATACCAATCGATAACCGAAATAGCTCCACGGATACGAAATGGAGATTTGTCTCCGGTCGACTTGGTCGACTCTTTGCTCCAACGAATTTCTCGACTAGAACCATCTGTAAACGCTTTTCTCGAAGTGTGGAGCGATTCAGCGCGAACAGCAGCTCATCTAGCAGAAGGCGAAATTAAGTCAGGCAAATATATCGGGCCACTTCATGGTATTCCCATTGGACTAAAAGACTTGATCGACGTAGCCGAACGAAAGACTACTGGCGGCTCAAAAGTGCTTGCCGACAATATAGCTAATTCAGATGCAACGGTAGTCAAACGCCTTAAAGCAGCTGGCGCCATTCTGATGGGAAAACTGAATCTAGTTGAATTTGCCTTCGGGACAACAGGATTGAACCCTTATACCGGCGATGTAAAAAACCCTTGGGACAAAACTCGAATCACTGCTGGGTCAAGCTCAGGTTCAGCCGCGGCAGTGGCATGCGGTATGATCCCTGGATCTCTGGGATCAGACACAGGCGGATCGATTCGCATGCCAGCATCTGTTTGCGGGATTGCTGGTCTGAAGCCTACCTACGGGCGCATTCCCCGAACAGGTGTCCTTGACCTCTCTTGGAGCATGGATCATGTCGGACCTATGGCACGAACAACAGAGGATTGTGCTTTATTGCTGAATGCTCTTGCTGGATCAGATAGTGATGACCCAACGTCATATCCAGGGCCCACGGAAGATTTCACTTCGCAATTAAAAAAAGGATTAGGCCTAATCCGAATCGGGGTTCCAACCAATTATTTCTTTGAAGATCCAGTAGATCCTGAAATATCAGAAGCGGTGCTCTCTTCGATTAACACCATGGTCTTGAACGGCGCTGAAGTCGTCGAAGTCTCAATGCCGTGGGTAGACAAAGGACGAGCGATTAATCTAGGTGTGATTCGACCAGAAGCGGTTTCAGTCCATGAGTCTTTGATGGCTAAGAATGCAAATCTATACACATCGGACCTAAGAAGGCGCATCCAATCAGGATCCAGTATCACTGCCATCGACTACGTCAATGCGCAGCGCGCAAGACAATGGTTTAATCAACAAATGTCCGAATCTATGAAACAGGTCGATGTGTTGATCACACCGTCCGTTCCAATTCAAACCCCAACTATAAAACAATGCAAATCGGACAAAAATGGGGAAGCAGCGAGCCAACTTCCCATGTTTACAAGTGTGTTTGATGTCACCGGACAACCATCACATTCGATACCCTGTGGATTCACCAGCGGTGGCATGCCAATTGGAATGATGATCACCGGACATCCATATGATGAAAAAACTGTTCTCAGAGTAGGCAATGCATTCGAAAAACTAACCCGTTGGCATCAGCGTGTACCCGCAGATATCCCAGAGATAAATTAATTAAATTGAAATCTAAATACACACCAAGGTCAAAACGTAATATCAGCCGTTACGTAGATCGAAGATCCACATTGCCGCAACGCGGATTCGCGTGCATCGGTTTAGATCGGCCCACTGATGGCGTCAACGTAGGCCACGCGTTAAGAGCCGCACTTGGATTTTCTGCTCGAATGGTAATTCTCAGTGAAAAAGACTCCTCAATAAACGTAAGAAAACTATCAACCGACCCGGGTCGTGCATATAGACACGTGCCAATTATAGAAGTGCAAGATATTTTTGACGCTATGCCACACGATTGCACTCCTGTAGCCGTCGAAATAACTACCAGCGCTAAGGATTTAACCACATTCGCCCACCCAGAACGGGCTTGCTACATATTTGGCCCGGAAAACGGTTCAATAAAACCTGAAATTCTTGAAGAATGTCGGTACACGGTAAAAATACCCACGACGATGTCACTAAATTTGGGAATGACCGTAAATATCGTCATGTACGATCGCCTCGCAAAAATGACCAGAAGCCGATATACGTGACCAATTCGCAGAACCAAACTCCTTCAAACTCAACGAAAACCCGAAAAAAACGTTTCTATGGTTGGAACATTGTCCTGGCATCAGCTTTGACAAACGGCTTCGGGGGATCCATTCATTGGCAGGGGTTTACCGTTTTTTTTATCCCAATATCGCAGAGCCTAGGACTAACAGCAGCTCAGACCGCAATGCCATTTGCTCTGTCTAGGGCTGAAAATGGATTGACCGGTCCCATTACAGGATGGCTTCTCGATCGTTACGGTGTTCGCAGACTGATGCTAATCGGCACGATCATGACCGGAGTCGGTTACGTTTGGCTATCTCAGACCAGTACTTTTCTCGCATTCCTTCTGGTCTATTTATTCGTAATATCGCTAGGATCCTCTACCAGCTTCATGCAGGCTTCTACGACTGCCATAAACACCTGGTTTTCACGCCACCGCGGTGTCGCCATGTCCATTAACAGCGCTGCATTCAGACTCGGTGGAGCATTCATGGTCCCGCTACTTTCAGTCGCTGTGCTTCGGTGGGGCTGGGAAACCGCAGCTTTGTGGGTAGGTGTTGGAATGCTAGTGTTCATAGCTCCATTAGCTTTCGTATTCAAACGGTCCCCTGAGTCTATCGGTGTAGGTCCTGATGGTGATCCACTTAAAGAATCAAAGTCATACGACAAGAATAACCAAGGGGAAATTCAGGATAGCGAGGACGAATGGACTGCCAAACAGGCCATTCGCACCAGAGCTTTCTGGACATTAGCTCTGGGTACTCTTTTGAGGATGTCAGTGCACGGAACCATATTCGTCCATTTTGTTCCGATCCTCGTTTGGAAAGGTGAATCCCAGCAGATGGCAGCAAATCTCATCGGCCTTTTAGCATTGTGCTCTGTACCTATGATTCTTTTCTTCGGCTGGCTGAGCGATCGTATTGGCAGGCAACGACTTTTAGGTGGGTGTTACATTTCCGCTGGATCCTCACTGCTTCTTCTAAATGTAGTTGATGGTCCGTGGCCGATATTTACAGTGTTATTACTGTTTGCAGGGACTGAGATAG
>RQOU01000015.1 GCA_008373165.1 SAR202 cluster bacterium | reverse complement strand
GGATATGGAGGGTCATGAGCATCAGGATCCATGAACGACATCCCCATGTCTCCTGGACCCCATTCAGCAAAGGCAATCCCAGGCACCGCTGCTATATCATCGACATTGGCGAGGCAGTGACGGTCTTCAATCTTCAATCCCAAGATTAACTCACCATCAGGGTTAAGAGGCCATGGATCTGCAACCTTGGCATATTCGGCACCAGTCAAACCCCATATATCGTTGGCTGGCCTCTGTCCTCCTGCACCGCGCAAACCCTCACCTATAACATCTCGACCCAAGGACTGGAACGGGTATCGAGTAATTTGGACAAATGCCTTGACCGATTCAGCAGTCCTTGTATGAGTGTGAAGTATTCCATGGACGCCCGCGCTCAATACATGACGAGCTTGCCAGGCGTTGTAACGTACTTCTTCAGGTGAAATAGCGTTTGATGGAAGCGTGCATAAAACAGTAGGAGTAGGATGCCCGCTTGCAGTAGGTCCGCCATCTTTCAAACCTCGCATGTAATTGGTCAGACCCACGGTATCAAAAGGATGATGCTCAAAGTCCATCATCAGCATATCCGCCCAGGTTTGCGAGTCCTCCAGCCCAGCTTCGTAACTTAACTCAGAAGGGTGCGTCGTGTAGTACGGCTGACCCTGTTCGAGTAACTCGATGCATTTGTTAATCCGCTTAGCCATTTTAATCTCCTGATTCAATCACTTGTTAGACGCCAATCAATATTTAACTCACCGGTTATGCCGCGAAACCAGTCGATCACTTCGGGATGATACGGGATCCCATTTTCATTACGCTCAATTTCTTCCTCATGCTCCGGCAAACCAGCGTACAGAACACGATCAGCTCCTGGAATAGGCGGAGTTTCACGTATCTCTTTCATATAAGTATCCATATCGTCCTTGAAACCATCAAGGTCGGTGAACGCCTCTATGTTATAGGCAATGAAATGATGCGACGCTCCCCCTTCACGGTTTGGGCCTGCACCAGTCGCTCCCAGCAAACCACACATTATCTCAACCCAAATACCGAGGCTGGATCCTTTGTGTGAACCATTCTCACGAGTCCCACCAGACGGAAGCATAAAATAATTTTCTGGAACTTCACTCTCTTCAGTAATTGGAACGCCATCCGCCCCAGTAATCCATCCGGGGGCTACCGGAACACCAAGACGTTTTGCCAATACGATTTTGTTGCCTGCTACCGAACTCATAGATGCATCAAATATAAAAGGTGCTTCATGCCGGGTCGGAATCGCTATTGCTATTGGGTTCAGGCCAAACATCGGCTTGGATCCGTCCACAGGTACTACACTCATTCCGCCCGAGGTCATAGCCAATCCGATCATGTCATGATCGATCGCCATTGCAGCATGATATGCGGCAGCACCAAAGTGACGTCCATTATTCGCTGTAATCGTTCCAATGCCATAAACCTTAGCGCGCTCAATTGCCATTTCCATCGCCATAGGTCCAACCACCAGCCCATGTCCACCATCGCAATCCAGAGTAGCTGCAGCAGGCATCTCACGAACAATTTTTGGGTTAGGCGTGGGATTAATCCCTCCTTCTCCAAAAGATTTGACATAGTTACGCAACATATTAGAAACGCCATGCGTCTCAATGCCTCTAATATCCGCATAAACAAGAACATCTGAAGCAACTTCAGCTTCATCAGGGGGCATACCCATCTTCAAAAAGATATCAACCACCGTCGCATGCATATCATCTTTATTGACGTGGACTGCCTCGTCGCTGGGTACGTGAAAGCGTTCAAGCAAAACTTTGTGTCCCTTTCTGAAAATTGTTCAATATCAACGGTTATAAACCACCACGATAACTAGTAATGGATACATAAAACGGACGGAGTATACATCCCCTTTGTAGACGATCGGGGCCCATTAGGGTTACATTGCGTTTCGATATTCCTATGCAGTGGTGGTAGATCTGATCTCCGGTAACAAACCGAAATCATCATTACCACTGTAGGTATGAACCAAAACCGTATACCTTCGAACACGGAGAATTTCAGATGCCCAAAGGCCTTACAACAGTCTTTACGGAACCGGGAAAACCATTTGAGTTGGAATCACTTCCCACGCCAGAAATTGAACCTGGCGGGATATTGGTCAAAAACACTGATGCTGTAATTTGCGGATCGGACTTACATGCTTGGCGAGGTGATGGAGATGGCCCTCCTTTGTCCAAACGACGCGTAGTCGGACACGAGTTCACCGGTATTGTCCATTCACTAGGAAAAGGAATCAACACAGACTCCCTACGGCGTCCGCTAAATGAGGGGGATAGAGTTGCATTTCCGTTCTTCTTCCCATGCCACCGTTGCTATCACTGCATTCGTGGTGAACACCACGCCTGTACATTCAGGCAAAGACGAAACATGGTTGGACTCGACGAATACCCGTACTGCAACGGAGGAATGGCAGAATACTTTTATCTCGAACCCGGTCACTATGCATACAAGGTTCCTGATGAACTTCCAAGTGAGGCGGTGCCGGCAGTCAACTGTGCTCTAGCTCAAGTTTTGTTCGGACTTGAACGTGTGGGGGTTGCATTTGGAGATACAGTCGTAATCCAAGGTGCAGGAGGCCTAGGAATTTACGCTACAGCCGTGGCTGCTGAACGAGGCGCAAGTCAGGTAATAGTGATTGATGGACAACAACATCGCCTAGACCGAGCAATGAAATGCGGCGCTACATCCACGATATCAATGGCAGAGTATAAGACGGCAGAATCAAGGGTCGAGCGCGTTCGAGAACTTACCCATGGTATCGGGGCCGATATCGTAGTAGAAGTAGTTGGTGTCGCTGAAGCCACTTATGAGGGGCTCGATATGGTACGTATCAACGGAACCTACCTGGACATTGGAAACGTCGGAGGGGGCAGGTTAGACATTCCCGCCGGCAAAATAATCGGGAATCAAACCAAGTGGGTTGGAACAGTCCATTACAACCCGTGGATAATCGAAGCAGCGCTGCAATTTCTAGTAAAAACCAAAAATCAATATCAGTTGATGGATGTTATTTCAGATCACTTCCCGCTCGAAAAAATCAACGAGGCTTTCGAATTTGCAGAGTGGCAAGGGAAAGAACAAGGAACACAAGCTCAGCGAGTTGCCCTCAGCATATAGTGCAAAAGATGCCAGCAACTAAAACCGATCTCTATTTGTTGATCTGTTGCTAATTCCTAAAGAAAAAGCCGAGGCGTCTATATCGCCTCGGCTTTTTCGTTGCCATTACTAGCAAAAAAGACAGACATCAGACTTTAAATTGTTCTCTTAATTCGCTGAATATCTGTTTTGTCTGGATGGTTCCCAAGGCAAGGGTGCTAGAAACATTCATCATCTGATAACCCTCACCTATCCACCTACGACAATCTTCAACATCACCAAACGTTGTAGAAAGATACTTCCCGCTGCCTTTAATGCGCTGGGCAACGTCAGTCATTATGTTCTCTACTTTTGAATTGTGGATATCACCATTAACCCCTAGAGATGCAGATAGGTCGGTAGGACCAACGAGTAACACCTCGTATCCTGGAACCGCGAGAATTTCGTCAAGGTTTTCGTAAGCTTCAACGCTTTCCATCTGGAGCATGAGGATTGTCTCATCGTTCGCATT
>RQOU01000014.1 GCA_008373165.1 SAR202 cluster bacterium | reverse complement strand
GCTGTCGACATTGATTTTGCACGTTCAACGAGATAATTAATCGTGGCTTTTCCGTCTTCTGTATCAGGGTCGACCTCTGTCATGCGAGCCTCTGGTGCTGCAGCTACTGCAACTGCTTCTTTGTTCTCGGGGTCAGCATATAAACAACTCGCCAGTTCCATGCGAGAAACTGTAAAAAGATCCGTGACTGGATTTGCGTCATCCCACAGTCCGAAAGGTGATGCCAGCACCACATGACTAAATCTATCGGGTTGCGCTGCGGCTAATTCAGCCGCGAACATCCCCCCTATGGAATGACCGATTAAGGGCAAGTCGTATAGATTGAGCTCATCCAGTAGGTCTAGATAGAAAAATACGACGTCAGTTACATCGTCCAAAAGTTCTATTCCAGTTGATTCTCCAAACCCTGGAGTACGAGGTGCGATCACCGTATGTTTGGTTGACAGCTGATCAAGAAAAGGCGTCCACTCCAGACCCGAAATACCGTGCAAAAACAATAACGGCTTGCCTGTGCCACCTTTGAACAGGTCCACGTTAAACTCACCATGCCTGACCGAAATCGACTGCTCGTTCATGAGTCACCGAACTCCGTATGGGCATATGGTCCCTTGGTAAGACTTGCTGGAATAGTCTTAGAAAAGAGCATGGTTTTGGCGGTCAATTGTTTCCAATACCTTCTCGCACTACGGCGTTTTGGGGCCACCAGTGATCTTTGTAGTCAGACCAAAGATGTCGTAGATTTGGCACGACTTCATGAGCTGTTCGTCTGATATTTTCTTTTGCTAATTCATGTGGGATTGATCCAAATTGGTTAAGGATCATCAGATGACCTATGCGTAGATCCTTGATCACTTGCTCAAGCTGGTTGGTCACTTGGTCAGGTGTCCCCGCAACCACGTTACCGGCTTCCCGCAACTCATCAAATGTTAATTCTTTTTCACCCGCTCTTCCGAACGAAGAGGTTTGTGACATGAGTCCGGCTTTTATCGTGTCGACCGTGCGGTATCCAGGAGGATCGGCGAATCCAGGGTAAATGTGGAGCATCTTGTTGAAAAAATATTCAGCGTGCGCAGCATATTTATCCTGGAGTTCTTGTTCACTGTCAGCGACGCAGACAAGTTGCAAAAAACCTGCATGATATGGATTGTCAATTCCAGCAGATTGGGCGACATTCCAGAATCCCTCCATCACTTGCTTTCCGCGTTTATAGCCACTGTATGAAAGATAAGCATAAAGATGACCCTTATCAACACACGTCTTCCAGGTTTCGATCGATCCGGCACCTGGTACCCAGATGGGTGGACGAGGTTTTTGTAGTGGTCTAGGCCAAAGGTTGACGTATCTGAGCTGAGTATATTTCCCGTCGAAGGCAAAAATTTCATCGGATTCCCAGGCGCGTAATATCAGTTCTTCTGCCTCGGCATATTTCTCGCGTAGATTTGCAGGATTGGATCCGTAACCGAACGCGGTGTCCATTGCCGATCCAACAGGAAACCCCGCAACTAGACGTCCGCCGCTGATGCAGTCAAGCATGGCGAATTCTTCCGCTACTCGTATCGGAGGATCGTAAAGAGCAATGGAATTGCCCATTACGATTATGGCAACGTCTTTTGTTTCTCGTGACATTGCAGCCGCCATGATGTTAGGCGAAGGCATTATGCCGTACGCATTTTGGTGGTGTTCGTTGACGCAAACACCGTCGTAACCCATTTCAGCCGCGTACTTGATTTCATCTAAAGTCTCGTTATAAGTTCGGCTTGCAATTTCACCGTCAAATAGGTGGCTGGGTACATCCACCCAAACACTGCGGTGTTTCTCCCTGAAATCCTCTGGGAGATCACGATACGGGCAGAGATGAAACATCTCTATCTTCATCTAGAATTCCCTCTAAGCTTATGATCCATAAGCAGACTAAGTTCATTTGGCCAATAGTACTCTCCCAAAAACGAATTTCCATGGCACGTAATGTCAAACTCTGCTTATACTGTCGAAATTATGATTTATGACACGATAATTGTTGGTGCTGGCTCCGCAGGTTCAGTGTTAGCTGCACGTTTGACTGAAGATCCCGAAAGATCTGTTTTATTGCTAGAAGCAGGGCCGGATTATCCTGATCCTGAAACTCTTCCGACAGAACTTAAGCATGGTTACGGTATCGAACCTAAAATCTGGGCAAAAGCATTTGGAGAGCTAAGTACACATAACTGGGGATACGAAGGTCGGGCAACAGAAAAAAACACTAGTATCAGCGTTCCAAGGGGGAAGGTGGTCGGAGGCTCTAGCGCAGTAAATGCCCAGATTTTCCTAAGAGGAGTTCCTGAGGATTATGATGCCTGGGTGAGTGAAGGGAATAAAGGTTGGGGATACCGTGATTTACTGCCTTACTTTCTCAGGGTTGAAAAAGATCCTGATTTTAAAGGGGACTTTCATAGTGGAGAAGGTGCTGTCCCGGTGAGACGGTGGGATAAATCTGAGATGCTTCCCGATCAAATTGCATTTTATGAGGCTTGTAGAAGTTACGGTTTCGATGAGTCTCCCGATCAAAATAATCCGGATTCGACAGGTATTGGTTCGACGCCTTTCAATAATGCCGGTGGCATAAGATGGTCGACCGCACTGACGTACCTGGGTCCCGCAAGACACCGGTTAAATCTCACAATAAGG
>RQOU01000013.1 GCA_008373165.1 SAR202 cluster bacterium | reverse complement strand
ACGGTCTCTTGATGACAGCCTCAGTGAGACCTCACAGCTTGTCCGGACACGAAGCGGACAGCAACCAGTCACCTCTAACACCTCTCTCCCTGACTCGCGCGCGTGCGTTGAGGGGTGACCAAAGACACCATTAGAAGCTATTTATTTGGGGCTATTGGTGCAAAATTGGTGCAAAACAAAGAAAAGCCCCTGCATTTCTGCAAGGGCTTCTTCAGTTTGATTTCAGTTTGGTGGAGCCTGCGGGACTCGAACCCGCTACCTCCTGCTTGCAAAGCAGGCGCTCTCCCAGCTGAGCTAAGGCCCCAAACCAACAAACCATTGTAAAACCATGAGAGCCAAATGTAGCGACAATTTATTGCGTAGTTTTGATACATCTGACAACACATCTACAGAATCCGATACCAGAAAGTGTGGATCTAATACAGTTTAAGGACCACCCCATGTGGACCTTAAAAGTCGTAAAGTATCCAGCGCGCCACAAATCGGCACAGCAAATCGAACCAACAGGCACGGGCCTGATCAGAGAAAGCGCCGGATGCGATATGAAAATCACTGATATCACAGCAACCCCACTAGCAACCGGAAAATCACTCGTTAGAGTTCAGACGGACGCTGGGATAGAAGGCTGGGCTGAAGGACCGGGCATCAACAAGGTTGTACCCGGTCGCAATGGCTCGGTCTTCAACGCATATCTTGAAACCATCATCAAACCTGTGCTGATAGGTGAAAATCCACTCGACATCGACCGACACTGGGAAACCCTAGCGACGGGTAAGGAAGACCGCTTATACAAGCTACCGGCCAGCATAGTCGGGATCATCGACGTAGCGCTCTGGGACCTGCTTGGAAAGGAAACGGGCAAACCGGTATATACCCTTATGGGCGGTGCCGCTCGCACGACGATACCTCTCTATTGGAGTGTCGGATCAGGCTGGCGAATGCAACCAAAAGAAATGGTAGGTCTTGTAAAAAATGGTTGGGATATGGGTTTTAGAGCCTTCAAAATAAGAATGGATTGGAAGGGATGGCGTCAAGATTCCGATCCGGTCAAAGACTATGAGATGTTCAAGCTGGTACGAGAATTCCTCTCTGGCGGTCATTATCTTGGTTTCGATGCGAATAACGGATACTCTGTGAGCACTGCAATTCAACAGGGTCGAAAGTTTGAAGAACTGGGCATCGACCACTTTGAAGAACCGATCCCAAACTGGGATTTACCGGGACTGAAACAGATAGCCGATGCACTAGATGTAGCAGTATCTTGTGGCGAACAAGATGCATTCCGCTGGTGGTTCCACCAACTAGTCCTGCTGGGCGATCCTGACATTCTCCAACCAGACATCCTCGGCGTAGGTGGACCTTCAGAAATTAAACGTGTCTTCGATTTATCGACAATGTGGAACAAGCCCGTAATGCCACACAGCCCACAGGCTGGAATTAACTCCATGGCGTCACTACACGCCTATTCCACAGTTCAAAATGCTGTTCGACCTCATGAATTTTCAACCGAGTTTTCTGGCCCTCTTGACGATGTCGAAGAACTCTATGGAGATGGGGTCATACCCAAAAACGGCAACATGGAACTTTCTGATCGACCTGGACTTGGCATCGAGCTAAACGAAGATGCGGTGGCACGCCTAACAGTGAGTTAAACGCCCTTAGCACCAGAATATCCAGGCGCCAGCAGGCAGGCTGCCTGCTGATTGGACGCCAAAACCCTCAGATCTGGATCCGTTTGAGAACATAAATCTGTAGCTACCGGGCAACGAGTATGAAATCGACACCCAGATGGCGGATCGAGCGGACTTGGTAGATCGTCTCGCAAAATGATGCGCTCCCGCGACCTTTCGTGAACAGGATTAGGAGTGGGAATCGCTGATAACAGCGCCTGAGTGTAAGGGTGCAAAGGATTCTCGTACATATCAGAGCTGCTTGCAGTTTCCACAATCCTTCCGAGATACATAACGGCGACCCGGTGACTGATATGACGAACTACTGAGAGATCATGAGCTATGAACAAATAGGCTAGGCTGTATTGTTCTTGAAGATCCTGCAACAGATTTAACACCTGAGCTTGAATAGAAACATCTAACGCCGATACCGCTTCGTCCAGGATCAACATGCTCGGACCAGCAGCTATAGCGCGTGCAATTCCTAAGCGTTGGCGTTGACCGCCACTGAACTCATTCGGATAACGTTCAGCCATTGCGGAACTAAGACCAACAGTAGAGAGTAAGGAAGCAATCTGGCTTCGATAATTTTCGCGCGACTCGACTAAATTATGAACCTTCAGAGGCTCACCAATAATGTCACCTGCCCGCATCCTGGGATTTAGAGACCCGTAAGGATCTTGAAATACCATACCGATTTTTCGACGAATAGGTCGCATAGCAGGTGTGGATAGCCCAACTAGCTCTTGCCCTTCAAACTTGACGCTGCCAACATCCGCCTTAGTCAACTGCATAACAGATTTTGCCACAGTAGTCTTACCTGACCCACTTTCACCCACAAGTCCCAAAGTTTCACCTGGATAGATATCAAACGATATCCCGTCTACTGCCCTCACTCGGGCTACTTCTCGTTGAACGATAAAACCACGTTTTATCGGAAAGTGAACGCTAAGATTTCTCACGCTTAAGATAGGAGAATCCTCTGACACTTGAGAAATAAAATGGTCTGCCTGTTGATCGTGGTCAATGCTGTTCAATGAAATATTTACCGTGTTGCACGTGCAACGGACTTCGATTCAAAGCATGCCACCATTTGATCTGTTTCAATCCGTTCCAATACAGGATCCTCCAAACTGCACTTTGAAATTGACCAACGACAACGAGGGTGGAAGGCGCAACCGGGCGGCAAATTAGACGGATCTGGGATCTCACCCTCTATTGGATCAAGTCGTTCAGATGGTGGCCGATCTAATCTTGGAACTGAATTCAACAGGCCCACCGTATACGGATGACTGGGTTTCATATACACGTCTTCAGCAGTACCAGACTCACGGATCTTACCCGCATACATTACGTTGATACGATCTGCATAACGAGCTACAACTCCCAGATTATGGGTGATTATCAAGAGAGCTGTTCCAAGTTGATTAGTCAAGTTTTTCATCAACTCAAGTATTTGCGCCTGAATCGTTACGTCCAACGCTGTAGTCGCTTCATCGGCTATAAGCAATTTCGGTTCACAACTCAAAGCGATCGCAATCATAACTCTTTGACGCTGACCACCACTCAATTGATGTGGATAATCAGCAAGTCGACGCCTTGAATCTGCAATTCCAACCATTTCCAATAGTTCAGATGCCCTATCCTGAGCCGCCGCGCCAGTGAGTCCTAAATGTACTTCAAGTGGTTCGGTAATCTGCCTACCAATAGTGAGTACAGGATTCAATGACGACATGGGTTCCTGGAAAATCATGCCTATACCCACTCCACGCACCAACTGCATCTCTCGCTCTGAAATCTTCAAAAGATCAGTACCCTCAAACAGAACCTCTCCATGCTCAATCACTCCGGGAGGATTAGGCACAAGACGC
>RQOU01000012.1 GCA_008373165.1 SAR202 cluster bacterium | reverse complement strand
CATACTGAAATTGAACTTAGCCCTGCCCTGCTCCTGGGCGGGGCTATTTTGTAGGCATATCTTCACAAATTCTTGACATCAATAGAATATAAATAAGATACCCGTGTACGTGATCACAATTCGAGCAACTCAGCGTTTACCAATATGATTACTAACGAGCAACACATTGAAAAAGTCGCCCTCGTCATTGAAGACGACAAGTCTGTATCCCAACTAATACGCCTGTATTTAGCAGAAGACGGTTACCGAGTGTTAAATGCGGAGGACGGATTGTCAGGACTGAAGATGGCCACTGAAGAATCTCCTGACATAGTGCTGCTGGATCTCAATTTACCGGGCATGGACGGCATTGATGTATGCCGTAATATTCGCGAAAAATCCGATCTCCCCATCATCATGGTGACTGCGAGAGTCGAAGAAGATGACCGCCTTGACGGGCTAGACATGGGAGCTGACGACTATGTCTCGAAACCATTCTCTCCCCGCGAATTGGTCGCACGTGTAAATGCCGTAATGAGACGTACTTCAAAGGCAAACAAAAAACGCAAGGAAATAGGCGAACAGTTCAAGTTAGGAGATTTGGTTATCGACCTATCCAGACGCTCGGCGAGTGTCAGAGGCGCAGAGATGGAACTTACCCCAACGGAATTTCGCCTTCTTGCTTTCTTCATTGAAAGTCCAAACCGCACGATATCAAGACAACAAATCATTGATAACGTATTTGGGTACGACTTTTCTGGATACGACCGCACAGTTGACACTCATGTATCAAACCTGAGAAAGAAACTGGATGCTGCCAGCCCCGATCGGCAACATCTGAAAACTATGTACGGATTTGGATATAGATTAGATGCTTAGGTGGATCTTTGGCCTGCAGGGCAGGTTGACTCTGGGGTTCGCTCTGATACTGGTGATATCGATAGCTGGTGTTAGCCTGTACTCTGCGTACGCAACTAGAATCGAAACACAACGCTTTGCGGCTGAAATCGAACAGGTGAGAGCTGAGCGTGCGGAACAACTGGTTCGCGACACATTTGAAGCCAACCAAGATTGGGACGAGGTACAGTACGCGATACAGCAAGTGGGTAATCTCTACGGATGGAGAGTAGTACTCGAGAATGAATCTGGAATGGTCGTCGCCGACTCACACCAGTTCGTCAGGAATGCACAGGGGCTATTTGAAACACTGAACGACCGATTTGCTACACCAAATCGATTTTCAAAGCGACCGGTTTATGTGAACAATCAGTTGATCGGGCATCTTCTCGTGGACGAGCGACCCAATAAACAAGAACGCCCTCTATCGATGAAAGATTTTTATCCTGGATCAATTGCGCGACTACTGCAGGATGGCGGCCCCAATACCATCAACCAGAAGCAAGCAGAGATCAGGCCTACACAAGTTCCATCACAGGCAACAGAAGACCTGGTCGCGGAAGTCCTGGAATACGTAGACCCGCCACTAAGCAACTTGCAGTCAGCATTTCAAATCGTGACGATATTCACACGTGAGGCGTTAGCTCCGATAAGGGGTCTCACTGCAGCAGCCAGCAAGTTAGGAACCGGTGATCTAGGCCAACGCGTACCAGAATCAGGCAGCGACGATATCGGAAACTTAGCAAAAACTTTCAACACTATGGCCAGCGACCTTGAGTTAGCCGGTCAGCAACGCAAACAGTTGACAGCTGATGTTGCACATGAATTGAGAACCCCTCTGACTAATATCCAAGGATATTTAGAGGCGATAAAGGACGGAATGGTTGACGCGGATGAAGAAACCATTGACACCCTCCATGATCAAACCACCCATTTAGCGACCTTGATAGAAGACCTTCGAATACTGGCAGTCGCCGACGCCGGAGCACTTACCCTACAAAAAACACACGGGTCGCCCGTTACCACAATCGAAGATGCAGTAACCACCTTCTCTCAACGGGCTCGAGACCGTGAGATCGAGCTTTCGGTTTCGAGCAGTAAAACCACTTTAACGATGGATTACGACGAAACTCGATTACGTCAAATCATCACTAACCTAGTTGAAAATGCCCTAACCAACACGCCAAATAACGGAACCATTAATATCGATATTCAAGACAATGCTCAAGATCTGAAAATTTCGATCACAGATTCTGGTGTTGGCATATCTAAGGAAAATTTACCTCGGATTTTTGACCAGTTTTACCGAGTTGACGGGAGTCGATCGAGCGTAACCGGAGGTGCCGGCCTTGGCCTGACAATAGTGAAGAAACTTGTCGAGGCTCATAATGGTTCGGTCGATGTTTCCAGCGAGGTAGGCCAAGGCACTACATTTACCGTATCTCTTCCGATTATTGACTCCTGATTTAACCCTTCCGAGATGCTGCCAGCCTAAACACATCAATTTGTGAAAGTCTAGTTGGATGAAACAGAAGATAGATTTAGTCGCTTTTGATCTGGGAAATGTACTCTGTACAGTTGATGAAATTTCCGCTGCCAAAAACCTCGCCGCAAAAAACAATCAGGAATGGGAATACGTGTACGAAATCGTTTTCGGCCAAGATGCCAAATTACGATTCGAACGTGGAGAAATAACCTTCGATGAGCATGCCCGCGACGTTATAAAAACTCTCAAATTAGACATCTCAATTACGGAATTGACGCAAATCTATAACAGCGTAATCGCTCCGTCATCAAATATGTTTCCGATAGTCTCTCAAATCTCTAAAACCCACCGCATCGCCCTGGCATCTAACACAAGTGAGCCCCATTGGAAGTACGCCCAACAGTTCCTACCATTCAGTTCTCTACTAAACCCTGTAATCGTCTCTTACCTTGCAGGCGCGCTGAAACCTGAAAAGGCGTTTTACGATAAGCTCCTGAACGAATCAGGCCTGCCCGCCGACCGGATACTTTTCATCGACGACCTCGAGACTAACGTAGAGGGTGCTCGTAAAGTAGGTATCATTGGCCTGCAGTTCAGCACACTGGAAAATCTTGAGACAATATTGAGTTCACTTTCTAACTTAGCTGACGAGTCGTTCCGTATTAGCTAAGTCCACACAATACCTGCCAGATAGAATTACTTGAAATACCATCAGCTATGACCGGTAATAAAAGGATCACTTTTTGAACCCCCAACCAAATAGCGACTACACCATAATCAAGGCAGCAAGGATCTTCGACGGGACAGGGGCTAAGACTCTCAAAGGACAGGCGATCCTTATGGACGGACACAAGATCTCAGCTATCGGGCCATCAAACGAAATCTCCGCTCCTGATGGATCAAAAGTAACCGTTTGCGATTATGGAAACTCGACAATTCTCCCAGGGCTCGTTGACGGACACACCCACATGATGGCTCCCGGGGATGGGACACATGGCGATGTTACCGGTGCGGAAGACGACGACATCTTGCTAATGAGGGCATTAAAAAATGCCAAAACATTTCTCGACGCCGGAGTGACAACCGCACGGGAGAACGGCGCCAAAAACAAAGTAGCATTTTCTCTCA
>RQOU01000011.1 GCA_008373165.1 SAR202 cluster bacterium | reverse complement strand
GATCCTGAGCCACAGGCTATTAGCAGTGTAAACACCGTGATTAATGTTGCTGTGCGTTAAACACTGCTGGTAACCTTCTTACCTGTTTTCAAACTTTAGGAGCCCCTACATATGACTTCCCTGGCAAGCCTTATCAACCTCACAAACTGGGGGCGTTTGGCATTATTGGCAACATTAATCACGGTGTTTTCACTGCTAATAGCCTGTGGCTCAGGATCTGACTCTGCCGACGATGTTGCGGCTCCAGCAACGGAAGCAGATGACGCTCTAGCTGAGGTTTCCAAGATCCTTGCCCCAGAAAAATCGTTCACCTTTGACGATTACGTAGCTGCAGGATGGAAGAAATCCAAACAGTACGATACAGAAACCGTCCCTCAAGCCACCGATATCTGGTACGGATTCTTCAACGCCAAGGATATAGAAGTCAGGTTCTACGAATCACATGAAATCGCCAAGACTGCCGGGTTTGAAAATGCAGCAGAAGCAATTGATCAAAGCTTCCGGGAAGGCGGTCAATACGGAGCCAGTAACCGAGGCGCAGGCTCGTCTGCAGTCACGAAATACAAGGCATTCGTGGTAGCGGGGAACACAGTCATGCTTTGCGAACAGTCAGTCGACTCGTGTATCGCCCTTGCCGACGTTTTAGGTAACTAATCGGTACGGAACTCGTTGAATAGGTGCTCGAATATACCTATCGGGCCGAACATTATTACCGCCACCGCCACAAATCCTACTGCAGTAGTGACGGCAGTGGTTCGACGAACGCTGAAATCAACATGATTTGGGCCGATGAATCGAAACACGCCAGCAGCCAGTACAACCGACGCAATGCCAGCCCAGAACGCTTGTTTAACGCCTGTTAAAGCATAAGTAAGAACAAAGAAAGGCGTTCCCCAAATCCAGGCCGACAGCGCCTCACCTACGGACACTTCTACAACGGAAAGTCCAGTGACATCCAGGAAAAAAAGATTCGCTGGTAACAACAGCCCGACAATAATCGGAAGAAAAAGCGTATACAACACAACCGTGAGCACGAGCGGCAAATAACGCCCCTCTCTGCCTGCGATAGCAGTAGCTATGATACCGGCCGCCAGCATCGCTATCCCCCCTCCAATAAAAGGGGCGATAGAAAGCTTCAATATGTTTACAAAGTTAGGCCTATGAAGGACATACTGCCAGTCAGCCTCATCAATCGTGACGACTATGTTCGTGTAATGAACAATAAGCGCCATGGCTATTCCTAAGGGAACAAGGGCAAAGGCCATGCCGCGACGACGGCGTCGATCATCCTCGAATCGATCTTCTTCGATACGATCGCGCTCGAAATAACTTTGTCTGAATGAGGTACCCGTTGGTGGGTGAGCTTGCATTGGATCAATTGTATCGCCCGAATGACACCTAAATACAGGTAAAAAATCATCGGAAGCAAAGGAAGTACATCAACTCCCAAGAGCAATACGTAATGACCACTGCTACACTCCCCTCCACTATTTGGAACAATGAGCCACTCAGGTTGCAATTAGTCAACCGTAATTGAAAGGCGAATGATCGATGAAAATTACAGATGTGCGACTGGAGATGTTTAAATGGGAGCGCGCTGTCCCCATCACAAACGGCCTTTATACCTATACGCACAATCTGCTTAACATCGTCGTAATCGACACCGACGATCCAGACATCCAAGGAATTGGACTTGCTGGCGGCATAGAGTCCACTCCCGAAGTAGGTTCAGCGTTCGTTGAACATTTCAAGAAAGGACTGATAGGCCAGGATCCATTAAATAACGAAGCCCTCTGGCACGCCATGTGGCGTCCGAAATTAGTGGGCCGCCGAGGGATTTCAACGAGGATCATTGCAGGGATAGATATCGCCCTCTGGGACATCAAGGGCAAAGCGGCTAATATGCCCGTCTACAAACTTCTCGGAGGTTTCACCAACAAAGTCGATACCTACATCGCTGGTGGTTATTACGAAGAAGGTAAAGGTCTTAAAGAACTAGCCCAAGAAATGGAAGACAATGTCAAGTTAGGTGCAAGGGCAGTCAAGATAAAAGTGGGCGCTGTTCCAATCAACGAGGACATTGAACGAGTACGTGTTTGCAGAGAAGCAATAGGGCCGGACGTAAGATTGATGGTCGACGCTAATAACGCCTACCGCCATTACCAGGCAATCGAATTCGCACGAAAAGCCGAGCAATACGATCTTTTCTGGTTTGAAGAACCTGTTGAACCTGACGACTACATTGGCCAGGCGGAGATAACTAAAGCAACTTCTGTTCCGATCGCTGCAGGAGAAAATGAATACACCCGCTACGGATTCCGCGACATGATCAACGCACGCGCCGTCGATATATTGCAGCCGGATGCTTTAATACTCGGTGGCATCACCGAGTACATGAAAGTTGCTGCACTTGCACAATCTAACGATCTCGATGTCGCCCCGCACGGAGCACAAGAGGTGCACATACATCTGGTAGCAGCAATACCAAATGGATTAATCCTCGAGTACTATCGAGACTCGGTGAATCCTATGCATGGCAAGGTATGGGAGCACGAACTCGTAATTAAGGACGGGTACGTATACGCACCGGATCTACCTGGCCTGGGACTTAAACCTAAATGGGACACTCTGGCACCATACAGAGTGGGCTAGAGGCATATAATTCCGACCGACTGGTCATCTGGATATTTGGAGTAACACTGACGCATGCCGAATTTTGATTACGAGGCACCAACCTCGCTGAAAACTGCACTGGGATTTTTATCCGGAAATGGAGAAATTCGTCCTCTCGCAGGTGGGACCGACGTTATTGACCAGCTGAAAAGCAACCGTCGAAATGCAGATTTGGTAGTAGACCTGAAACGAGTACCTGAACTTCTCGATCTTGAACTAGATGAAGGGCGCTTACGAATAGGAGCGGCCGTTTCCTGCACTGAAGTTCACAACCTCACATCGGAAAATGACTGCTTCCCTGCCCTCTCAGAAGCATCTGAATTGATAGGTTCGATCCATATACAAAACAGGGCGAGTATCGGTGGAAATGTTTGTAATGCCGCTCCCTCTGCTGACACCATCCCGCCTTTGTTGGTTCATGAAGCTGTAGCCCACACGGCGAGCGCTACAGGAGAACGTGAGATTCCATTAATCGATTTCTTTGCTGGACCGGGTCAAACGGTTCTGCAAAAAGGAGAAATCCTGAAAGAGCTCGTACTGCCGGCATCCTCATCCAATACCGCCTCTGCTTATCTCCGCTTTATCCCTCGAAACGAAATGGATATCGCTGTGGCAGGAGTTGGGTCACTAATCGAAGTCGAACCATCATCCAACGTAGTCAAAAAAGCT
>RQOU01000010.1 GCA_008373165.1 SAR202 cluster bacterium | reverse complement strand
TGCTAAAGCGTGTTAAAACTTTCTACGACAATGGTCTGTGGGAAATACGTGACGAAATAGGCTGGGTAATTGAAAGTAGCAACGACAAAAGTCCTCCTGATCGTGGTGAGTGTAATAACACGGGAGATATAGTCGAAACAGCACTCATCATCGGTAAATATGGATACCCTGAATACTTTCAGGATGCAGAACGTATCACACGTGGACATTTACTTCCGGCGCAATTGCGTGACAACTCGTTTATTCCTGAGACAGCAAATCCATCATCAAAAAACGGGCTGCATGACCTGGCAAACCGACATCTCGGAGCTTTTGGATTCCCTGCACCATACGGCCACCGACCCAAAGGTCTCGAACGAATAAGCTTCAACATGGATATCGTGGGTGGATCTGTAGCTTCTCTTTGCGAGGTTTTACGTGATTCAGCGGTAACTATGGAGCGTGGTCACATGGTAAATATGATGTTTGACCGCCAATCGGATTTTTTGCACCTTGAGGCTGCTTCAGATAATACCGGTCTAATAGCCACACCCATCAGATCAGGCCCTCTGTGGATTCGCCTGCCAGGCTGGGTCGATCGTACGAAACTCAGGGTAAACGGTAATGCCAAATTCCAGATTATAAAAGGCTACATCCTGATCGCTGAACCAAATCTAGCAGAACCTGTGGAAATCACATATCCAGCAAGTGAAAGTGAAATAGTGCTACATCACCGAACCCGAGAAATCCGTGCCAGACTTCAGGGAGATACAGTGGTAAGCATGGACAACTTTGGAGCAGAACTAACTTTCTTCCCTCCAATCAATGACTGAGATAAATTATCAAAGAAATTTAAAGTCGATCCTAAAACTTCAGAAAAAGAAAGTTCACACCAACCGCGATAGAAAAAACACACCCGCAATAAGCATCGATACGCCACCTAATTTAGCAGCCCAATCTCCAGCTGGAAAAGCTTTTTCTATCAACACGAGAACGGCTAATGAAGCCACCCAAAAAAGATTCATTACCCCGACGGCAAAAAGCAATAACATCATCATCCAGCAACAACCAACGCAAATGAGGCCGTGTTCCACCCCCATACGCAGACCGGCTCGCAAACCATTCCTCCATCTATTGAGGATGAAATCTAACGGAGAACGACATCCGTTCAGACAAGCCCGTTTCAACGGCGTCAACTGGTAAATACCTGCAATAACAAACAGCGTCCCCGCAAAGACATCACTATTTGATTCCAGCATTGAAGATATGAGATCTAAATCTCTAAGTCCTGCCTGTAGAAGCGTTGCTACAACGCTGAAAAGAACCCAAACGAGCAGATAACCGGAAGTGAAAATTGCAGATAATAACCTGGCGTATTTGACGGTATTTTTCTTGGTCACTACACGGGCATGGATCAATATCATCGGTGTAGCACTGGGCAGCATCATTCCAACCATCATGATTATCCACATGACCAGCATCGAAAATAGTTCGCTGGACGCCCATGGATCCATCGCGGCCATGCCCATCATCGCCCCAGACGGCATACCATTTGCCATATCGACCAGCCATAACCACGCCAGCAGGGTAACTACAAATACGCCACTGATGATGATTAAACGATCGCTTCTAAGGGCCTTGTGCGAAGGACTTCCAGAAGCAGATTTATTGGTCATTATTTAATTTATGGAGCCTACGCAACACCATTCCAATCGAATGGAGCCATATGACCGTTGTTTCTGCCGTCACTACTTTCCCACTCGATGCCGAAGACGTTAAACCTGGTGTTAGTAGCTTTACCCAACGCCAGGCGAGTATTCGCAGGATGGCCCGCATTATCTATATATAGAGGCTGTTCGGGGTCGCCCATAGAAGGAATCATCTCAGCTCCGACGGAGGCCAGTTCACCGGCTGTAACACTAAAAGACATAGCGGCATGATCAACATCAATTTTCGCTCTTTCGATTCCGGCGAAATTACCTACAAGCGCTGAGGCATTTTCCATTGGTCCGCCAACGTCACCCGAGCAGATGGCCCCAATAGCTTCCACCTGCTGATCACTCGCTGCATCGTCTACTATCAGTCCAACAGTCCAGTTACCGTCAATCATTGGCCCTTCAGTCATAACCATCACTACGAACTTTACTCCGCCTAGTGATAATTCACCGAAACTGCCATCAGTAATAGACATCACTAATCCGGCCTTACAGCTGCCATGAGTGGGTTCCGCTGCCATGTTGGTGATTATGCACGGGCAGACATAGTCGCAATTACAGTTCTCAAAATAATCGCCACTAATCTTCCATTCTGTACTCATAGAAAATTAATCCTTACTCGATTGGACTTATTGCTGACGCAAAATGAACCTCAGATCTGCGAATATACTCGACGAATCTTGATTAGGAAACCCAATATTTACTTCAGATTCAATAGATTCAATCTGACGAGGCACCCGCCTTCGTCCTCACTACACGAATCTTAAAAATATATCGTTTTTTAGCAGGAAATCGCGTGATCAAATCAACCTCGGTGCAACTCGAATAACGTAAAAGCCTCCAAGTTTTCTTCACAACAGTTTGATATTTCCTTCACAAGAGTCTGACAAAGTGCCTTAACAGGTAGCCAGTAAAGGAAAAAGGTCAGACCATGAGTTACAAGACTAAAACACGATCAATCCCTCGAAAGTTTCTAAACAATCGATGTAAACGATGCTCTTCTCTAGCAATGGCGTATCGGTACGAGGAATCATTATGCCTTGCATGTGGATGGCATCCGGGCGAATCAACTGAAAATTACACCCAACGGCGACAGGTACGAACAGCACAGGTACAACCGGAAGATGGACGGGCCTATCAATGGGACAAACAGATGGACCGCTATATCAAGGAAGTTCCAGTCGAAGCAGAGCGGCTAAAGCGTAACGGCGTTTATGCGCGATCGAAAACACTGTGCCAATCTGCCTGAAGAGGCCAGGTGAGTTGCTCATTAATGTCTTCGTGGTCAGCATATAAGACTTTTACATCATCAATGTCTTCACCAACTACTTCGATGTCTTCAACACTAAGGTTTCGCAGTTCCATGGCATACCGGAGATAACCGACCTGATC
>RQOU01000009.1 GCA_008373165.1 SAR202 cluster bacterium | reverse complement strand
TCGAATCTCTCAGTTGTGGAATTCCCTGAAGTTGCTAGATCACTCCGGTTGTGCAGGTTTGGGAGACCCCCAAACAACGAGGACTTTTAACTTGTTATTACCGATGTTCTTGAATCCGTGATCAACACCGTGCGGTACCAAAACAGAATCTCCTGCCATCACTGAGATTTTTTCATCTTCCGCGTACATAACGGCTTCACCTTCCACAAAGTAATAAAATTCTTCTAGTTCCTGGTCGTCACCATGTCGATGCATTCCTTCACTGGCGCCAGGGTTCAGTTCCCAAATAGCTGCTTTGATAGGCAGTTGAAATTGTTTTTCGAATAATTGGCAAACATCAAAAGTGCCTTCCCCATCGTGGTATGCGGGAATTTGAGAAATATTGTTGGAATCTGTTTGTTTGTAATAGTTCATATGAATGCGTTCCATGTGATGCGTTTATAGATCATGTTATCTTGATGTTTTGCGACCGCCCTGCCCTTCATTCCAAGTCAAATCTATGACGTTTCTACTCGCCGTGTTTTTCTCGAGGATATGTTTCAACAATCTTGGCGACCGATTCCCTCCAAGTCGACGACGATTTCGACTGGAGAGTTACGGGCCACGATCAAAACAAGGTTTTCCGTTTGAGATGTGTTTACTGGTTGGTGATTGGCATCTGGTGGAACAAAGATGAAATCACCAGCAGTGATTTGTTCCTCTTTTTCAAGGTTTGACCCAGACAAGAAAACACCGCGTCCGCTCAAAACGTAAATTGCTGATTCACAATTGACATGGTAGTGGGCAGTGGAA
Organism: SAR202 cluster bacterium; assembly: GCA_008373165.1. Classification (GTDB taxonomy): domain Bacteria; phylum Chloroflexota; class Dehalococcoidia; order Lucifugimonadales; family Lucifugimonadaceae; genus Lucifugimonas. Next base: position 2,248 of record RQOU01000009.1, on the reverse strand, counting down.
CATCGGCCTGGCGGAACGGTTGCAATTGCCATATGTATTCCGGTTGACCCTGTAAGTAGTTCAGATACTCCAGCGAGTCGGTTCATAGCGCCTGAATTGATTTCTATTTCAAGGTTTTCCGGTTTTGTGATTATTATTTTGTTTTCTGTGATGTGCTCGTGAGTCACGGTGTAATTTGACCTCCAATTACATAAAGATTTTCATTTCTGAAAACTAAATAATTTATTACAAAGTTGATATTCCACTTGCTGCGCAGATTTCATCTTCTTCAGGAGTACCACCTCCTACGCCACAGGCTCCAATTACTTCGCCGTCTCTGATGATAGGAAGAGCGCCTTGACCCATCACAAATCGACCTCCCCACTGTATTTCAAGGGCTCGGAATGTGGGTCTTTTAGATCTTTCTTCCAATTCGCCCGTGGGCTGGCCAAATATCACCGATGCCACAGCTTTCCCTTTACTTCCATCAATGGCCAGTATTAATGCATCATCCATTTTCTGCATAGTCACCAGATTCAATGCGGAATCTACGACAGAAACCGCAATCTTTATCCCCAACTCCTCCGCCTTGTTTATCGCCGCTTCACAAATAGGCTTAGATTCTTCTAGTGTTATGTGAGTCATTTATTTCAACCTTGATTAATAGATTTGAACTTATGTGAACTTTTATATGTGTCGGTTTTGGGTACGAGGTGTAAGCCAAAAGCGATCACTCAGTAAACTGTTAAATCGGTTTATATGGAAATGGATTATCGAATGCCCCTGAATGTAGCGCTTGCCGAACCAGAAATCCCACAGAACACTGGCAACATTATTCGTTTATGTGCGAATTCGGGTTCTAGATTGCACCTTGTAGAACCATTAGGGTTTAACTTGGGGGAGAGAGGGTTACGCCGGGCATCACTAGATTATGCCGACCTGGCAGATGTAACTGTCCATAAGACATTTGAGGGATTACTCGACTCGATTGATCCCACTCGCATCTTTGCTGCGACCCTGGATGGAAAGATTCCCTATCACGAGATCAATTATCAGGAGGAAGATACGGTAATATTCGGCTCAGAAAGCAGGGGTCTGCCAGACAGCATTACTTCCAAGTTTAACCCAGAAAAGTGCATCAGAATTCCGATGATGCCCTCAAATAGGAGTATCAACCTGTCTAATGCAGTTGCGTTGGTGGTGTACGAGATGTGGAGACAACTCTTATTTGTAGGTGATGAGTTCCCACTAAAAACTCAGCCTTCTGAAAAGTATTTCTCCTGATTTCAAGGTTGAGTATGAACCAATTTGGATAAAAGACTTTTTTCACCCCTTCGAATCAAATGAGTCTTCGAGGCTGCCAAGCACTTGGTCCGTTTTCCAAACTTGGGTGTATACACGCGCTAATCCAGAAAGGGCGGCTATGTGATGTTCCTCTTGGAATGTAGCTGTGGCGTCCTCGACTACTATCACGTTATAACCGCGATCGGCTGCATCTCGACCGGTCGTCTCTACACACATGTCAGTTGCTGCTCCAGTTATCACAAGTGTTTCCAAATTTAAATTGTGTAAGAGTTGGTCAATACCGGTTCCGTTGAATGGGCTCGAGGAATTTTTGTCGATAACTAATTCGTGTGGCAACGGTGTGAGTTGCTCAACTATTTGATGCTCAAAACTTCCGGCACTCCACATAGCTGGCCGACCGGTATTGTCCTCTGCATCAGCATCACGTCGTTGGCGTCGTTTTATCATGTCTCTACTATCAGGCAGAAGAGCTCCGTGACGTGTATAAATGACTTCACGGTTATGCTTTCGAAATGCGTCTATAAGACGACGGGCATTCGGAATCATTATCTCCTGAACACGATGGTCGTAATAATCCCCCGTTTCTGGAATGCGGTTATTGAGCATTTCAATAAGCCCTGAGTTGGTATCTGCCAAATAGTTCTGTATGTCGATCACACATAGCGCGGTGCGATCCCAGTCAATGTCGAAAGTAGGCCAAGGGAAGACCCAGTCCTGCAAGGTTTCGGGGGAATCTATTTCGAATGAAGCCATGGATGTTAACTTTCTGGTGAGTTTGACTGCTCGCGGCTATAAACCAGACCGTAAGGTAAGACAGTACAGTCGAGTCCGCAAATCCTTATGGTGATATATCGCACGTTAAGTATCATCTATTCAGACAATTGATTGGTTTGGAGACCATGGATCGAATAAAGATTGTTCTTGGTCGATATCACAAAAATAATGCACGGTTGAAATAAGCCGA
>RQOU01000008.1 GCA_008373165.1 SAR202 cluster bacterium | reverse complement strand
GAAAGGCACTGAATACGCGGAAGAAGTTACCGGAGAAGACGCTCTCCTTCGATCTGTGGACGTAAGTTGGGACGAGGGTACTAACGATCGCCGAGGAGGCGGTGCGGCGCGTGGATCTTTGACTCCACTTTATGGTGATTACGCAATTATTGGCAACGTGATAGTGCTTTGCCAGGGACGTAATTCAACACAATCATTGAATCGATGCGAAGCCCTACTCTTGGCTATAGGAATTGGTAAGTAACAATTAATAGTGCAATATGGTTGCACATTTACCCCGACGCCTGATTGATCAAACTTCAGAAGAACTAGTCCTTACGCTTTTTCTTTAGACCCTTATCTTCCCACTTGGACCGCAACTCACTCTTCATCCATTTATCATGTGATTTGCTGAATCCGTGCTTCTTTTTTACTGACCCGTTAGGAATTACCTTGGAGATATCCGCATAAGCTTTGACGGGTTTATCTTCTAACCACTCACTAAAAGCGCTTGCCTCAGCCTCATCAATCTTCCCTATCTCAACTAGTCTTGCCAGGCCGGCATCTGTTGCCATTCGTCCCTTTATCCAGTCAGAACCCTCAGGCCGGTTATCTTGCCATGCAATGATTTCAGAGACTTGATCTTCTGTTATCAACCCTTTGGCCACCATGCCATCCAGTTTTTCCTGGCGTTTCTCTTCCTCAATCTCCTGCTTGGCAACCTCAAATGCGTTGGTAAGTTCACCTTCATCTATATTTAAAAGTTCTGCCACCCTTGCATGTAATCCGTGGCCTTTGCTCTTTGACGCAGAAGGTCCCTGCGCCAAAACGGAACCAACCGCAAGAGAAGTGGCTAACAGTCCAATTACTAAAGCTAACATGAATTTGCGTTGCATATAAATTTCTATCGTTTTTTAGTAGTCGACACTAGTAGTAAACCTAACAGGAAGAAGTTTAGCTGAAAAAAAGATCCTCCATTTGTATAAAGCATGCGAAAGTTCACATTACACCTAAGCCAACTGCTCCAGTGCATCATCAGCAGTTGTTTCAAGCGGTGTGAAGTCCCGATTGTTCTGATACCACGGTCGCTCATCACTCTTACACGCGTTACTTACAGCGTTGAAGTTCAAATAGCTAATAGCCCTACGCCATGGTGATACATTATTGGCTGATCCATGAACCACGTTGCAGTGCACGAATGCGACGGTTCCTGCCTTGCCCATGATCGGCTCAATACCACCTTCGTCTGCAAGTTTGGCAAGTGCAGCGCGATCGATATGGTGCAGTGCATATCCACGGCCTTCAGCGTCTTCGTGCAATTTCGAATCAAGCAAACCGTGATGCTGTGAGCCTGGAATTGCCAGCAAAGGCGATGTTGCCGGTGTGCAATCATCAATAAACACCGAGACCATAATGCACTGTGGTTCAGGCATGCCATCGATCAGGTGCCAGGGCGGAAAATCCTGATGCCACTCCCATCCACCGCCGGCTCCAAAACCGGGCTTCGGGTTTAGCCGACTCTGATGTATGTATACGTCGTCTCTGAGCAAGTCCCGAACAGGTTGCAAAATTCTAGGCAATTGAACGAGTCGTGCAAATGGTTCTGAATAATAATGAGGTCCGAACGCGAGCCTTGCCGTTTCCGGGCTGTCAGATTCTCGAACTATCTCCGGCCCGGTCCTGGCGAGAATATCGGGCATTGCGTCTTGTAAGATTTTCACTTCCATCTCATTCAAGAGACCCGGGATAGAAATATATCCTCTTTCATCGAACTCCGAGATCTGGCTGTCAGACAGCTGCATAACGTTCTCCCGATACGACACTTATCAAATCAGTTAACTCCCTAGGACCTGAGCTTCCAGGGATGTTATCCAACCGTGAACCTTACATGTCAAGAAAAGCCCTGTATTTCTGAGAGGACTCCTTTGATTTGGTTTACCCAGAGAAGCAGAACGCTGAACTTTGCCGAATAAAAACCAATAATCCCTGAAATTGCATTCGACCCGGGAATTCATGAAGATTGCACTATCGGACTGGTAATCACAAGCGGGGTAAGGAATATTGGCGAAATTACATGTGTTGGGGTCAGGTGGACCAAGACCGACAAAGGCGCGATTTGGATCCTCGCACATCGTCGATGTGGGTGGCAGAAAGATCATGTTCGATTGTGGACCTGCAACGACCTACAAGATGGCGCAGACCGGATTACATCCGCTGGACATCGATTATTTGTTCTTCACGCACCACCATTTCGACCACGATGTTGATTATCCATGTTTCATGATGACGCGCTGGGATGAAAGCGTTGGTAAAGAAAACCCGTTGAGAGCATTCGGCCCGAATAACACTGAGTCAATTACGGAAAGACTGATCGGTGAAAAAGGGGCTTTCGCATACGATATAAACGCCCGCACCAATCATCCGTTGAGCAAATCAACGTATGAACTACGAGGCGGAATATTACCGAGGCCTCGGATGAACGTGATGGCAAAAGATGTTGGTCCAGGAACCGTGTTCACAGGGAACGATTTCGAGGTAACCGCTGCTCCTGCCGAGCATGTTGAGCCATTTCATGATTCGTTAGCATACCGCCTAGACACATCGGAAGGCTCAATAGTATTCACCGGTGATACCGAACCCTGTGAGCGAATCGTCGAATTGGCCCGCGGTGCGGACGCTCTGGTGTCTATGTGCGGGAACTTCGAATCGGTATACGACTCAAGGAGACCTGCAGATATAGGGCAAACTGGAACACTTGGCGCCGCTGAAATGGCAGCTGAGGCCGGGGTGAAAGAATTATTCCTGGTCCACGTTGGACCTGATTTATCAGATCCCAAAAACCGTGGACGCGGCATCACTGAAATAAAAACCGTGTTCGATGGAGAAGTCACTCTAACCGACGAGTTAACGACTTATGATTGGCGCAAACACGATCATAGCCATGACGACCCTCCGCATGGCCCTGCGGTACACCCACATATACATCGTCATTAGGTTATCCAACAGGCTGTTGCGCTCTAG
>RQOU01000007.1 GCA_008373165.1 SAR202 cluster bacterium | reverse complement strand
TGTATACCGCGGAATACTTCTTTCAATTACCGTTACGCATTCACTTCACTAAGTTTCAGGAGACGAGCAATGCCAATCGGACTATACCGCGAGTTAGAAACACCCCAACCAAGAGATTTTATCGAAGCGGTGAACTCTCTTAATGACAACCTCGGAAAGAAGAATGTCCAAATTCTTCACAGCATTGCGAAACCCAACCAAGTTTTAATTTTCGCAGGATACAAGTCTCTCGCTGAATGCGAGTCTCAGTCTGATGAATACGTATCAGCTGGCCTTCCGCAGATAGTCAGAGACCACGGCGTGAGTTTGGTAGATCAGGGATTTTCCGTCATTGAAGCATCCAATGATCCTGAACACACTATGCTCGGGACGCATGACTATGTTGTACTCACCGGCGGTTTAGTCAAAATTGGCAAAATGGCTGAAGTAATAGCATCTGGATCACGCGTAATTGAAAAAATAGGCCCCGAACTACTCTCGCAAGGCATTGCCTCAATGTTAATCAGAGCTGTATCGGGAAATAACTTAAATATGGTGGCTAACCGTGTCGCACTACCATCAATCGAAGCTACTGAAGAATTTATTACAAGGAGCCCAGGTGGCCGTCCTGAAATCGCAGAGGATATGAAAGAGTGGCTTGGCAATATGAAATCCATTACACGGGGCGTTTACAAGGTCAAAAGAAAGTTCGGACCATTCGATTAATCCGAACCAAATATTGAGTTTTTCTCTGCCCCGCTAAATTTTTAGCGGGGCAGAGTTGTTACCGGCTCAATTTCTTTTATTCCTGAGTTCCGCTATGTTTCCTCCAAGCCCGACCCAAGTTAGCAGTACTGCTCCAGAACCAGCACCACCAATCACACCACTAACAACGTCATAGGTAGAAACCAAAGCGAATAAACCGCCAATTAACCCGCCAACAAGGATTCCGCGAGTTATCAATATCGCATATTTGTTAAAAGCATTTTTCTTCATGCAAACCTCGTAATAGCGTCCCCTATCTGATTTACGTCTTCAACGATTTTCAGAGCATAAATACTCATTGTTATTCCAGTCTTTTTTCCTACACAACTTGGATACGAAAGACCCGCACAGATCTTTTCGCAATTGAGATGTGCTTATAGCTTCGATACGTTTATACGAACAGGCGACCATTTGCATGGGCCTTGAAGACAACACCTGATCACATGTCACTACAAACAGTGCGCTCACCTGAGTTGGGGATGTGTCCAGATTCCTTCATGTATTCAGCATTTTCTTTCATAAACTCACCAAGCACTTCCATGGATGGAGTTTGTAAGACAATATGAATTGCACTGGCATCGCTCAAGTCATGCCCACGATACAAGACTTTTAATCCAGAGGCTTTTCGAACATCATCATGACCGTCAAACGCTGAGACCCAGTGGTCGTATGATTTCTCTAGCTTTCCGTTAATAATTACAGTCGGCATTACCATCTCCTTAAATTTCTTTGTTATCTGTAATTCTCAATTCACTAACCCCACACCTCTCACATATCTCAAATATCGATTCCACTTATTTGCCATGCCGGGAATCTTCGACATACGTAACTGTCGGACTAGGTCAATTAGCCCCAAAAATCGAACGGTCTTCACCTGGGCCAGATCGCATTACATTTTTCTCAAGTTGCCCTGCAGCCTCGCTCAGGACAGTGCTGGCCATCTCCAATCTATTACTCACTGGTTCAGCTTCGAGTATTCGTTGTCGTATCTCTGCAGAAAGCCCGAGAAGAACGGTTCCCAGGAAGTGCAAAAGCCCTAAAGGATCGTTCGGAAGTTCAGGTTGACGGTGCCACTCACCGCGAACGGCAAGCAACAACCGGATATAGCGATTAACTTCCTCACGTGCATGCGCTGCGGCTATCTCTGCGGCCTCGTCTACGAGTTCCTCAAGCAGCCTCACGTCAGCGACCAGATATGGTAGTGAATAGTCTAAGCTGACAATCCGAAATCTCTCCATGCCGCGCGCAATTATCGGAATTGAACCATTATTCTCCTCATCGACGCGCTCGATTCGTGCGATGGTCCCCAACTCATATGGAGTTGCCGAAGCACCCACTTCCTTGCCACTCTTGATGAGCGCTACGCCAAATCGCCCATTCCCGTCCAAACATCGCTCAAGCATCTGTCGATAGCGAGGTTCGAAGATACGCAAAGGCATAAGCGCACCAGGAAATAGCACCGTGTTTAGAGGAAATATTGGGATCGTTTCTGACATTAGTCATGTCTCTCTCATAAATTCGACGCATTGGTGCACCAACTTTGTATCATAATTTCAGTAATTACAAACTCTGGAGAGCCATATGCTAGCGCGGACTGTTCCACTACTTGTCATATCTTTATTTGCACTCCTGACGTTTGCCTGTTCGAGTGAGACAGGTACTGCAGATTCTAAAAATGCCAATTTAGAAAAAATCACCAATGAGAGTGGAATATATTCCATTGAAGATTTTATAAATACAGGATTTAAAGTCGTCAAAGAATATGATGTTTCTGAACTGGAAGATTCCACTGGAGCCTGGTTTGGATTTTGGAAAAATGATTCCACTAAATCTATCGTTCTGGATTATGAAATAAGAACCTATCCTTCCCAACAATTAGCCTTAGATAAAGGAGTGAAATATGTTGAGGAAGTAATAGGTGAAGATGCGATATTAGGTAAATCACTTTCATCTTGGGGAGAGGGAATTCAAGATAGAAGAACGAGAAGCGGAAGAGGCATGAGCGGAAGTGAATCTAACACCGTAAGAGCAAAGTATCTGGACTATATAGTATTTGGAAACACTATGATTTTATGTGAAGGTTTGGACTTAGCTGATGCCAGGCAAAATTGTGCTGCTTTAGTTAATGCTATGGATAAATAACCTCAGCACCCTGAAGCCCACCTACCGATTTGTATTAGTGCCATGGCCCTATATGCGACCTTTGTCCGCATATGAAGGGACAGTATCTAGACA
>RQOU01000006.1 GCA_008373165.1 SAR202 cluster bacterium | reverse complement strand
ACGAATACGATATCGAAGGCTTAGATGCCGCAGTAGCAGCAATTTATGGATTCTACGGTTCAGACCCTTACAACAGGGCCGAGTATGAGGTGCGTTTTTACGCAGACCATGCCACGGCTATGAGCACCGGAGTGGATTTCGCTGACGAAGTCACAGGGGCCAATGCAGTGATATTGAAAGATACTCAACGGTGGGATGAGGGTATTAATGATCGTAGACAATGTGTTGGTGACGGAGGACATCATGCCGGCAAATGCGACACTCCCAAGTACTTTGATTATGTGATTGTCGGCAACATGATCATGTTGTGTGAGGGTAAGGACACTGCAGAATCTCACCAGGCATGTGCTGACCTGATGCAATCTGTTGATGAGGTGAATGGATCAGTCGTTAGTGGTCAGAATGCTGAAAGTGATGTTACGAATACACCTACCGGTGATCCAGGAGATAGTGTCGCTCCACAAAAGCAGTTTGAGATCGTCATCTCTTCTGAACAAGAAGAGATATTTGCGGCCATTTTAGAATCTGACACCGATGCTGTAAGTCTGTATTTAGGTGTGAGCAGTTGTCAGGTAGTTGATGCGACTTTGCCACCAATGTGGTGCCTGCTTGCAGGTTCTTTAGATGGGATTGATTCAGATGGTATCAATCCAGTTCCACCGTTTCGTTTGGAGTTCATTGGCGTGGGGCTTCCCAATGTTGATCGCGGTCGTTTTAGTCGCTATAACCCTCCAACTCTTGATGCAGGCTCGGTCGAGATAGATGAGCTTGGTATTGTTTTCGAAAATGGAGACTCTATCGTTATTGAAGAGTTTAACGATGATTCTTCATGGATGACTTACGAGCCTGGCCTCAACCAATATGGAGCAAGACTTGAACCACTGATTTTCAACTCGACCGAAGCAACTCAGGGGCAAGATGAAGGTATTGCAGTGATGACTTGGACACCAGTGGTTGTCACTAGGCTCAGTGGCGTGTCTGCTGGTTCTGCCAGATCTCCTATATCGGTGATTGCTAGTACAGGTTTCATGGATCGTGGTGGTTACGAGGTTGGTGATCGTGTAAGTGTGGACATTTTAGGCAACTCGGTATTTATCAGACTGATGGGTGTTGTTGATTACTTTCCCACTGTTGATCCAGAGTTCTCCAGCTTTCTGATTGGAGATATCAGATCAACATGGATGGCACTGAACGCTGATCGTATGCGTGCAGCCGAGCAGGCTAATGAAATATGGATTGAAACCGGAGAAGTCCAGCCGTCAGCGGTCGGGGCCGAGTTAATGCGAAGCAGTTCGTTCCCACCATCATTTGTTGCACAGGATCAGTTGCTTCTTGACGCCGTTGTTGATCCTCTCATTTCCGCGGGTTGGCGTGCTCTTCTTGCAATAGCATTTACCACCGTTTTGGCCGCTAGTGCTGTAGGATTTTTGGTGTATTCACAGGTTACATTTGCTTCCAGAATGATGGAATACGCAGTCGTACGGACACTGGGGCTGACGACGCGTCAGGTACTTGGTTTAGTGACACTAGAATTGCTCATGGTGTTACTGCCATCAGTTCTGATTGGTGGCGTGCTTGGTATTCGTATGGGCGCAACCATCATTCCATTTCTTGTAACGTCTGGTGAAGGTTTAAGAGTTGTCCCACCGGTTGTTTTAGACATCGACTGGCAGTCAATCGGTGTGCTTTTAGGAGTCCTTGGGGCAATATTTATTGCAATATCAATAGGGTTGATCACGTCTGTGCGACAGATCTCCCCGCCCCGGGTGATGCGCATGGGTCAGAATTAACTAGGATTTCCAGTTTGAGTGGTCTCCAAAGGGTGGTACTGATGCTTAAGCCCTTTGGGCGTAACTTCGACCCTTCGTAATCCGGATGGGTCTTGCCCCAATGGATATCCGACAGGTCCTGATGTTACTACTTCTATATAGTCGGTCGATACGATGTTGTTGCGGTGCAAATGTCCAGCAAAGTTCGCTTCGATGCCGTGCTTTTTAGCCACTTCAAGTAGAGGGTTTCGATATTTTTTTTCGATAGACCAATTGCTGTCTTCCTCATCAGGATGCTTGGTGAAAAGAGGGTGATGGCTCAAAAGAACGATTCTTTCATATTTAGCGTTCATAGCCTCATGTTCAACGAATGCCACCTGGTCCCAGGCCTCTTTAAGTAGGGTGTTTGGTGGTGTAAGTAGGGTTGAGTTGATTACGAGAAAACGGATATTTTGATGAGAGAACGCATAGTAATCTGGCCCAAAATTTTCACGATAGCGATCTATCGATTCTTGATCAGGAGAAATACGGTCGAAGGCCACGTCATGATTGCCCGAAACCCATCGGATGGTAATGGACTTATCCAAGAGCCCTGCAATTCGTTTTACTTCGGCTATTTGATCCTCGTTACCTGCTTCATTGATTATGTCGCCACATACAACTACGAAAGCCGGATTGAACCGTTGAGCATGTTGAATTGCGAGCGAGAATAATCTCGTCTCATCGGCAAATCCAGTAATTTTGTGTGTTTTCTTTACGATCACACCGCGTTTAGCGTGTGCATCTATTTCTTCATCGGTTAATCCGCTATAAGAAGCGAATAGGCCGAATTGAGGATCAGCAAGTTGTATGAAAGAAAAATTGGTCGACATGAGAATATTTTCTATGACTTATGAAACGTGATCATTGAAGGCATCACCTTCTCAGATATGAAATTGGCACTTTACTAAGAACATGTGAGTATTGCTTGTAACGTTACCAGAGTTGCATTGATTGGCTAAATAATTTACACAGATCTTCTGATCCAGTCTCGCGCGGGGCTAGTTTCGTCACGCGGTGTTGTGGAAGTGTTCCTTTTACAAGTGCTGGTATGTCATTGTCGGTGTAGCCTAGTTCGCTAAGGCCGTTAGGAGCGTTTATTTCCTTGAGGATGTGAATTATTCTATCCGAGAGAATATCCCCGGCCTGTT
>RQOU01000005.1 GCA_008373165.1 SAR202 cluster bacterium | reverse complement strand
CTAATAGTATTTCCGTCACTATTAAACTGATATAAGCGCCGATATCTTGCTGTTTAGCTGTAGTAATGATTTTCTGATTTTATTTAGATAATTAGTTTGCTTACGGCACACAAGCATCCTTATCAACGCTTATCCTAGATAGCCGCGTTCCCGGGTCGTTCAATGGTAGGACAGAGGACTTTGAATCCTCCAATCCTGGTTCGAATCCAGGCCCGGGAGCCATACGCACTTCCCAACAAGTCTAGAACAGGACTTGCTGATGACCAGATTCCGCCCATATCTTTTAAGCAACTTATATTTCACGCTCTGGGTCAGTAGCATATCTGGAATCTCAAATGCATTGGCCAGTTACTGGTCAAAGGATCTCGGTGCGCTGGAAAGTGCTATCGATTTTATACATGCATTTGCTGGGAATTCAGTTATCGGACTGATCGTAAATTTCATCCCTGCGACGTTCAACGTGAAATATGCACATACGCCACTTTTTTGGTTGAGTGGAAACTTGATGATGTTAGGTATGAACGCTCTTATGCTTGGAGCGCACTATGCAATCCAGACAGAAAATCCTATCGAAGCGAGAATAGTGCCGACTATAGCGAGTCAATGTCTTGAAAACATGTTCATACTCAAAAAGCTAATAGCAAAACAATAACGCAAAAAAACCGTTGTTTGTCACAACGGTTTTTTCTAATTCACACTAATTTCATGGCAAGTAGCAATTACGCTCCTGCATGCCCGCTCAGCTCCACCTTAAGGCCAGCATCCGAAGCCATTGACCATGGTGTTTCTACAACCCAATGACCCGGCTCTTTTTCTACCAACGGTGGACGTTCATTGGCCCACTTATGATTCGGATCAACTTCTAGGGGTGTCCGAGTCATGAAAACATCTCCAGGAGGGGGATCGATAGGTGACACCACTTCACCAGGCAGAAGAAACTCTTCTCGCTGTATGTCAGGATGAGATGGCAGTGCAGCGGATACCAGAGCATTCGTATAAATATGCATCGGGTTATTGAAGATTGCTTCAGTCTCGCCAGACTCTTGAACTACACCGAGATACATGACTGCCATGTCATGGCACATATATCGGACAGTAGCAAGGTTGTGAGCAACTAGAAGGTACGCCAGACCATGTTCCTCTTGCAGGTCAACCAACAAGTTCATGATTTGAGCACGAATAGATACATCCAACGCTGAAACAGGTTCGTCTAACGCAATCACCTTTGGATTCAACGCCAGTGCTCTCGCAATCCCGATTCGCTGTCTCTGTCCACCTGAAAATTCATGCGGATAGAGGTTTGCTTGATAAGCGTTCAAACCTACCTCGGTAAGCAGGTCCGCTACCCGCGTTGCGATCTGTCCTTTAGTCATAGTCGTAGCAATTTCGAGCGGCTCACCAACGACCGAACGAACGCGCATTCGTGGATTCAGTGATGACCAAGGATCCTGGAAAACGGCCTGAACTGATCGTCTAAACTCAGTACGGCTGGCTTTCGACATCTGCGAAACGTCTTCACCTTCGTAAAAAATCTGACCGTCCGTGGGTTCCTCCAGACCAAGCAGGAGTTTCAGGGTGGTTGTCTTGCCACAACCCGATTCACCGACTAGACCGAAGGTTTTATTACGTTCTATATCAAAACTGACATCATCGACGGCCTTCAAGAAAATCTTGTTGCCGAAACCCAAGAACCCTCCACCAACCTGATACCACTTACGAAGGTTACGTATCGATATGATGGCGTCAGCATTATCACTGACACCCGGTGCGGAAGGGATAGCTACTTTTTCAGCGGTTGTCATTAGGTTCTTACCAATTCTCCGTGGTCGTAATTTCCGGTATCGTTACTTATTCTGCAGGCATCAAATGAGCATATTTATCAAAATCAGCACAAGAACTCTTTGAAAGCTGAACCCAATGGTCGGGTTCTACCTCAACTAGAGGGGGCCGACGTTCTGCATCCTCAGGACTGAACTCCAAAGTCGACCGTGGTGCAAATGCGTCACCAGCGGGCAGGTTATATAGCAATGGCGGCTGTCCCTCGATCTGAGGGAGCCTTCCTGTTTTCTCTTCAAGTTTCGGCACCGAGCCTATAAGCGCCTTGGTGTACTCATGAAGCGGCTCATTGAAGATCGTCCTTACGTCGGACAACTCAACAATTCGACCTGCGTACATAACAGCAACCCGATCACACATCTTGGCCACGATTCCAAAGTCGTGAGTAATAAAAATAATCCCGACACCCTCTTCCTGCTGAATCTGGCGCAGGAGTCGTAAGTATGCCGCTTGTATCGTAACGTCAAGAGAGGTTGTAGGTTCATCCGCGATAATGACTGCAGGCGCTGATGAAATCCCTATAGCACCCACAACACGTTGTCGCATACCACCGGAGAGTTGATGAGGGTAGTCATTTGCACGAGTCTCAGGCGCTGGAATTCGAACCTTCCTCAATGAATCGACAACCTTATCTAGGAGAGCTGTCCCCTTGAGTTTCTGGTGAATCTTTATAGCTTCGCCAACCTGATTTTCTATGTTAAATACGGGGTTCAGCGCTTGCATCGGGTCCTGGAGAATCATGGAGATTTCACCACCGCGAACCTCTGTCATCTCTCCCTCAGAAAGTTGCTGGAGATCACGGCCGTTCAACGTGACCTCACCGCCAACAATATCTCCCGGAGGAGACGGAACAAGACGCATCAACGAGAGGGCATTTACAGACTTACCTGACCCGGATTCTCCAACTATCCCGAGAGTT
>RQOU01000004.1 GCA_008373165.1 SAR202 cluster bacterium | reverse complement strand
ATTTCGTCAAGGTTTTCGTAAGCTTCAACGCTTTCCATCTGGAGCATGAGGATCGTCTCGTCGTTCGCATTATCGATAATGTCCTGGGCAGAAACGCCCAAATATCCGGCGAAAAAAGGAGCAATGCCCCGCTGCCCGACCGGAGGATACTTCGCCCATTTGACTGCATTCTTAGCATCTTCAGGTGTATCGATTTGCGGAACCATTACGCCCACAGCTCCAACGTCATAGGCTTTCTTGATGTCACCAGGATTGTTGTAAGGCACACGTATGACCGGGGCGCTACCATTTTCACGGCCTTGAACACATATAGTTCCGACCGACTCAGTACCCACCGGCTGATGCTCCTGATCAATCCAAACCCAGTCTGCACCTGTCTGGTAAATCGATTGAGCTACAAACGGCTCTCTCGTAAACATACTTGTGCCTAGAACCGGGTTTCCAGATGCTAATTTTTGTCGGACATCACTTGGATACATAATTAAAAATCTCTGATTTGTAGTGTTGGAACACGAACATTGCGCATCTTACATCCGATCGCTCACCCGGCAACTATCTAGACGCTACATTAACTACGCCACAGTAGTGAATCAAAACCTATCGCGACGGAATTGTTCAAGTACCAAGTGAAACGGAAGCACCGGACTTTGCAGATTCATAAAGAGCCTCTAAAACAATGGTATTAGCAAGACCATCTTCAGCCGGAAACTCAGGCTTATCGCCAGTAAGAACACACTCTGTAAACTCGTCCAACTGAACCAGGAATCGATTCGGTGCCTGCACGGCAATCACATGGTCGTCCTGACTAGTTCGCCCGTCACCCTTTTTGATCATGATGGGTCCCGAGTCGTCGAACATATTTGGGATTTCAATTCGACCACCAGAACCGTGAATGGTGATGAAACAACGAAATGGCTGTTGCATGTTGGTGGTTATATTTCCGATTGCGCCACAATTGAACTTCATGGTTCCTGCAAACGTCGTATCGACTCCCCAGTTACCTGAGTCATGAGAATACCCGATGACATGTGTTGGTTCTGCGGACATGACAAACCTGATTGCATATACGGCGTAACTCCCCGCATCCCTAAGCGCTCCACCCGCCAACGCTTTGGAAAACCGAATGTTCCCGTCAGGCTCATTGACATTAAAACAAAGTGAACTGTCAATCGTTTGAATCTCACCAATCGCACCTTCAGCTACCAGTTGTCTGGCCTTTCGCATATGAGGGTTCCAACGGTGCGTGAATGCCTCAACCAAGACAACATTATTTGCGTTAGCCGCATCGATCATGCGCTGACATTCTGTTGCTGAGACAGCTAAAGGCTTTTCGCATAAAACATGCTTCCCGGCTTCAGCCGCTTTAACAGTCCACTCACAATGCATGCTGTTTGGAAGTGTGTTGATAATCGCGTCGATGTCTGGATCGATTAGTTGCTCTTCATAAGATCCATACCACCTGTCAATATTGTGACTTTGTGCTGCTTGCTTAGCTTTTTCAGCCGTTCGAGATGAAATGGAAACAATCTCAGATGTTTCAGATTCTCTTGATGCAGGCAGATGGGCGTTGAGTCCAATCTGGGCGGTAGAGAGCAATCCGTAGCGAACAATATTGGGGGCCATGCGTTATCTCCAACGAGAAAACTAGTGGATTAGGAAGTAAGTAGCAAATAAATCTAGCTGTTAATACTAACGACAATGCAACCCGTAACCTTGAAATTCAACTGCCTTCTAGCTCTTGATCTCATGAAGTAGTTTCCTTACGCTCAAACATAGAAACCGGAGATTGCAACTACGTTATTCCCCAAGCGGGGCGACGGGAGGTCAGATGCTCAAGGGAGTGTTTTGGATATCAATCCTACTAAGCACATTAATAGTAATTGGCTGTGCATCTAAAGATTCTTACGAACAGCTCAGCTATCACCTCAACACTGTGTTTTATATATCTCCGGTTACTCAAGAACAGGCCCAAAAAGTCGTAGATCTTTACGTAAAAAATAGCTATTTCAATGAGGACTCTAAGATCGAGCTCCAGCTAAGAAAAGAATCTGGAGCCTATGAAATACGCGCTGGAGCTACAATCGAAACTTCTGGAAAAACATCGGATTTTACCTTCAAATCTTTCGATGATGAAAGCTTTATGGAACTAGCGTGTTTCCAAAACAAATACGCTCTACCTCATGAAAATCTAACGTATGTGATAACAGAATCTAAGGATTTTGAAAAAGTGCTAAAAAAATATCCAAGTCATTGCAGTTCAAAATCGATAGGTAAAAACATCGTTTTCGGCAACAACCATTTCTTCCACCTAGCACCAGTTGAGCAAGACGAAGCCCTGAAAATAATGAATTATCTGATAGGAATTGAACTAATCACCGCTGAAAGCAATTTTGAGTCGCAATTAATCTACGCATCTGACAGATTAGAGTACCGATTCCCAACTCAGGACGGACTTGCATTAGAAGGATTTTCACAGACGTTCAAATCCATATCGTGCGGTCTGGGAAGCACAGCAGAAAATACGGTGGATATTATTCTGGTTGATTATGTCGGCAGCATAGAAGCGGGTCAAAAAGAGATTGCCCGTTACGCATGTGAAAACTAGACACCTCAAGATAATCCGGTAATAAGACCAACCTCTGCATTACTTATCAACTTATAACTTTTAGCCTATTCCACACCGTTTTACTGTGGTGAAAGGCTAAGTCACGCATCACCCTTGTTTGGTGACAGCCTCAATCATCGCCT
>RQOU01000003.1 GCA_008373165.1 SAR202 cluster bacterium | reverse complement strand
ACGTCAACCACGTGATTTTGATTCCGACCGGAGGGCTCCCCGTTCGGATCGTTCAGGTCGTGATGAAGGTAACAGCGGAGACCGACGCACAAGGCGTCAAACTGGTGGATATGATGGGAGTGGTCGACGTTCGGGTCCACCGCGTCGTCGTTGATTAATTAGTCAAGCATTGAAGGCAACATGGCATCGGAAATTACAGTTGCAGTAAATGGCGCGTTAGGCAAAATGGGATCTACCGTTCTTACGGCTGCGGCTCTCGAGCCTGGAGTGATCCCAATTGGCGGTGCTGATATTGCTGCCTCCTCCTCCGCAATTGTAGTTTCGGGTACCTCAATATCTGTTCCCTTGGCTCCGAGCCTTTCAGATTTATTCAAAATAGTTAAACCTGATGTAGTCGTGGACTTTACTAATGGTGAAGCTGCGAAAAGTGCCATTATTACTTGTATTGATGCAGGGGTTAGAGTTGTTTCGGGTTCTACCGGACTGGCCCCTGACGACTTTGAAGAGATAGCGAGATTATCTGAACTGAGGCAGGTAGGAGTGATATCCGCTTCAAACTTTGCTCTTGGAGCGGTGGTTTTAATTCATCTTGCAGGAATTGCCTCTAAGTATTTTGATTATGCTGATTTGTTGGAAAGTCACCATGAAGCAAAGGTCGATGCTCCGTCAGGTACGGCTTTGTCCATTGCTGAGTCGATGATCGAAGGGCGGGGTTCAGGGTTTGACCATAATGTTGTGGAATCTCAGATTCTTGAAGGCACCCGAGGTGGCGACTTCCAAGGCATTAACGTTCATAGTGCGAGGATGCCAGGTCGCGTTGCTCGACACGAAGTGGTGTTTGGCGCATTAGGTCAGACCTTGACGATGATTCATGATTCCATTAATCGTGAAAGTTTTATGCCGGGTGTAATGGTCGCGGTAAAGCGAGTAAGTGAATCCGATGAGCTTGTAGTAGGCCTTGCTAGTGTCTTAGGTCTAGATAAGCTGAATACTTAGCTGGTAGTACGATTTTCATAACTGTTGTTCATGTTTATTAATTTGGTCACGTTTCTACTTTTAGAGCAGGATTAGATAATTTAGCTTGTTATGAATCAGAACGCGAAACGTTAAAAATGAATATTAGAGATCTAAATATAGGTATAGTGGGAGCTACAGGTGCTGCCGGCGGTACGGCGCTTAAACTTCTTCTCGAGCGCGATCATCCTGCCGACAAGATAACTCTTATGGCGTCAGCTCGTTCGGCTGGGAGGAAGATTCAATACGGCGATGACAATATTGTTATTTCAGAAGCTTCATCTGACAGTTTTCATGGGATCGATGTAGCCATTTTCGCTGCTGGTGGTTTAGTTAGTCGGCGCCTAGCGCCTCGAGCTGTTGAGCAAGGTGCTTTTGTCATTGATAAGGGCTCGATATTTCGTATGGATCCATCAATTCCTCTGGTTGTACCGGAGGTTAATGGTGACGATATTGAATGGCATCCTGGGATAGTATCCACACCTAATTGCACTAGTACGCCATTTGTTATGGTCCTAGATGCGCTACGGAAACTTTCTGCTATCAAAGCTGTGACTGTTGCCACTTATCAGTCGGTTACCGGATCAGGATCAGCGGGACAGCAAGAGCTGATTCGACAATCAGGAAATGTACTTGGAGGGTCAAAGGCTGATTTAGATGTCTATCCTCACCAAATAGCGTTTAATATTCTTCCTCATGTGGATGACTTCTTATCCGACGGTTATACGAAGGAAGAACAGAAGATGTTGAACGAGTCACGAAAAATACTTCACGATGAAAGTTTGGCAGTTTCTGCTACGTGTGTTCGTGTTCCCGTTGAAATCTCTCACAGTGAATCTTTGCAGATCGAATTTGAATCCGATGTTACGGTCCATGACGCAAAACGAGTTCTATCTGGGTATGACGGTGTGTTGGTGGTAGACGACCCAAGTCGAAATGAATACCCTATGCCATTAACGGCAGCTGGAGGGGATGATGTCCTGGTTGGTCGCATACGCATGGATACTGCGCACGAGAATGGACTTGCCTTGTGGCTGTCTTGTGACAATCTGAGAAAAGGCGCTGCACTTAATGCTCTACAGATTATGGATGAAGCTCATCGTCGAGATGTCCTGAATCCAAGGTCACAACGAAAAATAAAATAGCAAGTGCATCTTGCCGATGAGGGGTCGGTCAAAAAATGGCAGAATTAGGTCGTCTTTTAACAGCTATGGTTACTCCTTTTACCGAAAAGGGAGATGTGGATTACAAGCGTGCTGGAGAATTAGCAAAAGCGGTGCTGAAATCAGGCTCTGATGGATTGGTTATTGGTGGGACAACGGGCGAAGCGCCTGCAATGAACGACGAAGAATTAATTCAGTTATTTGCCGCAGTGAAAGAGGCCGTTGGTGAAGATGGAGCTGTGGTAGCAGGGACGACTAATAACAATACCCGTGGTTCTATTGCATTATCTCGAGAAGCTGAGAAAGTTGGAGTCGATGCGCTATTGCTCACGGTTCCCGCGTATAACAAGCCGACAATGGGTGGTCTCTATCAGCATTTCACCTCGATTGCAGATGCTGTTTCGCTGCCAGGGATTTTATATAACGTTCCTTCTCGTACGTCATTGAATATGGATGCTGCAACCACTTTGAGACTTGCGGAAGTTCCAAACATTGTTGGAGTTAAAGAGGCTTCAAGCGATGCGGATCAAATTGCTTATGTGATCAAGGGGGCTCCTGAAGATTT
>RQOU01000002.1 GCA_008373165.1 SAR202 cluster bacterium | reverse complement strand
AGATGCTCGTTCTTTTAAAATCTGTCCGACCTCACGTTTGGTGATTATCAGTGGCTGATGCATGGAATGAGGATTAAGGGTGATTTCCTCTTTCATTCCTGTGAGTTCAGGGGCAGCTGTGCCATGTTGGATCTTTAGTTGCTCTGCTTCATCAAAATCAATATCAAAGGCAATGCTTAAGTCGTTTGAGAATTGGTATCCACCTACGGGTATCACAGCTGTATGCAAGACCGCACCATCGTGATAAACAGCGATATCTGAGGTTCCTCCCCCTACATCTATCAATATAGCGCCTTCTTCTCGTTCGTCAGCGGTTAGTGCTGCATGTGCACTGGCTAGTGGTTCGATAATCATGGAAGAAATATCAACGCCAGCATCTGAAATAGCATTTTCAAGCTCATCAATTTTTGAGATTGATCCGGTAATCACGTGGCTTTCCACATGTAGTTCACCTGTATGCATTCCCAGTGGATTTCGAACACCATGGAGGCCATCCAGTGCGTAGCTGCGTGGTATTACATGGAGCAATTTACGATCGTCTGCCAGATCAATCGCACTAGATGCTGCCATTGCAGACGAAAGGTCGATGTCAGTGATGACGCGCATACCTCGAGCCCGTGGAACGCTCGCCCATCGATTGGTGGATTCCACATGATTGCCAGTTAATCCGGCATAAACAGAATCTATATCGACTCCGGCATCTTCGCTGGCCGTTTCTATAGATTTCAGTACGGCGGATGTGACAGCTGCGGCGTCTACAACTAACCCTTTATTCATGCCCTCGCACGGGACCACACTGATTCCAGTTACCTCGATTCGATGATCTGGACGCTTTCGAGCAATGATCGTACATACTTTGGTTGTGCCTATATCTATGGCTACTCTGAAGTCCTCTTGCAACATGATGATCTCCTATATCGGTTGGGTGGGATAGAAAAATAAATAGGGATGCCCTAGATGTGTTTGCATATCAGGGGGCTCGGTCTTCATTCTGGCTTCGGTCAGAGACCTAGACTGAAGTTGGCAGTAATGGATTTGGTGGCCGATATGGGCTGAGTTGGAGGCGATGCTCATATCCTTTCTGCCACTCTTAACTTGGCACTACGAGCGCGTCGATTTATTTCGATTTCAGATTCACCTGGAGTCAAAGGGCGCCGAGAGACCATTTTTAAAGTGGCAAGATGATCACATTTACAAATTGGAGTTCCGGGTGGGCAAATGCAATCAGAAGCCTGTTTTCGGATGAAATTTTTGACTATGCGGTCTTCAAGTGAATGATAGGAAATAACAGCTATGCGCCCGCCTTGTCCAAGTAGAGAAACTGCCTGTTCGAGCGCGGTCTCTAACGCTGACAATTCGTCATTCACGGCTATGCGAATCGCTTGGAACGTCCGTGTGGCAGGATGCATGCGCTTCCCGCGCCTTGGACTCACTTTTTCAATTAACTCTGCCAGTTCCAAAGAAGTATTGAGTGGACGGTTATGCACGATTGCTCTGGCGATTCGTCGTGCGGCTCTGTCTTCACCGAGGTGGAATATTAGATCGGCAAGTTCAGATTCAGCATATTCGTTAACTATGTCGGCAGCTGTTAATTGTTGATCAAAGCTAAATCGCATATCGAGCGGGTCAGATCGACGGAAGCTGAACCCTCGAGATTCCCGATCGAGCTGAAGTGACGAAACTCCAAGGTCAAACAGCACCCCGTGAACCGGTAAGAATTCATATCTTAGCGCTGTTGCTCGTATGTCTCTGAAGTTGGTGTTGATCGCTAGGAACGCATCTCCATGATCCATGAGCCGTTCCGTCGCTACAGTTATCGCTTCTGCATCTGCATCCAGACCAAGTACCTGACCGCCTGGCTCGATCGCGTTTAGAATGGATTTAGAGTGTCCACCTTCACCGAGGGTTCCGTCGATATAGCGACCACCTGGCTGTGCCTTCAGTGCCTGGATAATTTCCGGTATCATCACCGGAGTGTGATGAAGTTCAAGCCCCATGAGAATCACTCGTCCGTCTCCGCTTCGTTTTGTGCTAGTAGCTTGTTGATTTTTGGCGCTGCTTCAGCGATTTCACTTGCTTGGGAAATCAATGATTTTCGTTCTGTGTCCCAGGTGTCGATTGACCAAATTTCTATAAATCTGCCCGTGCCGACTATGACCACGTCTTCCCCTAACTCGGCATACTCACGTAACTGTGATGGAATGACGATTCGACCGCTGCGGTCGAGTTTTCCTGTGAAAGCTCCTGAGAATGTGAGACGGGCGAGTTTTCGTGCACTTGCCGATGTGCTCGGTTTCCGAGCTATGTCGCTGGCGGCTCGTTCCCATTCTTTGGGAGTGTAGATGACTACACACTTATCGTAGGCACGTCCGAGGATAATGCCATGTTCGAACGCTATTCTGAACCGTGCAGGAATAGCGACCCTACTTTGAGGATCGATTCGATGTTCGTATTCGCCAGCAAAAATCATGAGGTTCTCTGTGGGAGAAAATTGGCTTTGGATTATCGCGATCGGGACCCTATTTAACCCAATACGCGACAAATTGTGCCATATTACGACTTTAAAGGACAATAGATTCAACGTCTGCTTTTG
>RQOU01000001.1 GCA_008373165.1 SAR202 cluster bacterium | reverse complement strand
TAGCAGTCGGTGGAACTGACGTAGCAGTCGGTGGAACTGACGTAGCAGTCGGTGGAACTGACGTAGCAGTCGGTGGGACTGACGTAGCAGTCGGTGGGACTGACGTAGCAGTCGGTGGGACTGACGTAACAGTCGGTGGAACTGACGTAGCAGTCGGTGGGACAGCCGTAGCAGTCGGTGGGACTGACGTAGCAGTCGGTGGGATGGCAGCTACAACTTGAGGCTCTACGGATTCGGAGGTACAACCTATTATAAAAAGAGCTAGTGACAACAAAGTTATCAAAACAAAATAACGGTTATGTCGCATGATTACACTCACATATCTTCAATATTGCTAATTTTCGATAAATTGGGCACTACCATAACAATGGTTGATTAATTGAGTCAAAATAACTATCTAAAGCAAATCCATATTCGTGCAAAACAGCAACTGACCTGTATTTAAAAATGGCATGAAGCAATCAAAGTTTATAACCGAAAATTTACAGAATTTCCCCGTAGGAAAACTCGAACGTCCCTACCCTATTTATCCGTTGTGTACTAACTGACAGGAACAAAAACATCTTTCCCCAAAAGTCCCGAAAAAGGTGCCGCAATCTTTCTAGTTTGCCTTGCATCAGCCGGCTTTAAATCCCATTTTTGTTTGAATGAGCATTAAATCCGAATACCGTGTACCATCCTCACTGGTAAAAACGTAATTACGTACTGCGCAAATTAGTTCATTTTAAGAATCAAAGAAGGAGTGTGAATCATGGGCGAGATCACCGGAGAACAAATTATCGCGAAGGCACTGAAGACGCAAGGCGTGGAGCATGGATTTGGGGTTGTAGGTATCCCAGTTGGGGGTCTTGCCGGTGCCCTGATGAATGAAGGTATTACCTACCACGGAATGCGCCACGAGATGCCAGCCACATATGCGGCGCAGGCGGTGTCTTACCTGAGCGGAAATGGGAAAATCGGAGTCGCACTTGCAGTATCAGGACCAGGTGTGCTTAATGCCGTAGGCGCCTATGCGAACGCATGGTCAAATCGATGGCCTATGCTACTACTCGGTGGATCTTATGAAAGATCTGGGCACATGCAAGGATTCTTCCAAGAAACTGATCAGCTGACTGCTATGCGACCCTACTCGAAATTTGCTGAACGTGTGGAAGACCCGTACAGATTGCCTATCTATATTGCTGAGGCAATAAAAAAGGCAACTCATGGTACTCCTGGTCCGGCGTATCTGGATCTCCCAGGTGATGTTATACAAAATAGCTGGGACGAAGACAAAGTAATTTGGGCTCCCAAGGTAATCAGTCCTAGAAAAACCTTATCGGATCCGGCTGATGTTGAGGCCGCAATTGAAGCTTTAAAAACTGCCAAGCAGCCACTCGTTATCTTCGGCAAGGGCGTGAATAACGCTGATGCTGCCAGCGAAATGAGAGAGTTTGTTGAAAAAACTGGTATACCTTATCTCGCCATGCCTATGGCGAAAGGTATTATCCCGGATGATCATCCACAATCCGCCGCTGCCGGTCGCTCATTCGTATTACAGAATGCCGATCTGGTTGTGTTAGTAGGAGCTCGAATGAATTGGATGTTGCACTTCGGACTTCCCCCACGGTTCAGAGAAGATGTGAGAATAGTTCAGCTAGATTTCAACCCAGAGGAAATTGGAGTGAATGTGGCGACTGAGGTTGCATTGATAGGTGACGCCAAGCTCACTCTTGGTCAGCTGATTGATGTATTGGATAGAGAACAATGGCAATTCCCACAGGATTCAGAATGGTTAAATGAAGTGGGTGAGAAGGTCCGGGAAAATTCTGAGACTGTGCAGGAGATGATGCAGGAAGAGACATCACCTCTTGGATATTATCGGGCATTACGTTCCATTAACGAGAGTTTGCCAGATGATTCAGTATTCGTAGCTGAAGGTGCTAGTACGATGGACATTTCACGCACTGTTGTCAACCAGATGCAACCACGAACGCGTTTAGATGCGTCTTCCTATGGATCTATGGGATTAGGACATGGCTTCGCTATTGCCGCTGCAGTGCAGACAGGTAAGCGAGTAATTTGTCTCCAAGGTGATGCAGCTTTCGGTTTTGGCGGAACAGAGTGTGAGGTCGCGGTACGACATAACCTTCCTATTACGTGGATTGTATTCAACAATGGAGGAATCGGCGGCCATGACCCAGAGATAACTTCAAGTGGTGAATCAGGATTTCTCCCACAAGGAGCCATGAACTTTAACGCTCGTTATGACGTGATGATGGAAGGTCTGGGAGGGGTCGGTTTCAACGCTAACAACTCAGAGGAGTTAGATGATCATATAGACGCAGCGTTAAAAGTTGACGGGCCATCTTTGATTAACGTTCCGTTAGCTCATGATGCAAAGCGAAAACCCCAGAAATTTGCTTGGTTGACTCGAACATAAATTTAGAAGTGGGTAAAAGGATTACGAACTACCTCAGATACTATGTGAGGTAGTTCGTCGTCATCTTAAAAACCAGTGTTTTATCATCCTAGGCTCTAGGGATAATGACTAAAAGAGATAATAAATGGGGAATTCAATTTAGATCTTCTTTTCTAGAAGGTGCCTCC